>NZ_CAJCKE010000012.1:0-148116 GCF_903970925.1 Serratia sp. ME47 | reverse complement strand
GGGCTGCGTATATTACGCTTTTCACCCGGAGAGTCAAGCGTTTATTTCGCTTTCTTCTCGCTGACCCGGCGGCTTGTCAGTCGTTGTTCCCGGTCAGTGGAGGCGCATTATAGGGAGTTCTCGGCAGGCCGCAACCCCTAAATGCAAAAAACTTTTCAAGCGTTCAAATAATCACCAAAAACGACTTTTTAGGATATTTATTAGTCAAAAAATACCAGTTTTAGGGCAGTAATAGCGGCAACCCCTGTAAATAGGGACAAACGAAGATAAAGAAAAGGGAGCGGTCCCCCGCTCCCTTTCATCTTTATTATCCTTAATCGCCGTTATTGGCGGGCAACGATATGGTCGTTTTCCACATCCAACGTCACCAGCTTGCCAGGTAACAACTTGCCGGACAGGATTTGTTGTGCCAGCGGGTTCTCGATTTCCTGCTGAATAGCGCGTTTCAACGGGCGTGCGCCATATACAGGGTCGTAGCCGGTTTTGCTTAACAGCGCCAGGGCCGGTTCGGTCATGGTCACTTCGTAACCGCGCTCTTCCAAACGCTTGTACAGACGCGACAACTGAATCTTGGCGATCGCGGCGATGTGTTTCTCGCCCAGCGGGTGGAACACCACCACTTCGTCGATACGGTTGATGAACTCCGGACGGAAGTGGTGACTCACCATCTCCATCACCGACTCCTTCATCTGCGCGTAGTTCATCTGACCGAAATGCTCCTGGATCAGATCGGAACCCAGGTTGGACGTCATGATCACCACGGTATTGCGGAAATCGACGGTGCGGCCTTGACCATCGGTCAGGCGGCCGTCATCCAACACCTGCAACAGAATATTGAACACGTCCGGGTGCGCTTTCTCGACTTCATCCAGCAGAATCACCGAATAAGGCCGGCGACGTACGGCTTCCGTCAGGTAGCCGCCTTCTTCATAACCGACATAGCCCGGAGGCGCGCCGACCAGACGCGAAACGGAGTGTTTCTCCATAAACTCGGACATATCGATACGCACCATGGCGTCGTCGCTGTCGAACAGGAACGAAGCCAGCGCCTTGCAAAGCTCGGTTTTCCCTACCCCGGTCGGACCGAGGAACAGGAACGAACCGATCGGTCGGTTAGGATCGGACAGCCCCGCACGGCTGCGGCGGATCGCATTGGAGACAGCGCTGACCGCTTCGTCCTGGCCAATCACTCGCGAATGCAGTTCTTGTTCCAGGCGCAGCAGCTTGTCGCGCTCGCCTTCCAGCATTCTTGCGACCGGGATCCCGGTCGCACGCGCCAGCACTTCGGCAATCTCCGCATCGGTCACCCGGTTGCGCAGCAGCTTCATGCTCTTGCCTTCGGCCTGCGTGGCGGCGGCGAGCTGTTTTTCCAGCTCAGGGATTTTGCCGTACTGCAGTTCCGACATCCGCCCCAGATCGCCGACGCGACGCGCCTGCTCCAGGGTGATTTTGGCCTGCTCGAGTTCAGCCTTGATATTCTGGGTGCCGGAGAGCGACGCTTTTTCCGCTTTCCACTCTTCTTCCAGCTCCGAGTATTCGCGCTCTTTCTGCCCCAGCTCATCGCTCAGCATGTCCAGGCGTTTCTTGCTGGCGTCGTCAGACTCTTTATTCAGCGCCTGCTGTTCCAGTTTCAATTGGATGATGCGACGCTCAAGCCTGTCGAGCGACTCCGGCTTGGAGTCCATCTGCATGCGAATGCTGGACGCCGCTTCGTCGATAAGGTCAATAGCCTTGTCCGGCAATTGACGATCGGCGATATAGCGGTGCGAAAGCGTTGCCGCCGCCACAATGGCCGGGTCGGTTATCTGCACGTGGTGGTGCAGTTCGTAACGCTCTTTCAGGCCGCGCAGAATAGCAATGGTGTCTTCCACGCTCGGCTCAGCCACATACACTTTCTGGAAACGACGTTCAAGCGCCGCATCCTTCTCTATATATTGACGGTATTCATCCAGCGTGGTGGCACCGACGCAGTGCAGCTCGCCGCGCGCCAGCGCCGGCTTCAGCATGTTGCCTGCGTCCATCGCGCCATCCGCCTTACCGGCGCCGACCATGGTGTGCAGTTCGTCGATAAACAGGATAACGCTGCCTTCCTGCTTGGCCAGATCGTTGAGCACGCCTTTCAGACGCTCTTCAAACTCGCCGCGATATTTGGCGCCGGCGATCAAGGCGCCCATATCGAGGGACAATACGCGCTTGTGCTTCAGCCCTTCCGGCACTTCGCCGTTAATGATGCGCTGCGCCAGGCCTTCGACGATGGCGGTTTTACCCACGCCAGGCTCGCCGATCAACACCGGGTTGTTTTTGGTACGGCGTTGCAGCACCTGAATGGTGCGACGGATCTCTTCGTCACGGCCGATCACCGGGTCAAGTTTGCCCTGCTCAGCACGTTCGGTCAGATCGATAGTGTATTTCTTCAATGCCTGCCGTTGGTCTTCGGCGCCTTGGTCTTCCACGCTGTCACCGCCTCTCATTTGTTCAATGGCTTTGCTGATTTTGTCGGCCGTCGCGCCGGCCGCTTTCAACAAGTCGGTCAACGAGCCGCGGTCTTCCAGCACCGCAAGCACAAACAGCTCGGAAGAAATGAATTTGTCCGCACGCTTTTGCGCCAGCTTGTCGCACAGGTTCAGAACGCGCACCAACTCGTGGGACGGTTGAACGTCACCACCGGTGCCTTCTACCTGCGGTAAACGGGACAGCGCCTGTTCGATCTCGGTGCGCACACGCCCGGCATCGATACCTGCGGAAGTTAATAGTGGACGAACCGTGCCCCCTTCCTGATTGAGCAGGGCGCTCATCAGATGTAGCGGTTCAATAAACTGGTTGTCGTGCCCAAGGGCTAGTGACTGGGCATCGGCGAGGGCAAGCTGGAATTTGTTGGTAAGACGATCCAGACGCATAACACCTCCAAGATGGGTCGAAATTGCTACTGGAGATTAAATGAGGTCATCCCTCAAATTTTCAAGGTTATCTCGACGCTAAATTTTCGGTACAACGCCATGCGTCGTTGGATCGTCCTAATTCAATAGGTTATATCAGCCAGATTAAACTTGCCAGACGTCCGGTTATTCCATCGCGTCGATAGGAGAAAAAATGGCTCATTTCGTTAACCGTACAGCGGTCGCCGCCATAAATGGCCTGAACGCCCGCACGCAACAAGCGTTGGCGAGCCAGCAAGTAGATATTAGCCAAAAATTTATCGCCGTGCGGGGTAAATGCCGCTGCGGCCTCAGCGTCTTCCGCCATGAAAGCGGCGCGCACCTCCGGCCCGACCTCGAACTGCTGCGGGCCGATCGCCGGCCCCAGCCAGGCGCTGATTTGGCCCGGTGCGGCGCTGAACGCCGCCACGGTTTGCTCCAGCACGCCGTGGCATAGCCCACGCCAACCGGCGTGAGCGGCTGCCACTTCGTCACCGTGCTGCGAGCAGAACAGCACCGGCAGACAATCCGCCGTCATCACTGCGCACACCTGACCCGGCACGTTACTGTACACCGCATCCGCCCGCAGATCGGCGGGCGCTTGTCCCGTCAACGTCACCACGCGGGTGCCGTGCACCTGCTCGAGCCATACCGGCATCTGCGGCAAGCCGGCGGCGGTAACCAACCGTTCCCGATTGCGCTTCACCGCTTGCGCCTCGTCACCCACGTGAGCGCCGAGGTTCAGCGAGTCATAAGGTGGCAGGCTGACGCCACCATCGCGCGTGGTGCTGCAAGCTTTAACGCCGGGAGGCAACGGCCAGTCGGGCAGAATGAGCGAGCGCATTACCAGTCCATCTGATCTTTGAATTCTTCGGTGTCCGCCTTCAGCGCGTTAATCAGATCAACCATGTCCTGCGGCAGCGGCGCATGCCACTCCATCTGGATGCCGCTGATCGGGTGATACAAACGCAGCATGGTAGCGTGCAGCGCCTGGCGGTCAAAGCCGCGCAGCGTGTTGATGAAGGCCTCCGAAGCGCCTTTCGGCGGACGCGGACGGCCGCCGTACAGCGGATCGCCCACCAGCGGATGGCTAATGTAAGCCATGTGCACGCGGATCTGGTGAGTACGGCCGGTTTCCAGACGCAGGCGCAGACGAGTGTGCGCGCGGAAGTGCTCCATAATGCGATAGTGCGTCACCGCCGGCTTACCCATCGGGTGCACCGCCATGTGAGTGCGCTTGGTGGAATGGCGCGCGATGGGTTCTTCTACCGTACCGCCTGCCGTCATGGTGCCGATCGCCACCGCTTCGTATTCACGGGTGATTTCGCGCGCCTGCAGCGCCTCCACCAGCCGGGTTTGCGCCGGCACGGTTTTCGCCACCACCATCAGGCCGGTGGTGTCTTTATCCAGACGGTGCACGATGCCGGCACGCGGCACGTCGGCGATTTCCGGGTAGTGATGCAGCAGCGCATTGAGCACCGTGCCGTCCGGGTTACCGGCGCCAGGGTGCACCACCAAATCGCGCGGCTTGTTGATCACCAGGATATCGCTGTCTTCATAGACGATATCCAGCGCGATATCCTGCGGCTCCCAACGCGCTTCTTCTTCTATCTGTGCATCGATGGCGACTGTCTCTCCGCCCAGCACCTTCTCTTTCGGTTTGTTTGACGTTTTGCCATTGACCTTCACCCGATCGCCCAGGATCCACTCTTTTATGCGAGATCGTGAATAATCAGGGAACAATTCAGCCAAAGCCTGATCTAAACGTTGTCCGAGTTGAGATTCGGCCACCGTTGCGGTGAGTTGTACTTGTTGTGCCATATGCAGCTTCTTCGTTAACGTTGGGTTTTCACGGCGATGCCGTTTAATATAATGTGCTATTGTACCTGGTCTTTGTCGGGAGCTTAACGGACAGTCTCCCGGAATAACACCCTGAGGATAATCAAAACGTCATGACGCGTATGAAATATCTGGTGGCGGCAGCCACGTTGAGCCTGGCGCTGGCAGGTTGCTCCACATCCAAGGATGCGGTTCCCGACAACCCGCCTTCGGAAATCTATGCTACCGCGCAGCAAAAACTGCAGGACGGTAACTTCAAGGGCGCTATTACGCAACTCGAAGCGTTAGATAACCGCTATCCTTTCGGGCCGTATTCCCAGCAGGTACAGCTGGATTTGATTTACGCCTACTATAAGGCTGCCGACTTGCCGATGGCTCAGGCATCCATCGATCGCTTCATGCGTCTGAACCCGACGCACCCGAACATCGATTACGTGATGTACATGCGCGGCCTGACCGACATGGCGCTTGATGACAGCGCGCTGCAGGGCTTCTTCGGGGTTGACCGTTCTGACCGCGATCCTCAGCACGCTCGCGCTGCGTTCCGCGACTTCAGCCAGTTGATTCAGCAATACCCGAACAGCCAATACGCGACCGACGCCAACAAGCGTTTGGTGTATCTGAAAGATCGTTTGGCCAAGTATGAGCTTTCGGTGGCGGAATACTACACTAAACGCGGTGCTTACGTCGCGGTCGTTAATCGCGCTGAGCAGATGTTGCGTGAATTCCCGGATACCAAAGCGACGCACGACGTGTTGCCGCTGATGGAAAATGCCTACAAGCAGCTGCAGCTGAACGGCCAGGCTGACAAAGTGGCCAAAGTGATCGCCGCCAACCCGCAATAAGCGCGCGTCGGCACCGGCAGAAAAACCAAACGGCAGCCAAGGCTGCCGTTTTCATTGGCGTCGACCTGGTTTTTACTGGAAAAATACACAAGTAAAAACACGGTGTTAGCTAGCGCTCCTCACCGGTCAACTCATCGATAATGCGCCATCCGGCGGCAACTCTCAAGCATTAGATAGCCAATTCAGATGCTGAATCACAGATTGAACTAACTTTGCAAAAAGTGACAAAAAATCGTGATTTACATCACGCATTTAAACAAAAAGCGGGGTATGCTGGATTCACCAAGACGGAAAGACAGAGAGGTAAGTTATATGACATTGAACATTACCAGCAAACAAATGGATATCACTCCCGCAATCCGCAATCACGTCGAAGACCGTCTCACCAAACTGGAAAAATGGCAGACCCAGCTGATTAACCCGCATATCGTCTTATCCAAAGAGCCGCAAGGGTTTGTCGCCGACGCTACCATTACTACGCCTAACGGCCCGCTGGTCGCCAGCGCCAAACATGATGACATGTATACCGCCGTTAACGAGCTGATCGCCAAACTGGAGCGCCAGTTGAACAAAGTGCAGCACAAAGGCGAAGCGCGCCGCTGCAATGCCAGCGTGAAAGACATTGTGCCGGAAGTCACGCAAGAGCAGGAATAACCGTCCGACAGCGATTGCCGCATCAAACGCGCCCAGGGGCGCGTTTTTTGTCGGGTATTTTTGTTGACGAGGTAAAAGCCAGCGGTTACTTTAAAACCTGTTCGCATTAACCTTAGGTAGACCATGCCACGCACACCGTTTTTCTTCGCATTCTTTTTTACCTTCCCCTGACTGGGAGGCGTTTCGTCGTGTGAGAAAGAATGCGAAGACGAACAACAAGGCCTCCTGGAAACAGGGGGCTTTTTTTATGGCTGTTTTACAACGAATAAGAACTGAAGGCGGAAGCTGATTATGACTGACAACCCGTTATTGGTGCTGCGCGAGCGCATCAGCGCACTGGACTTGAAACTGTTGGCCTTGCTGGCGGAACGCCGTGAGCTGGCGATCGAAGTCGGCAAGACCAAGCTGCACTCTCACCGCCCGATCCGTGACAAAGAGCGCGAACGCGATCTGCTGGATGCGCTGATCGCCGCCGCCAAGCCTTACGACCTGGACGGTTTCTACGTCACCCGCCTGTTCCAACTGATCATTGAAGACTCCGTTCTGACCCAGCAGGCGTTGTTGCAGCACCAGCTCAACCCCGTCAGCCAGCATTCCGCCCGCATCGCTTTCCTCGGCCCGAAAGGCTCTTATTCACATCTGGCGGCGCGCCAATACGCTGCCCGCCACTTCGATCGGCTGATCGAATGCGGCTGCCAGAAGTTTCAAGATATTTTCGCCCAGGTGGAAACCGGCCAGGCGGACTACGCAATTTTGCCGATCGAGAATACCAGTTCCGGTTCGATTAACGAGGTGTACGATCTGCTGCAGCACACCAGCCTGTCGATCGTCGGCGAACTGACCAACCCGATCGACCACTGTGTTCTGGTGGCCGGCGATAGCGACCTGAGCCAGATTGAAACCGTCTACAGCCATCCGCAGCCGTTCCAACAGTGCAGCCAGTTCCTTAACCGCTTCCCGCACTGGAAAATCGAGTACACCGAAAGCACCGCCGCGGCGATGGAGAAAGTCGCCAAGCTGAATTCGCCGAAGGTGGCGGCGCTGGGCAGCGAGGCCGGCGGCGCGTTGTACGGGCTGCAGGTGCTGGAACACAACCTCGCCAACCAGCAGCAGAACATCACTCGCTTCATCGTCCTGGCGCGCAAAGCGATCGACGTATCTGAACAGGTGCCGGCCAAAACCACGCTGATTATGGCAACCGGCCAGCAATCCGGCGCGTTGGTCGAAGCGCTGCTGGTTCTGCGCGACAACGGCATCATCATGACCAAACTGGAATCACGCCCGATCAACGGCAATCCGTGGGAAGAGATGTTTTATATCGATGTGCAAGCCAATCTGCGTGCCGACGCGATGCAAAAAGCGCTGCGCGATCTGGCGCCAATCACCCGCTCGCTGAAGGTACTGGGCTGTTACCCAAGCGACACCGTGGTGCCGGTCAACCCATCCTGAAACCATAAAAAAAGGTTCGGCCAAGCCGAACCCTTTACGTTTACCGCCCGCGTTTTACTGTCGGCTGTCGTTAGCCTGCCGCAACAGCGTGCGGCTCTCCACCAGGAAGCGTTGGGCGTAATCGCCGAACCAGTGCTCCACCTTGCGGAAACTGTCGATAAACGCCTGTTTGTCGCCATGCTCCAACAGCTTTATCGCCTCGCCGAAGCGCTGGTAGTAACGCTTAATCAGCGCCACGTTTTCTTCCGACGACATGATGATATCGGCGTAAAGTTGCGGATCCTGCGCAAACAGGCGGCCAACCATCGCCAGCTCCAACCGGTAGATCGGCGAGGAGAGCGCCAGCAACTGCTCCAGTTGCACGTTCTCTTCCGCCAGATGCAACCCGTAGGCGAAGGTGGCGAAGTGCCGCAGCGCCTGAATAAACGCCATGTTCTGATCGTGTTCGACCGCGCTGATGCGATGCAGCCGCGCGCCCCACACCTGCAGCTGCTCAAGCAACCATTGGTAAGCCTCCGGCTGGCGGCCGTCGCAGTAAACCACTACCTGCTTCGCCACGCTGCCCACGTCCGGGCCGAACATCGGGTGCAATCCCACCACAGGGCCGCTGTGCGCCGCCAACATCGCATGCAGCGGACGGTTCTTCACCGACGCCAAATCCACCAGAATACAGTCGGCAGGCAGCGTCGGCAGGCGGCTTATCACCTGCTCGGTCACATGGATCGGCACGCTGACGATCACCATGCCGGCGTCTGCCAGCAGCTGTTCCGCCTGCGGCCAATCTTCCTGATCCAATACCCTGACCTGATAACCCGACAGCGTCAGCAAGCGGTTGAACAGCCGGCCCATCTGGCCGTTGCCGCCGATGATGACGATCGGCCGCAGCTGCGGACACAGAGTTTTAAAGCCTTTATCATTCTCGCTGACGTACGATTCGCGCATCACGCGGCGCAAGACGTCCTCGATCAGATCCGGCGGCACCCCGAGGTTTTCCGCCTCCTGGCGACGCGAGGCCAGCATCGCGGCTTCGCGCTCCGGTACGTAAACCGGCAGGCC
The DNA here is from genome assembly GCF_903970925.1 of Serratia sp. ME47. Taxonomy (NCBI): domain Bacteria; kingdom Pseudomonadati; phylum Pseudomonadota; class Gammaproteobacteria; order Enterobacterales; family Yersiniaceae; genus Serratia; species Serratia sp. ME47. The sequence goes on along the minus strand of NZ_CAJCKE010000012.1, from coordinate 139,358 downwards.
ATGACGGCTTTTGACTTCGCCCACTTCCGCTACCAGATGCAGGCGTTTCGCCAGCAGATCCAGCAGCGCTTTATCCACCTCATCGATTTGATCGCGCAGCGCGGTCAGTTCTGCCACCATAACTTACTTTTCTCCCGTGCGGGCCGTCAGCGCAGCGCCGAGTTCCTGATGCATATGGCGCAACAGGGTTTCCGTACTCTCCCAGTTGATGCAGGCGTCGGTGACGGACACACCGTAACGCATGTCTGCACGCGGCTGTTCGGAAGACTGATTGCCCTCATGCAGATGGCTCTCCAGCATAATGCCGGTGATTGAGCGGTTACCCGCCTTGATCTGCTCCACCACGGACTCGGCAACCGCCGGCTGACGGCGATAGTCTTTATTCGAGTTGCCATGGCTGCAATCTATCATCAAGGACGGGTGGAGTCCCGCCTCAAGCATCTGTTTTTCACAGGCCGCAACGTGCTCAGCGCTGTAGTTCGGCGTTTTGCCGCCGCGCAGGATCACGTGCCCATCCGGGTTGCCCTGAGTCTGCAGCAGGCAAACCTGACCTGCCTGGTTAATGCCGACGAAGCGATGCGGCATGGCAGCGGCGCGCATGGCGTTGATGGCGGTGCCCAGGCTGCCGTCGGTGCCGTTTTTGAACCCGACCGGCATCGACAGGCCGGATGCCATTTCTCGGTGGGTCTGAGATTCGGTGGTACGCGCGCCGATCGCCGACCAGCTGAACAAATCGCCCAGGTACTGCGGGCTGTTCGGATCCAACGCTTCGGTAGCCAACGGCAAGCCCATGCCCACCAGATCCAGCAACAGGCGACGCGCGATATGCAAGCCTGCTTCAACGTCAAACGAACCGTCCATGTACGGATCGTTGATCAAACCTTTCCAGCCGACAGTGGTTCTGGGTTTTTCAAAGTAGACGCGCATAACGATATACAGCTGATCGCTCAAGTCAGCCGCCAGGGTTTTCAAACGACGGGCGTAGTCCAGCGCCGCATCCGGATCGTGGATCGAACAAGGCCCACACACCACCAACAGGCGATGATCGCGCCCCTGCAAAATGTTGGCGATGGTGTTACGCGCAGTGGCGATTTCATTTTCGTCGTCGGCGCTGAGCGGGAACTGGTTCTTCAGCTCCTCCGGCGTGATGAGAACCTGTTCTGCACTGATGTGTACGTTATTGAGCGCGTCTTTTTGCATGATGCTATTCCTGTCGTTTGGCGTTATGCGTTGAAATGGAACATTGAGCGTTTCAGGGGTCTACCCTAACACGATATGTAAAGTTTTCAATCCATTTTCTGTAAATAAAAGATTACCGTCATTATCTTGCTTAAAACACCTTTGAGTCAGGGTTGCGAAAATAGATTTAAACCAAACAAATACAATATATTAAACAATTAAACAGCCCATCATCACGCTGTAACCCCTCCTGCCTAACAAAGCCATTTATCGTAAACATATTTGTACATTATATTTTACAGCGAGGATGCACGCCCCATCTCGGCACCGGCGGCCGGGCGAAGCAGGATCAGCACGAAATGCCGTCGAAAGCGATGAATTTAAGTAGAAGAAAAGCGAATAAATGAGGGATAAAAATTAAAAACTTAAGCTAATGGCGGCTATTTTTGTCGCCGAAATGAACCGATATAATGTGACCGTCATCAACAATAATCACCCTTAACAACTGGATCCAAGATGCTCTCTTCCCGCGCTCGTCGCGCTTTTCCGCTGTATATTTGCTGCTTAACGACTTTCACCAGTGTTTCAGCCCTTGCCGACAATACGCTTTTCACCGCGATGGACGATCCGGCCACCGCCAAGAAACCGTTCGAAGGCAACGTGCAGGCGGGCTACAACGCCCAGTCCGGCAACTCGCAGAGTTCCACTCTGTTGGCCAACACCAACATGACCTGGTTCAACACCGACGCGGCGTACAGCCTGTGGGGGGCGGCCAACAACACCACCTCTTCCAACGTGCGCTCGTCCGAAAAGTATCAGGCCGGCGGCCGTACGCGCTATAACCTGACCGATCGCAACTACCTGTTCGGCCAGGCCAGCTGGCTGAGCGACCGTTTCAACGGTTACGACTCACGCTCCACGCTGACCAGCGGCTATGGCCGTCAAATCCTCAACGGGCCGCTCAGCGACCTGCGGGTGGAATTCGGTCCCGGCGTGCGCCATGACGAATACCATGGCGGCGGCCGCTCGACCAAAGGGCTGGCCTATGGCGCGGCCAACTATTCCTATCAGCTCACCGACAACACCAAGTTCATTCAGGGCGTCTCCGCACTGGCGAACGAAGAAACCACGCTGAACTCGGAAAGCGCGTTGAACGTGGCGATCAACGATCGCTTTTCACTGCGCGTAGCTTACACTGTGACCTACAACAGCAAGCCACCGGCCTCCGCGCCGAAGAACACCGACACGACAACCTCGGTCACGCTGGTCTACGGCCTGTAACCTGCCCGCCCATTATTTCTCGAAGCCCATCATCGATGGGCTTTTTTTATGCCTGCAGTCACCTTTTGCACAATCTGCTAAAAATATTCACCCCACCCATTGACGACTTTAGCAAATAGCTTAATACTGTATGCATATACAGTAATTATTATACGAGCCAGGAGCATGACGGATATCGATAGCGAGCTGCCACGCATCGATACCTTCGGATCCCGAGGTTCTGTAAACGAAGCGAGCATAAGCTATGGAGAAAATCACCTCATTCATCACCTATGCCATGGCGCTGTTCCTCGCCTGGCTGGGCAAACTGTCTCCGCAGGACATTGCTTTTTTAGTCGGCGCCGCAGTAGGCATCGGCACTTTCCTGGTGAACTGGTATTACCGACGTAAAAGCCTGCAGATCTTGAAGGCTATTGAGCGCAATGCGGCATCACGGAGGAAAATTTTCGATGAGTGCAATCGTTAAACGCTGCAGCGTCGCCGCCGTTTTAGCCATCGCCGTGTTGTTGCCGTCGTTCGGCGAGCTGCAAACCTCAGAAACCGGCCTCAGGCTGATCGCCGATCTCGAAGGTTGCCGACTGTCTCCTTACCAGTGCAACGCCGGGGTATGGACACAGGGCATTGGGCACACCGCCGGCGTCATCCCGGGCAAGGCGATAGATGAACGGAAAGCCGCTGTGGATTTGGTAGACGATGTTCGCCGCACCGAGCGCGGCATGGCCGCCTGTCTGCCGCAAACGCTCTCGCAAGAAACCTATGATGCGGTGATCGCCTTCGCCTTCAACGTGGGTATCAGCGCCGCCTGCCATTCCACGCTGGTCGCGCTGCTGCAGCAGGGTCAGTGGCAGCAGGCCTGCGATCAGTTGCCACGCTGGGTTTATGTAAATGGAAAGAAAAACAAGGGGCTGGAACAGCGACGCGCCATGGAACGTGCACTGTGCTTGCAAGGTATTGCCTCATCATGACGGGCTCGCTCGCCTAAGTAGTGATGCCACAACAATTTCACTTAATTTGTTCAAGGGGGTTCTTATGATGCACTGTCCATTATGCGGTCACGTGGCCCACACTCGCTCCAGCCGCTATCTGAGCGAGTCGACCAAAGAGCGTTACCATCAATGCCGCAACATCAATTGCAGCTGCACGTTCGCCACGCACGAATCCGTCGCGAGGGTGATCGTCAAACCTGGCGATGACATTATCCCGGCGCAGCCTCACCCGCCGGAGAGTCAGCAGAAACAAAGCGCCGCGGCGCTGTAATGCAAAAAGCCTGCTTATGCAGGCTTTATTAAGTTGGCGATGCGCAGATGAAATCTCGCAAATGCAACCTGTCGAGGTTTTAAGATAAAAAAAGGGGTTGGCATAGGCCAACCCCTGATAACTATTAACTTTTGGATGCAGCGTTAGTTAACGCGGTTCAGACGCTCTTTGATACGAGCAGCCTTACCAGTACGTTCACGCAGGTAGTACAGTTTAGCTTTACGAACGGCACCACGACGTTTAACAGTAATGCTGTCGATTACTGGGGAGTGAGTCTGGAATACGCGCTCAACACCTTCGCCGTTGGAAATCTTACGAACAGTGAATGCAGAGTGCAGACCGCGGTTACGGATAGCGATAACCACGCCCTCGAATGCCTGCAGACGTTTTTTGCTACCTTCAACGACCCATACCTTCACTTCCACGGAATCACCCGGACGGAATGCAGGTACGTCTTGTTTCATCTGCTCTTGTTCAAGTTGCTTAATAATGTTGCTCATAATATGTCTCTTACCCTAGGTAAACTGATATATCGGTCCCGTCTGATGTCAGACGTTTCCTTCATAGTCCTGTTGCCTGGTCTGATGTTCCCGTTGGAACTCAGCCAGCAACACCGCTTGCTCGTCAGTCAGAGCTAGGCTTTCTAGAAGTTCAGGTCTTCTAAGCCAGGTTCGGCCCAGCGACTGCTTTAAGCGCCAGCGACGTATCTCGGCATGGTTGCCCGACAGTAGAACCGGCGGTACTTCCATTCCTTCCAACACCTCGGGGCGGGTATAGTGCGGGCAGTCCAGCAATCCATCGGCGAAAGAGTCTTCCTCCGCTGAGGCCTGATGGCCCAGCACACCCGGTATGAAACGGGCGACTGAATCAATCAGGGTCATCGCCGGCAGTTCCCCGCCGCTGAGAACGTAATCGCCGATTGACCATTCTTCGTCAATTTCGGTTTGGATTACGCGCTCGTCTATCCCTTCGTAACGGCCGCACACCAGAATCATCTTCTGATTGGCCGCCAGTTCGCACACGCCGGTTTGATCCAGCTTGCGCCCCTGAGGTGACAGATAAATCACCTTTGCTCCCTCGCCTGCCGCTGCTTTCGCCGCATGAATGGCTTCCCGTAAAGGTTGCACCATCATCAGCATTCCCGGGCCACCGCCGTAAGGGCGATCGTCCACGGTACGATGCCGGTCGTAGGTGAAGTCGCGCGGACTCCAACACTGCACGCTCAGCAGGCCATTTTTTACTGCCCGGCCAGTCACCCCGTAATCGGTGATAGCGCGGAACATCTCAGGAAACAGGCTTACAATACCGATGAACACAAGCCAATCCCCTTACCGTTATTCCACTTGCTTCGACCGTTTGATCCGGGGGTCAAAAACCAGGATCCCAATCTGCCTCAATCACGCGGGCAGTGAGATCGACTTTCTTGATAACCTGCCCATGAAGAAACGGAATCAACCGCTCCTTCATGCCGAACGCATCTTTCAGGTTCGCTTTCACAACCATCACATCGTTCGAGCCGGTTTCCATCATATCGATGACTTTACCCAGCTCGTAGCCGGCGGTGGTGACTACCTGGCAGCCCATCAGGTCTTTCCAGTAGTAATCGTCACCCTCCAGCGGAGGAAGTTGCTCAGAATCCACCATAATCTCGCGATTGGTCAGCAGATTCGCCGCGTCCCGATCGTCAATGCCTTTGACTTTGATGATCAGATCCTGACTGTGGCGCTTCCAGTCTTCCAACTCGATATGCTGCCACTGACCCGCCTGCTGGATAAACCACGGCTGATAGTCAAAAATGCTTTCGGCGTTCTCGGTGGATGAAAACACTCTGAGCCAACCACGAATGCCGTAAGCGGACCCCATTTTACCGAGTACAATCGGCTGCTTAGGCGCTACCGGTTTGAGTTGCTTGCTCATTGCCACCACCGCGACAGATTAAGCTGCTTTCTTAGCGTCTTTGATCAGCGCGTGAACGCGATCAGAAACGGTTGCACCCAGACCAACCCAGTGCTCGATGCGGTCCAGGTCCAGACGCAGTGCTTCAGCCTGACCGGAAGCGATCGGGTTGAAGAAGCCTACGCGCTCGATGAAACGACCATCACGAGCGTTGCGGCTGTCGGTCACTACTACTTGATAGAACGGACGCTTTTTAGCGCCGCCACGTGCCAAACGAATTGTTACCATAACATCCTCTTTAGTTAATAAAACAGCCGGGCCCCATTGAGGGACGGGGCCCGGTTGCAATATAAAAAGCCCGAAAATTTTACTCATTTTGGCGCAAAAAGCAATCTAAAGCGTCGATCGCAGGGGACAACTTTTGCAGCCTGTCAAATTTCGGGCGGTTTTCACCGCGAACGGCGAATGCTGAAAGCGCCCGCACTCGGCGTGCGGAGGCCCGTCAGCGGCCTGGGAAGCCCGGCGGCATCATACCTTTCATGCCACGCATCATCTTCGCCATACCGCCTTTCTTCATCTTCTTCATCATACGCTGCATTTCGTCGAACTGCTTCAGCAAGCGGTTGACGTCCTGCACCTGCATGCCGGCCCCCATCGCGATGCGGCGCTTGCGCGAGCCCTTGATGATTTCCGGTTTGGCGCGCTCTTTCAGCGTCATCGAGTTGATGATCGCCTCCATGCGCACCAACACTTTGTCGTCCATCTGCGACTTGACGTTATCCGGCAGCTGGCCCGCGCCCGGCAGCTTGCTCAGCATATTGGCCATGCCGCCCATGTTGCGCATCTGCTTGAGCTGCTCCAGGAAGTCGGTCAGATCGAAACCGTCGCCCTTCTTCAGCTTGTTGGCCAGTTTCTCCGCCTGCTCGCGGTCGACCTTGCTTTCGATATCTTCGATCAGCGACAGCACGTCGCCCATGCCCAGGATGCGTGACGCCACGCGATCCGGATAGAACGGCTCCAGCGCTTCGGTCTTCTCGCCGACGCCGAGGAACTTGATCGGCTTGCCGGTGATGTGGCGGATGGACAACGCCGCACCGCCGCGCGCATCGCCGTCGACCTTGGTCAGCACCACGCCGGTCAGCGGCAGTGCTTCGTTAAACGCCTTGGCGGTATTGGCGGCGTCCTGGCCGGTCATGGCGTCGACCACGAACAGGGTTTCCACCGGCTTGATGGCCGCGTGCACCTGTTTGATCTCGTCCATCATCGCTTCGTCAACGTGCAGACGGCCGGCGGTATCGACGATCAGTACGTCATAGAACTTCAGCTTGGCCTGCTGCAACGCGCGGTTGACGATGTCGATCGGTTTTTCTTTGACGTCGGACGGGAAGAAATCGATGCCGACACCTTCCGCCAGCGTTTCCAGCTGTTTGATCGCCGCCGGGCGATAAACGTCCGCGGAAACCACCAACACTTTCTTCTTCTGTTTTTCTTTCAGGAACTTGCCGAGCTTACCGACGCTGGTGGTTTTACCGGCGCCCTGCAGGCCCGCCATCAGCACCACGGCCGGCGGCTGAGCCGCCAGATTCAGCTCGGTGTTGACTTCGCCCATCGCGGCGATCAGCTCGCCCTTGACGATCTTGACGAACTCCTGCCCCGGCGTCAGGCTCTTGTTGACTTCATGGCCAACCGCGCTCTCTTTTACGCGGTTGATGAAGTCGCGCACCACCGGCAGCGCAACGTCCGCTTCCAGCAATGCCATACGCACTTCACGCAGGGTTTCCTTGATATTTTCTTCGGTCAGCCGCCCGCGGCCGCTGATATTGCGCAACGTGCGCGACAATCGATCGGTTAAATTTTCAAACATCGTCTCATGCTCAACGTGTAATGACAGGCCGCTCCGGCGACACAATTGCGCCGATGATAACACGAAGCGAGCAGGATCTCTGCCTCAGCGTTGGAGATAGGTTGGAGTGAAACGCGCGCAACGTTATACTGACACTCCAATTAACCACGCCGAAGCAAAATTAAACGCTATGCCAGTTTTCTCCATTGTGGCTTTGATGGCCTACCTGCTCAGCCTTGGACTGATCATTCCCAGTTTGTTGCGGAAGAATAGCGAATACCGTCGGCTTGCCCTCGTCTCGGCGGTGGTGGCGCTGATTTGCCACGCCATCGCGCTGCAGCAGCGCATCTTTGACGTCAGCGCCGGGCAGAATCTCAGCCTGCTGAACATTGGTTCCATCGTCAGCCTGATCATCTGCTCGGTGATGACCTTCGTCGCTTCGCGCGATCGCGGCTGGTTCCTGCTGCCAATCGTCTACAGCTTTGCGATGATCAACCTGGCCTTCGCCAGCTTTATGCCCGGCGAGTTCATCACTCACCTGGAGGCCAGCCCGGAACTGATGGTGCATATCGGCCTGGCGCTGTTCTCTTACGCCACCCTGATCATCGCCGCGCTCTATGCCTTGCAGCTCGCCTGGCTCGACTACCTGTTGAAAAACAAGAAGCTGACCTTCAGCGCCGACATGCCGCCGCTGATGAGCATTGAGCGCAAGATGTTCCATATCACCCAGATCGGCGTGGTGCTGCTGACGCTCACTCTGTGCACCGGCCTGCTGTACATGGATAATCTGTTCAGCAAAGAGAACGTGCATAAAGCCGTGCTGTCGATCATGGCCTGGTTCGTGTATATCGTGCTGTTGTGGGGCCACTACCATGAGGGCTGGCGCGGCCGCCGCGTCGTCTGGTTCAGCTTCGCCGGCGCCTTCCTGCTGACGCTCGCCTACTTCGGCAGCCGTCTGATTCAGCAGGTGATGGTGCGCTAGGCCAGCCTGGCTCAATTCTCCCTCTCTATAAGGAATACTGCATTGGAGCATGTGTCGACGGGGACCCTCATCATTATCCTGGTGATCATGATCGTGGTCTCCGCTTACTTCTCCGCCTCCGAAACCGGCATGATGACGCTCAACCGTTATCGCCTGCGTCACCTGTCCAAACAGGGCAACCGCTCGGCGCGTCGGGTCGAGAAGCTGCTGCAAAAACCGGATCGGCTGATCGGCCTGGTGCTGATCGGCAACAACCTGGTCAACATCCTCGCTTCGGCGCTGGCGACCATCGTCGGCATGCGGCTGTATGGCGATCTCGGCGTGGCGATTGCGACCGGCATACTGACTTTCGCCGTGCTGCTGTTCGCCGAAGTGCTGCCGAAGACCTTCGCCGCACTCTATCCGGAACGCATCGCCTTCCCCAGCAGCGTCCTGCTGGCCCCGTTGCAAAAGGTGATGTTCCCGCTTGTCTGGCTGCTCAACGGCATCACCAGCCTGACCTTGCGCCTGTTCGGCATTCGCACCAACGTGCGCATCAGCGACGCCGTCAGCAAGGATGAGCTGCGCACCATCGTGCGCGAATCCCAGTCGCAGATCTCCCGCCGCAATCAGGACATGCTGATTTCGGTGCTGGATCTGGAAAAGGTGACGGTCAACGACATCATGGTGCCGCGCACCGAGATCGTCGGCATCGACGTCAACGACGACTGGAAGTCGATCATGCGCCAGCTGACCCACTCGCCGCACGGCCGCATCGTGCTGTATCGCAGCTCGCTGGACGATGCGATCGGCATGCTGCGCGTGCGCGAAGCCTACCGCCTGATGACCGAGAAAAAAGAGTTCAACAAAGAGAACCTGCTGCGCGCCGCCGATGAGATCTATTTCGTTCCGGAAGGCACGCCGCTCAACGTGCAGCTGGTGAAATTCCAGCGCAACAAAGAGAAGGTCGGCATCGTGGTCGACGAGTACGGCGACATTCAGGGCCTGGTCACGGTGGAAGACATCCTCGAGGAGATCGTGGGCGATTTCACCACCTCGATGTCACCCACGCTGGCGGAAGAAGTCACGCCGCAGAGCGACGGTTCGGTCTTGATCGACGGCACCGCCAACGTGCGCGAGCTGAACAAGGCCTTCAACTGGACCTTGCCGGCCAACGAGGCTCGCACCGTCAACGGCATGCTGCTGGAAGAGCTGGAAGAGATCCCCGAAATCGGCACCCGGGTGCGCATCGGCCACTACGATATCGACATCCTCGACGTGCAGGGCAACATGATTAAACAGGTGCGGGTCACGCCGATCACCTCGCTGCAGTCCAGCGTCGGCCATCATTAGCCCTCGGCCAGAACGTAAAAAAGACGCGAAATCGCGTCTTTTTTTATTTTGCGGGCCACGCACGACTAGATATGCAGTTCCTGCAGCTTCTCTTTCGGCAGCGCCAGCTCGTCGTTGTGGTTCACCACCACGCCGTGATCCAGAATGTGCTTGGCGATTTCCTGCGCTTCTTCCAGCGAGTGCATATGGTAGGTGCCGCACTGGTACTCGTTAAGCTCAGGGATCTTGCGCTGGTCGGTCACTTTCAGCACGTCGGCCATCGCCGCTTTCCAGGCATCGGCAACGCGCTGCTCTTCCGGCACGCCGATCAGGCTCATGTAGAAACCGGTGCGACAGCCCATCGGGGAGATGTCGATAATTTCCACGCCCTGGCCGTTCAGGTGGTCACGCATAAAGCCGGCGAACAGGTGCTCCAGCGTGTGAATGCCGCGCTCGGGCATCACTTCCAGGTTCGGGCGGCAAAAACGCAGATCAAACACCGTGATGGTATCGCCATGAGGCGTTTTCATGGTTTTTGCAACGCGGACAGCCGGAGCTGCCATACGGGTATGATCGACGGTAAAGCTATCCAGCAATGGCATTTCGCTACCTCCTCGTAAAAGAGCATTTATTTCGAAACTTTTTTTTCTAACCAGGAAACCTTTTCCAACCCTGCGAGTCTGAGTATGTGAAAGACGCGCATTTGTTATCATCATCCCTGTCATCAGAGATGCATATTTGGCCACATTGATGTGGCCTTTTTCTTTTTCAGCTTCCGCCGTTTTGCTTCAGGAACGCTTCAAAGCTTAGCGTATCATTGGCTTCTATGTCGCGTTGGCGCTGCCACGAGGCTTCTCGCTCTTTATCCAGCTCGGCTTCGTTCAGGATTTCCAACGGTTCTTCCAGCAATGTCTGCCGATACTGCTCCGCCAGCTGCAAACCGACGCGCCCGGTGCCTTCCGCCTTCATTGCCTTGAGAATGCGCGCGGAGAAGGTCAGTTCAGGATCGTCAAACGCGGCAACCAGCTCATCGCACACCTGCTGGTATTGACGATCGCCGGCTTCGCCGTCCAGCACTTCCGCCACCCGGCGCAGATCGGCGAACAGCGCCTTGCCGACTTTCTCCAGCGGCTCATGGCTGGCGCCACAGCCGATGCCGATGGTCTGGCCCGGCTTGCGCCCTTCGAGGATCACCCGGTTCCAGTTCTTGCGCGTGCACAGCAGCTCATCGCTGCTCATCTCCGGTGCATCCGCCAGCGCGCACCACACCAGGAACAGATCCAGGAAACGCGCCTGCACCGCATCCACGCCGATCGGCGAGAATGGGTTGATGTCCAGCGAACGCACTTCAATGTATTCGATACCGCCGCGCAGCAGCGCGTCCGACGGCGTCTCGCCGCTTTGGGTCACGCGCTTTGGCCGGATCGGCGCATACAGCTCATTCTCGATTTGCAGAACGTTGCTGTTCAGTTGCAGGTAGCGATCGCCCTCTTTCACGCCCAGCTTGGCGAACTCTTCGGAAGGCGTGGCGATCGCCCGCTTCAAACCGGCCACATAGGTGTGCAGATCGTTGAAGGTGATGCCCAGATTACTCTGCGATTTATTGGTATAACCCAAATCGCTCAGGCGCAGCGAAGTGGCGTACGGCAGGTAGCACATCCCCTGCTCGGTGCGCTCGAACGGCAGATTGGTCTCGCGCCCTTTGAGGAACGAAGAACAAATGGCCGGCGATGCGCCGAACAGATACGGGATCACCCAGCCGAAACGGTAATAGTTGCGGATCAGGCGGAAATAACCGGCCGAGATCTGCTCTTTACCGCTTTCTGCGTCCTGCACGCCGGCCCAGGCCTGCCAAAATTCCAGCGGCAGCGAGAAGTTGTAGTGCACGCCGGAAATGGTCTGCATCAGCGCGCCATAGCGATTCTTCAGCCCTTCACGGTACAGCGTCTTCATGCGGCCGATGTTCGACGAACCGAACTGCGCCAGCTCGATGTCCTGCTCGGCTTCGATAAAGCACGGCATGCTGAGCGGCCACATGCGCTCATCGCCAATGTTGCGCGCCACGTAGCGATGAATATCGCGCAGGAACGTCAGCAAGTGATCGATATTGTCATCAACCGGCGTAATGAACTCTAACAGCGCCTCGGCGAAATCCGTGGTGATCCAATGGTGCGTCAATGCCGCCCCCAGCTTTTCCGGATGCCCGGTGGTCGCCAAGGTGCCGTTCGGCGTGACTCGCAGCGTTTCACGCTCGATGCCGCGACGAATGCCTTTTAATGCCTGGGGATGGGCTTCCAACCAAGAAAGCGCCTGTGATACGTCCGGGATCAAATTGACCTCCCGCTTCTAAAAACAATAACTCGTAAGCATACTGAATCCGCACCCGAGAGAATATTGAGTTATATTCACTTGGTTACTGCCACCAGGCGATGCCCTGTACCGTTATCATAGCCAAAACGATGTAACGCAGCGCCTTTCCGATACACAGAAACAGCGCGACAGAGCCCCAGGGCATGCGCAGCCAACCTGCCAACACGCACAACAAATCGCCCACCACCGGCACCCAGCTGAGCAACAGCGCAGCCGGGCCAAAGCGTTGCAGCCACCCGAGCGCCGTTGCCAGCCCCCGCTGTGGTTTCAACGCCGGTAACAGGCGCCCGATAATGACATTGGTCAAGCCACCCAGCGTATTGCCCAGGGTCGCGGCCAGCACCAGCAACTCCGGCGAGACGCGACTCTGGGTCAGCAAGGCGACCAGAACGATTTCTGAATTTCCCGGCAGCAGCGTCGCACTGAGGAAGCTGCTGCCAAATAACGATATTACGGCTAGCGTACTACTCACAGCGTACGAACGTCTACCACAGCCATGCCGGCATTTTTTGCCGCCTGAATGCCAAACTCGGCGTCTTCAAACACCACGCATTTTTCCGGCGGCACGCCGATCAGTTCGGCACAACGTAGGAAGGTATCCGGCTCCGGTTTATGGCGCTGCACGTCGTCCGCACCGACGATCGCGTCGAAGCAGTTGAACAGGCCGAGATGACGCAGCAGCATTTCCGCCATGCGGTGCTCGCTGCCGGTGCCGACCGCCATCGGACGGCGGCCGTGATAGGACTTCACCACCTCGATCAATGGCAAGGGACGCACGCTATCCAGCAGCATCGCTTCCACCGCGCGCGTTTTCTCCGCCGCCAGGTGATGGGGATCGAGATCGGCCTGATGGCTGGCGATAATCGCCTGAGCGATGCGCCAGGTCGGTGAACCGCTCAGCGCCACCATGGCCGCTTCATCAAACGTCATGCCATAACGGGACAGCACTTCGCGCCACGCTTTACGGTGCGTTGGCTCAGTGTCCAGAATCGTGCCGTCCATGTCGAAAATAAGACCCTGGTAGCGGTCGTACATCGTTACTCCATGATCGTTGAGGAAAGAAAACTACTTTAGCGTAAAGCCGTTGGGTTGTCGCTGACTGCGTCATAGCGGAATGTGCTGTGATCGATCGGATGCAAAGAAGGAAAGGGGTGAAGAGAGAATGGCTAAATGCTGAAAAGCGAAAAACCCGCCAAAGCGGGTTTCTCTTAGATGGTGCATCCGGGAGGATGATTCGGCGCCAACGCCTCACCCTGCGGGCCGTTGCTAAAGCAACGTTATCCTCCCCAGGACACTTTCTTTTTACCACCCGCATGACGATTTCTCTTCGCGATACGGGAGGTTAAACATGGTGCATCCGGGAGGATTCGAACCTCCGACCGCTCGGTTCGTAGCCGAGTACTCTATCCAGCTGAGCTACGGATGCATGACTGTTTTTGCCGCTTGCCTGTTTCACGAATAACAGAAAAGCAAAAACCCGCTAAGGCGGGCTTCTCTTAGATGGTGCATCCGGGAGGATTCGAACCTCCGACCGCTCGGTTCGTAGCCGAGTACTCTATCCAGCTGAGCTACGGATGCATTACTATTTTTACCGCGTGCCGACTTTGCTAATAAAGCCAGACTTGAAGAATGGTGCATCCGGGAGGATGATTCGGCGCTAGCGCCTCACCCTGCGGGCCGTTGCTTAAGCAACGTTATCCTCCCTGGTAACACTTTCTTTTCTTCCACCCGCTTGAAGATTTCTCTTCGCGACGAGTGAGATTAAGAATGGTGCATCCGGGAGGATTCGAACCTCCGACCGCTCGGTTCGTAGCCGAGTACTCTATCCAGCTGAGCTACGGATGCACAGGAATTCTTTTTTGATACCGTATGGTACGTTGTTACTACCCCACCATACTGCAAAATATGGTGCATCCGGGAGGATTCGAACCTCCGACCGCTCGGTTCGTAGCCGAGTACTCTATCCAGCTGAGCTACGGATGCAAATGGCGGTGAGGCGGGGATTCGAACCCCGGATGCAGCTTTTGACCGCATACTCCCTTAGCAGGGGAGCGCCTTCAGCCTCTCGGCCACCTCACCATACGCTTCTTTCGAATTGTGCCTAACTTGCTTTGGAGAAGCTCATCGGCACTGCGTGGCGCACATATTACTTTCTCCGACTTTTAAGTCAAACAATTTTTCCCAACTCATGCGCGTTTGCACAATTCGCACCCAACATGGGCGATTTCACGGCAAAAAGGGCGTTTTATCAACAGGCAACCGCAACGTCTGCAGCAATAAAGCAGGAAACTCACCGGGAAAATAATCACGAAAAAGAAGAGGGAGAACGAAAGAAGTGGGTAAAACGATGCAGTAGCGTCTCGTCTGGCAACGAGACGCTGCTTCGGAATCAGTAAGTCGTCTGCTGAGACTTCTCTGCCTGAATGCGCTGATAGATTTCTTCACGGTGAACTGAAACCTCTTTGGGGGCGTTCACACCAATACGCACCTGGTTGCCTTTTACCCCTAGCACAGTGACCGTAACCTCATCGCCAATCATGAGGGTTTCACCAACTCGACGAGTCAGAATTAACATTCTTTGCTCCTTGAAAGATTAAAAGAGTCGGGTCTCTCAGTTTCCCCGTCATTATCCATCATATGTGGTGAAAACGTAAGCCGCGCAATCCACAATAAGTGTAAGCAGACTTGGTCCCACCTCAGATAATGGTAAGTTTAGCCGACCAGAAAAACTTTGTTCCCGCAATTGTAACTAAATTGTGTTAGCACAGTATGAAAACGCCATAATCAACAAAGTATTATGGCGTTTGTCCGTGCTATTTATTTATGTTCACAGCTTTGAGGCCACCCAGGCTTCTACGCTGTTTAACGCCGCTGGCAGGGCGTTGATATCCGTCCCCCCCGCCATCGCCATATCAGGGCGACCACCGCCCTTGCCGCCGACCTGCTGCGCCACGTTGCCGATCAACTCGCCGGCTTTCACGCGGTCAGTCAGATCCTTGGTCACGCCTGCGACCAGGCTGACTTTGTCATCAGCCGTCGTCGCCAACACGATAATGGCCGAACCCAATTGATTTTTCAGGTCATCCACCATGGTGCGCAGCATTTTGGCTTCGACATTGTCCAACTGGCTGACCAACAGCTTCACGCCGTTAACCACTTTCGCCTGGCTGGACAGCGACGCGCTTTCCTGCGCCGCCTGCTGATCTTTCAGTTGCTGCAGTTCTTTTTCCAGCACGCGCGTGCGATCGAGCACCGAGCGCACTTTATCGGTCAGGTTGTTGCTGTCGCCCTTCACCAACTGAGCAACGTCTTGCAACAAATCGCTTTGCTGATGCAGCGTAGCAATAGCGCCAGCGCCGGTCACCGCTTCAATACGGCGGATGCCCGCCGCGGTGCCCGATTCGCTCAGAATGCGGAACAGGCCGATATCGCCGGTGCGGCTGGCGTGGGTGCCGCCGCACAGCTCGGTGGAGAAGTCGCCCATGGTCAGCACGCGCACGTTGTCGTCGTACTTCTCACCGAACAGCGCCATTGCGCCCTTCTCTTTCGCGTCTTCCAACGCCATCAGTTCGGTCTGCACCGGCAGGTTACGACGCACCTGCTGGTTAACCAGATCTTCCACCGCGCGAATTTGTTCCGGCTTCATCGCTTCAAAATGCGAGAAGTCGAAGCGCAGGTATTTGTCGTTAACCAGAGAGCCTTTCTGCGCAACGTGCTCGCCCAACGTTTGGCGCAGCGCGGCGTGCAGCAGGTGGGTCGCGGAGTGGTTCAGACGGATGCTGTTGCGGCGCTCAGTGTCGATCTGCGCGTCCACGCGATCGTTCAGCTTCAGCGAACCTTGCGCCAGCTTGCCTTGATGGCCGATAGCCTGACCGTATTTCTGGGTGTCGTTGACCACAAACTCGGCGCCGGCGGCTTTCAGCACGCCTTTATCGCCGACCTGGCCGCCGGATTCACCGTAGAACGGCGTCTCATCCAGCACCACCACCGCCTCTTCGCCGGCGTTGATCTGCTCGACCGGCTGGCCGTCACGGAACAGCGCGATCACCGTCGCCTGCTGCTCGTCATGATCATAGCCGCTGAACTGGCTGCTGCCGTCCACACGGATCAGGCTGTTGTAGTCGGCGCCGAAACCGCTGGATTCGCGCGCGCGGCGGCGCTGCGCTTCCATCGCTTCTTCAAAGCCCGCTTCGTCGACTTTCAGACCGCGCTCGCGGCAGACGTCTGCGGTCAGATCCACCGGGAAGCCGTAGGTGTCGTACAGACGAAAAGCGGTCTCGCCGTCCAGGGTATCGCCCTGCAGCTTGGCCAGCTCTTCGTCCAACAGCGCCAGGCCACGCTCCAGCGTGCGGGCAAACTGTTCTTCTTCGGTTTTCAGCACCTGCTCCACCAGCGATTGCTGGCGTTTCAGCTCGTCGGCCGCCGGGCCCATCACTTCGATCAGCGGCGCCACCAGCTTGTAGAAGAAGGTGTCTTTCGCGCCCAGCATGTTGCCATGGCGGATCGCGCGACGAATGATGCGGCGCAGCACGTAGCCGCGGTTTTCGTTAGACGGGATCACGCCGTCCGACACCAGGAAGGCGCAGGAACGAATGTGGTCGGCGATAACGCGCAGGGATTTGTTATCCAGATCGGTCGCGCCGGTCACTTTCGCCACGGCGGCGATCAGAGTGCGGAACAGGTCGATCTCATAGTTGGAGTTCACATGCTGCAACACCGCCGCAATACGCTCCAGACCCATACCGGTATCCACCGAAGGTTTCGGCAGCGGCAGCATGGTGCCGTCGGACTGACGGTTGAACTGCATGAAAACGATGTTCCAGATCTCGATATAGCGGTCGCCGTCTTCTTCCGGGCTGCCCGGAGGGCCGCCCCAGATGTGATCGCCGTGATCGTAGAAAATCTCGGTGCACGGGCCGCATGGGCCGGTATCACCCATCTGCCAGAAGTTATCTGAAGCGAAAGGCGCGCCCTTGTTATCGCCGATGCGGATAATGCGCTCGGCCGGTACGCCGATTTGCTTCTGCCAGATGTCGAATGCTTCGTCATCGGTTTCATACACGGTGACCCACAGTCTCTCTTTCGGCAGGTTGAACCAGTTTTCACCGGTCAGCAGTTCCCACGCGTAGCTGATAGCGTCGTGCTTGAAGTAATCGCCGAAGCTGAAGTTGCCCAGCATTTCAAAGAAGGTGTGGTGACGAGCGGTATAACCGACGTTTTCCAGGTCGTTATGCTTGCCGCCTGCGCGCACGCAGCGCTGCGAGGTGGTGGCGCGGGAATAGGCGCGTTTGTCGAGCCCCAGGAAAACATCCTTAAATTGGTTCATGCCGGCATTGGTAAACAGCAATGTCGGATCATTGTTAGGCACCAGGGAGCTGCTTGCTACAACCTGATGACCCTTACTATGAAAGAAATCGAGAAACGCTTGACGGATCTCAGCGGTGCTCTTGCTCATAATTTTCCTGGAAAGGCTAGAATAACGACACGTGAGCCGGTGGCGCGTCATCCCGACGATGACAACCAGCTCACGAACAAAAAGTGGGGATAAGATAAATTTTCTTCAGAGGGAAGTAAAACCCCGTGTGCGCTCATTGCGCAAAATCACGGTAAATTGACTGAATTTCTTCTTGGAAGAAGCCGCGATAGAGCAGATAACGCTGCACTTTGGCTTTCTCTTTCCAGTCGGTTGGCAACGCATCGCCAAATTTTCGCTGCGCCACCTGTTTCGCCTGTTCGCACCAGTCGATATCGCATTCCGCCAACGCGTCCTGCACCAGCGCTTTATCCACGCCCTTTTGCATCAGTTCGCTGCGGATGCGCTGCGCGCCATAACCTTTGCGGCTGCGGCTGCCGATGTAGCTGTGGGCGAAACGCTTATCGTCCAGCCAGTTGTGCTGGTAACAGTAGACGATAACCTGATCGACCAGCGCGGGATCTACCGGTTCTTCGGCTACCGGCGGCGGCGATGTCGGCGCATGCGGCCCCTTGCCGCCAAACCGGGCTTTCGCCACAAACGGCTGCGCCGCAAGTTTGCGGCGCAGTTCAGCTTCACTATGATCGCGTTGCGACAGCAGGCGCATGGCGCGGCTTAGCAAGTCATTCATCATTCAAGCCTGAATTCAGGGGATGTGCGCCACATAAACGGCGGCGCACATCTTCAGCGATTAAAACTGCTCGCTGGTTTCCGCTTCGTCATCTTCGAAGTCGTCACCGGAGGCAGCCACCAGCTCACCGCCGCTGTGCAGCAGCAGGTCGCGCAGTTTCTTATCCAGCTCGGCGGCGATAGCCGGGTTTTCTTTCAGGAAGTTACAGGCGTTCGCCTTGCCCTGACCGATCTTCTCGCCGTTATAGCTGTACCAGGCGCCGGCTTTTTCGATCATCTTGTGCTTCACGCCCAGATCGACCAGCTCGCCACGGCTGTTGATGCCTTCGCCGTACATGATTTGGAACTCAGCCTGTTTGAACGGCGCAGCGATTTTGTTCTTCACCACTTTCACGCGGGTTTCGCTGCCCACCACTTCGTCGCCCTCTTTGATGGCGCCGATACGACGGATATCCAGACGCACCGAAGCATAGAACTTCAGAGCGTTACCACCGGTAGTGGTTTCCGGGTTGCCGAACATCACGCCGATTTTCATACGGATCTGGTTGATGAAGATCAGCAGGGTATTGGCATTTTTCAGGTTGCCGGCCAGCTTACGCATCGCCTGGCTCATCATGCGCGCCGCCAACCCCATGTGCGAATCGCCGATTTCACCTTCGATTTCCGCCTTCGGCGTCAACGCCGCCACTGAATCGACGATGATGACGTCAACCGCGCCGGAGCGGGTCAGCGCATCACAGATTTCCAGAGCCTGCTCGCCGGTGTCCGGCTGAGAGCACAGCAGGTTGTCGATATCGACGCCCAGCTTCTTCGCATAGATAGGATCCAGCGCGTGCTCGGCATCGATGAACGCACAGGTTTTGCCTTCGCGCTGCGCAGCGGCGATCACCTGCAGCGTCAGGGTGGTTTTACCGGACGATTCCGGGCCGTAGATTTCGACGATGCGGCCCATCGGCAGGCCGCCGGCGCCCAGAGCGATATCGAGTGACAGTGAGCCGGTGGAGATGGTTTCCACGTCCATGGAGCGGTCTTCACCCAGGCGCATGATGGAGCCTTTGCCGAACTGTTTCTCAATCTGGCCCAGTGCCGCAGCTAACGCCTTTTGCTTGTTCTCATCAATAGCCATTTTTGCTCCTTCGTTTCGCAATGCCGGTGTTACCCCACACTGCCACTGAATGTATGTTGTGCAGGAAATGTCACTAATTATACTGTATGGTCATACAGTATCAAGCCTAATTTACAAAAATTCGTCGATGGCGGTTTGCAGCGCGAAAATCGTCGCCTGCAGCCGCACCGCATCGCGGTCGCCCTCGAATTGCATCTTGCGCGACAGCCCCCGGCCATCGCTGCCGGCGAAGCCGAACCACACGGTGCCGACCGGCTTTTCCGCGCTGCCGCCGTCCGGGCCGGCGATGCCGCCGTCCGGGCCGGCGATGCCGCTCACCGACAGCGCCAGATCGGCCTGCGCCGCCCGCAGCGCCCCTATGGCCATCTCGCGCACCACCTCTTCGCTGACCGCGCCGTGCGCCGCCAACGTCGCTTCGCTCACTCCCAGCAGATCATGTTTCGCCGCATTGCTGTAGGTGACGAATCCGCGATCAAAATAGGCGGAGCTGCCCGCGACATCGGTAATGGCCTTGGCGATGCCGCCGCCGGTGCAGGATTCCGCGCAGGTGATCCAGCGGCCCTGTGCCTTCAGTTTTTCCCCTGCCAGCACGCTGAGCCGGCGCAGTTGGTTTTGACTCATAACCCCTCCCTCGCGAATTCAGGTATATGCGCCCGATAGTAGCATTTATCAAGGCGGCGCGGCGGCTGGCGCTCAGAAATGCGCAGCGCCTCGCAGGAGGTGCGGTTTTAAGCGCCCGGCCAAACTGCTAGTATCAAAAGAAGCGCCCCATCGAGCGGCGGCGCACCAGCACAAGGAACATCACGGAGGCGGCACGCTGCGGCGGCGGCCTCAGGGCGCACCAGAAGAGATTAGGATGATAGAGTGAAAAAAACGTTGGGCGTATTTTTGCCGTTGTACACCACCACCCTGCTGCTGCTGTTGGGCTCAGGCCTGCTCACTACCTACGTCTCGCTACGGCTGACCTCCATTCACGTCAGCAGCGCGCTGATCGGCGCCATCATCGCCGCCAACTACATCGGGCTGGTGATCGGCGGCAAGGTCGGCCACTTTCTCATCGCCCGCGTCGGGCATATCCGCGCCTACGTGGCCTGCGCCGGCATCATCACCGCCGCGGTGCTGGGCCACGGCCTGACGGAGTTCATTCCCGCCTGGGTCGCGCTGCGCCTGGTGATCGGCCTATGCATGATGTGTCAGTACATGGTGCTGGAGAGCTGGTTGAACGACCAGGCGGAATCCAACCAGCGCGGCATGGTGTTCGGCTTCTATATGGCGGCGACCTATCTCGGCATGTCGCTGGGCCAGATCGTGCTGATGCTGCAAAGCAATCTGGGCATCGCCACGCTGCTGGTGATCGCGCTGTGCTTCGCGCTCTGTCTGGTGCCGATCGCTCTGACTACCCGCACCAATGCGCGCCACATGTCGCCGGCGCCGATGGAACTGCGTTATTTTGTCGGCGCCATTCCCAAGGTGCTGGCCACCACGCTGGTGATCGGCATGGTCGTGGGCTCATTTTACGGACTGGCGCCGGTCTACGCCAGCCTGCAGTCCTTAACCACTCAGCAAACCGGCCTGTTCATGGCGCTCTCCATCTTCGCCGGGCTGGTGGCGCAATTCCCGCTCAGTTGGCTGTCGGATCGCTATAACCGCCCCTTGCTGATGCGCCTCAACGCCATTCTGCTGATCGTGGCGGCGCTGCCGCTGGCGCTGCTGCCGCACATCGATTTTCCGCTGCTGCTGGCGGTAGGATTCGTCGTCAGCATGCTGCAGTTTACGCTCTACCCGCTGGCGGTGGCGCTGGCCAACGATCTGATCGAGCCGGAGCGCCGCGTCTCGCTGGCCGCCTGTCTGCTGATGGCGTTCGGCGTCGGCGCCAGCATCGGGCCGTTGGCGGTCGGCGCGCTGATCGAGCCGCTTGGCGGCAATATTCTGTACGCCTTCTTCGCCCTGTGCGGCGTGCTGCTGGCAGCCCTGAGCCGGACGGCCAAAGCAGAGGAACCGCAGCTGGCGCAGGACGCGCCGGTGCCGCATATTGCGCTGCCGGACAGCCTCGCCAGCTCGCCGCTGTCGCCGGCGCTCAATCCAACCTTCGATGAGCAGATCATTCACGACACCATGCCGCCGCCGGAAGCGGCGCCCGATGTCGAGGAGCCGCAGCCCGAAGAACAGGAGGCGGAACCCTCAGCTCAGGGGGCGGATCCGGAAGAAGACACCGGTCTGAAAAAGGCGCACGCCATGCTGTAAATGACTGCGTTACAGATCCCGGAAAGAGCCCAGCATAAAACCGCGTTCGGCGATCGCCGCTTTCAGCGTCGGCGCGGTCAACACATCCAGCTCGGCGAGGCGCGGATGGCAGTATTGGCTCTGCAGGATCGTCGCGTCGAGGAAGGCCGGGTGGCACATCATTTCCAATGACTCGGCGCCCTGCTCGTCGGCGCGCGCCAACCGCTGCAAGAACAAGGCTTCGGAAATCGTCTCACCGTAGAATCCCGCGTCAAACGCGTCGGTGCTGCAGGGAGTCTGCAACGCAATGTCGCGCCGTTTCGCCTCTTCGCGATCGATGCGCAGCGGCAGATCATGCGCCAGCGCGAACGCCTCCACCAGCGGGTAAATCTGCGGCTGCATATGCACATGGTGGTGGCTGTCAATGTGCGTCGGCGGCCTGCCGAACAGCGTCACGAACCGCGCGAACTGGCGCTGCAGCTCTTCCTGAATCTCGTCCAACTGCAGCTCGCCGGCCTCGGCGCGGCGCCACAGCCATTTACCCAGTTCGCCGCGCTCGTTGACCAGCGCAGGCATGGCGCCCAGCGGCCTGCCATGGGTCAAAACGAAGTGCAGCCCGATCGGCAATCCGGGATATTGTCGGCTGAGCGCTGCAGCATGCTCCGCGCCGCCGCCGTTCACCATCGCCGTGGTGGAGGAAACGACGCCATGCTGATACGCCTCGATAACGCCATAGTTCTGCCCTTTGCTCAGACCGAAATCGTCGGCATTCACGATCAGTAGTTTTTCCATTGTGGCTCCCGCGGGATGAATTTTTGGCAAGGGAGGGCCGACCGACCGGTGCGGCATTCCCCTTCGCTAAGATATAAATCAAATGATTAACCGACCGGCGCCCTGAAGCTCATCGGCATATCGGCGTTGATACTGATCGGGAGCGGCCCTAAAGAGGGCCGTAACACTTTTTTCGGTAGTTGCCCGGGGTCACGTCGGTGAGCCGCTTGAAGTTTTTAATGAACAGACTGACGTCGCCATAGCCGGAATCAAAGGCGATATCGGAAACCGAATAGTTGGTGACCTCCAGCTGCGTCTTGGCGAAGTTGATGCGGATCTCGTTGATCACCTGCATCGGCGTCTTCTGGTAGTAGCGCCGCATCGCCCGGGTCAGGTACTCCTGAGTTTTCCCCGACAGCGCCACCATGTTCGCCAGCGCCCTTTCGCCGAACATCGCCTTGTCATGCATGCCGGCGAGGGTGTTCTTCAGCCACTGCGGGATATCATCGCCGCCGTCATTGTCTTCTTTATAGTGACGAATGCGGCTGATCACGTAGAAGGTCAGCGTTTCGAGAAATTCGGCGAAATCGTCCTCGCGAAACTGCGGCGAACTCACCACCGATTCGATATAGGCCAAAAACTCGCTTCTCAGGCTGTAGGCCTGCGAGGCGACAAAGCAGCGCGGCAGTTGCTGCAAATAGTGCTCTTCAAAGAACGCTTTGCTGACCGCCACGTTGAAGATTTTCGTCGCGCCGAACTCGTAAAAGCTCTGGTGGTAAGAGCCGATGGGGATAAAGACGAAATCCCCGCGTTCCAGCAGCACCCGCTTGCCGTTGATCTCCTGATAGCATTTGCCGCTCAGCACGATGGTGAATTCGTAATAGTCGTGCTGATGCAGCCCGGTGGCGCTTTCCACCTTGTTGTAGATGAACAGGTGAAAGTCTTTGCAGTTAAAGAAATCCTGCTCGCGAATCAGCTTCACGTCGTTCGCACTCAGCGAAATTCGGTTATCGGACACGGCGCCGGCCTCCCGTTAGTCAAATCCGTTGCGTCTGGCCGCCTCGGCAAACCAGTAGCCGCTTTTTTTGATGGTGCGCCGCTGCTCCGCCCGATCCAGCCGCACCAGCCCATAACGATTCTTGTAGGCGTTCAGCCAGGACCAGCAGTCGATAAAGGTCCACAGATGATAGCCTTTGCACTGCGAGCCTTCCGTCAGCGCGCGGTGCAGCCACTTCAGGTGATCGCGAATAAACTCGATGCGGTAATCGTCCTCCACCCGCCCATCGGCGCCGATAAACGCCTCTTCGCCCTCAACGCCCATGCCATTTTCGGAAATATAACAAGGCAAATTGCCGTAGTTCTCTTTCAGATCCATCAGAATGTCGTACAGCCCCTTCTCATAGATCTCCCAGCCGCGATGCGGATTGATTTTGCGACCCGGCATTGCATAGTAACTGAACAAGTCCTCCGGCGATGCGATCGGCTCCCCGGCGCGGCGCCCTGCTTTCGCCTGTACCCTGCGCGGCTGGTAGTAGTTGACGCCGAGGATATCCACCACGCCGCCTTCGATCAGTTGCGCGTCCTGCGGTTCGCAGTAAGGCATCAGCCCATGCTGCGCCAACAGATGCAGCAACGCCGCCGGATAACGCCCTTTGGCGACCGGGTCGAGAAAGCTGCGATTGAGCAACAGATCGGCGTCGTGTGCCGCCTGCAGATCCTCCGGCGCGTCGGAGCGCGGATAGGTTGGGCTCAGGTTCAAAATGATGCCGATGCTCCCCGGCAGCCCCCGCGCTCTGAAACGCTGCACCGCCATGGCGTGCGCCAGCACGCTGTGATACGCCACGGTGACCGCCCGTTTGAAGTCCACCACGCAAGGGTAGTGCAAGTCATTCAGGTAACCGGCCTCTACCGGCACGATCGGCTCGTTGAAGGTGAACCAGTGGGTAACCCGATCGCCAAACAGGCCGAAGCAGATGTCGGCGTAACGCGCATAGGCGTCGATCACCGCCCGGCTTTCCCAGCCGCCGCGCTGCTGCATGCACAGCGGCATATCGAAGTGGTAGAGATTGATAAACGGGGTGATGCCCTGCGCCAACAGCTCGTCGATCATCGCGTTGTAGAATGCCGCCGCCTGCGGGTTCACCTCGCCGTCCCCGTCCGGGATCAGCCGTGACCACGAGATCGAGGTTCTGAAGGTATTGTGGCCCAGCGTTTTGAGCAGCCCGATATCGGTGCGGAAATGGTCATAAAAGGTCGAGGCCTCGGCCGGCCCCACCCGATCGTGAAAGCGCTCGGGCGCGATCTCGTACCAATAGTCGAAGATGTTGCGGCTCTTGCCGTCCCGCGCTGCCGCACCTTCAGACTGCGGCGCGGAGGTGGCGCTGCCCCACCAAAACCCGTCGGCAAATTGATATTCCATATTCGCGTCCCTCGCGGGGCGGCCGCGCCGCCCCGTTCCACAGTTAGAATTTCAGCGCCTTGGCGATGTCTTCTTCGCTTTCCGTCGCCGCGTCGATCTGGCTTTGCGCCTTGTTGGAAATCGCCACGAACGGCAGATAAATCACGGTGGCGACCGCCAGGTTGAACAAGCTCAGCAACAGGGCCATGATGCTGCCGTTGGTGTTGAAGAACGCTCCCAGGCCGACCGGCATGGTCCAAGGCGCGATGTTGGTGATCGGCGGGATCAGCCCGGAGTAGTAAGCCAGCGAGGTGATAAGGGTCAGCACCGGCTGAACCAGGATGAACGGAATGAACATCACCGGGTTCATGATCACCGGCAAACCGAACAGGATAGGTTCGTTGATCTGGAAAATGCCGGATGGCGTCGCCAGTTTGGCGACCTGGCGGTAATCTTCGCGGCGCGAGGCGATGAAGATGGCGATGATCAGGCCCAGCGTCGAACCGGTGCCGCCGAGGTAAATATAAGAGTCGACGAACGGTTTCGCCCACATGTGGAACTCTTTGCCGGCGGCCACCGCCGCCTCGACCGAACCGTATTTATTGTACAGCTCCACGTTTTCCAGCGCGAAAGGCGTCATGATGCCGCTGTCCAGCGCCGCCAGCGCCATGGAACCGTGTACCCCAAAGAACCACAGCAGCGAAGAGAAAAGCACGTATACCCAGCCCACCACGCTGCCCATCTTGGCCAGCGGCGCCGAAATGCCGTCCATGATGATCTGGTGGAAGTTGGTGCCCCAGTGCGCCAGCGCGAACGCCACCAGCCCCATGATGGAGAGGATGATGAAGCCGGGGATCAGCGCCGAGAAGGAGCGCGACACCGAAGCCGGCACGCTGTCCGGCAGGCTGATCACCCAGTTGCGCCGCACGATGAAGGCAAACATCTCAGCCACCGCCAGCCCGATCACCATACCGGAAATGATGTTGGCGCCGCCCAGCCAATTGGCGCCCACCGCATAGGCCTCGCCGACGTTGAACGGCGTGACGGTCATGAAGGCCGCCACCGCCAGCAGCGCCGAGGCCAGGGGATCGACCTTGCGCTCTTCGGCCAGCGCCATGCTGATAAAGAACGGCGTCATCAGGGACATGATCCCCAACGTACCGTTGTAAACGCTGCCGCCAATACTCTTCAGGCTATTGAGCGTCTCGATGGTGGAGGCGTCCAATCGCACGCCCAGCGAATAGAAGAACGATCCCTCGCCAAAGCTCAGGAACACGTTGTTGATCAACACGAACATCGCCCCGGTCAAGGTCAGCGGCATCAGGCGGATAAAGCCGTTTTTGATGGCGTTGACGTGGGGCTGCTTACCGATTTTTACGGCGAAAGGCAGGATAACCTTCTCGAGCGAGGCAATGAGGGTATTCACGGCGGCCTCCTGTTATTGATTGGCTTTCTTGATGGCGGCCACCGCGGCCTTCAGCACGCCCAGCCCATCGACCTTGCCGTACAGCAGCGGATCGATGACTTCAACAGGTTTATTGGGCAACTGTTTCTGCACTTCCGGCAGGGTGTAGGCGATCTGCGGCCCCAGCAGGATCAGATCCGCTTCAACCCCCTTCTCCGCGGCCAGCGCTTCCGGATAGGCGGCGATGATCACCGGCACTTCATATTTTTCGGCCTGCGCCTTCATTTTTGATACCAACAGGGAAGTGGACATTCCGGCAGAACAAAACAGATAGATTTTTTTCTTTTCCATACCAAGCACCTCAGATAATCAAAAAAACCCGGTGTTATTTGTATGCCAGATGCAATCACGATTGCTTCACGCACATTCCTTATGAAAATTTCCGTCACGTTGCCCTGGTTACAGACAGTATACGGAGCATGAAAAAAGGATCGGTAAGCCAGAAGGAGACAGAACCGTCTCTCATTGACCTGATGGATTGACCCTCTTCACATTTCGCACAAAAAAATAGTGTGACCGGGCTCTCAAACAACCGATAAAAACTCAGAATATTCGTAATAAATAATCAAATAACAATTATAAACAGCAAGTTATGAACTCGCTGGGAATTTAAGGGTTTATTTGCGTCTGAACAAACGGCGAGGGAATAAAAATAGTTCAAGCTTGATTCGCCTGCTGCCATCCGAACGCGATGGCAGGTGAAGAGGATTACGTGGGCAGACGCAGCAACTCAATCACCGTGGCCAACGCCACGGAATGGTTTCTGCGGTTGGGGTAATAGAGGTAAAAACCGGGAAACGGCGCGCACCAATCGGCCAGCACCCGCCGCAGCCGCCCGCTCGCCAGATATTCTTCCACCTCCTGCTCGATGGCGAAAGCGATGCCGACGTTCGCCAGCGCCGCCTGCACCATCATCCTGCCGTCATCGAGTATCAATGGGCTGTTAACCGCCACGGAAAATCGCTGCTCCCCCTGCTGAAAAGCCCATTTGTAGCGCTCGCCTGAAGAAGCTTTGCGCCAACCGATGCAGCGATGCTGCAGTAAATCCTGCGGGTGCGTCGGTTCACCGTGCCGTTGAAAGTAATCCGGCGTGGCGACGATGGCAAAACGCAGATCCGGCGTCAGGCGCACCGCGCGCATATCGTTGTGCAGATCCTCGCCGAGCCGGATGCCGGCGTCAAAGCCCTGCTCGACGATGTTGGCGAACCCCTCGTCCGCCACCACTTCCAGCGTAATGCCGGGATATTCGCTGGCTAGCCGTCCCAGATGCGGCACGATGGCGAGATCGATCGCCGAACGCGGCGCGTTGATACGCACCAGGCCACGTGGCACTTCGCGAAACGCATTCAGGCTCTCCAGCGCGGCGTCGATGTCGGTAAAAGCCGGCACCAGCTGCGCCAGCAGATGCTCTCCGGCCTCCGTCGGCGAGACGTTGCGGGTGGTGCGGTTCAGCAGGCGAATGCCCACCTGCGCTTCAAGTTCGCGCAGGGTGTGGGTCAGCGTCGGCGGCGTCACGCCCAATCGGGCGGCGGCGCGGCGGAAGCTGCGTTCACTGGCGATAGCCACGAAGGCTGCCAGGCCGGACAGTTCGGGTTTCTTCATGCTATTGATATAAATTATCTAATAGTGAGATGAATTTTTAGCGGATAGTTATCCGTCATCTAACAACATAGCATTGCGATCGAACCCATTACCAGGTATCGATGCGATGATTAATGCTACAGCTCCAACCCATGAAACGCCGCGCCGTCTGGCGGGCAAAGTCGTACTGGTGAGCGGCGGCGGCACCGGCATCGGCCGCGCCGCCGCGCTGGCCTATGCCCGCGAAGGCGCCAAGGTGGCGCTGGCCGGCCGGCGCGCGGCGGAGATCGAAGCCACGGCGCGCGATATCGCGCTGGCTGGCGGCGATGCCCTGCCCATCGTGACCGACGTCTCCCAAGAAGACGATATCCGCCGGCTGCTCGCCGCGGTGACCGCCCACTACGGCCGGCTCGACGTCGCTTTCAACAACGCCGGCATCATCGGCAACTTCGCCCCCATCACCGAACAGAGCAGCGAGGATTTTGACCGGGTGATTGCCATTAACCTCAGAGGCGTCTGGCTGGCGATGAAATACGAGATTGAAACCTTCCTGGCTCAGCGGTCGGGCGGCGTGATCATCAACACCTCCTCCTGGCTGACCCACGGCGCGCTGGCCGGCTCATCCAGCTACTCCGCCAGCAAAGGGGCGCTCGATGCGATGATCCGCGCGGTGGCGCTCGAATACAGCGGCCAGGGCATCCGCGTCAACAACATCAACCCCGGCATCATCGACACGCCGATGGCGCGCGGCAGCGTGGCCGACAGCGCGGCGTTCGCGCCCTTTATCGCCCATACGCCCGCCGGCCGCCTGGGCGAATCGGAAGACATCGGCGATGTGGCGCTGTGGTTGGCGACGGACGAGGCCCGCTTCATCACCGGCCAAAGCCTGCTGGTGGACGGCGGTTACACCATCGCCGGCATGCGCTGAGGAGACGATGCCATGAACTACGTTCGGCTTGGCGACAGCGGCCTGAAAGTGTCTCGTCTCTGCCTGGGCTGCATGACCTATGGCGATCCGGCCTGGCGCCCCTGGGTGCTGAAGGAAGATGAAGCGCGCCCCTTTATCCGCGAAGCGCTGGAAGCGGGCATCAATTTTTTCGATACCGCCAACATTTACTCCGGCGGAGAAAGCGAGCGCATTCTCGGCCGCGCCCTGAAGGCGTTCGCCCGCCGCGAAGACGTGGTGATCGCCACCAAGGCCTACTTTCCGATGGACGCGCAGCCGAACAGCCGAGGGCTGTCGCGCAAGCACCTGCTGCACAGCGTCGACGCCTCTTTGCAGCGGTTGGGGACGGATTACCTCGATCTGTTTGTGCTGCACCGCTTCGACACCGAAACGCCGATCGAAGAAACCGCCGACACCCTCGACGGCCTGGTGCGAGCGGGCAAGATCCGCTATCTCGGCGCCTCCTCGCTGCACGCCTGGCGCCTGA
The DNA here is from genome assembly GCF_903970925.1 of Serratia sp. ME47. Lineage (NCBI taxonomy): Bacteria > Pseudomonadati > Pseudomonadota > Gammaproteobacteria > Enterobacterales > Yersiniaceae > Serratia > Serratia sp. ME47. The sequence continues at coordinate 110,139 of NZ_CAJCKE010000012.1, read as the reverse complement.
TGAAAATGCTGGCCTTTCAACGTCAGCACCGCCTGGCGCCGTTTATTTCGCTGCAAAGCCAATACAACCTGGTGACGCGTGAAGATGAAGAGGAGCTGATCCCGCTGTGTCTGGAGGAGGGGCTCAGCCTGACGCCCTGGTCGCCACTGGCCCGCGGCGTGCTGGCCGGTTCCGGCAACGCCGGCACGCTGCGCGCCGCCACCGACGAACAGGCGCCCCGTTGGTACGGCGGCAGAAACGAAGTGGAACGCACCGTCGCGGCGGTAGCGGAGGTGGCGGCCGCGCGCGGCGTTCCACCGGCGCAGATCGCGCTGGCCTGGCTGCTGGCCAAACCCGGCGTGGCGTCGCCGCTGGTGGGCATGTCCAAGCCGCACCATCTGCAGGATGCGCTGGCGGCGCTCAATCTCAGCTTATCGCCGCAAGACGTGGCCGCGCTGGAGGCGCCGATGGCGCACGCTGCCCGCCCCGATCGCTGGTAGCCCCTTTTCCGTCCTTCCAGGAGAGAAGACATGTCATATGCGCTTACCGCGCGAGCAGCGTTGTTCACCCTCGCCGCCGCACTCCCCCTGACCACTCCGGCGCAGGCCGCCGCCAATACCCACTGCGCCGAAAGCAGCATGACGTTGCCGCCCGGCGCGCTTTATCCCAACGGCATCGCCCGCGCGGCGGACGGCACGCTGTATGTCGGCCTGATCACCAGCGGCAACGTGCTTCGCAAGCGGCCGGGTAAAGCGTGGGAAACCTTTTTCCCTGGCGCTGACACGGTGTTCGCCTCAAACGCGCTGCGGCTGGACGAACGGCGCGGGTTGCTGTGGGGCAATTCGCCGGACTTCCTTTCCGGCGGCAAATCGCGCGCCAACCGCATCTATGCGCTGAACGTCGCCGATGGCACGCTCAACCGCAGCCTGGCGCTGCCGACGGGGGAAATGGGCAACGATATCGTGCTCGGCGCAGACGGTACGGTGTACGTGACAGAAACCCGAGGCGGCGGCATCCTGCGCCTGCGGCCGGGCGAAGCGGCATTCAGTACGCTGTTTCAGGATGCGCGGTTGGCGGCTCCGAGCGGGCTGGGCGCCGCCGGGATCGTGCTGCTCGACGATCGGCTGATGGCTGTCGCCAATTTCGGCACCGGTAAGCTTTACACTCTCAGCTATGACGATCCAAAGCCGCAGCTGACGGAAATGCAGCTGCCGCGCCTGATTGAAAACCCGGACGGAATGGGATTGGCGCCAGACGGCGCATTGATCGTGCTGGAGAACGGGATCCAGAGCGGCCAAGGGCGGATCCTGCGGATCGCGTTGCCAAAAGCGACCGGCATGCATCGGATTGAGGTCTTGCGCGAAGGCATGGAGTCGCCGGTCAACCTGACTATCACCCCACAAGGCTGCGCCTTCGTCAGCGAGTCGCGCATCCGCCACCGCCTGCTGCCCGGCCATGAAACCGAAGTGCCCGACAGCTTCCGCATCTATCAACTGCCCTTGCCTCTCACCGCCGCGCAATAACCTCTACGCCGCCTCAGCGGGCGGCCACTCGCGTTGTATCGTTAACATCCAATAAATTGAAACTATTTACTTCGATGTCATTAATCATACTTATGATTAATCCTGACTTAACAACCTGATTTTAATTAAATTGTTCCGCCGCGTATCGCTGATTATACTTGCCTTATCTCCCGCCTCATTTACCGAGCGTAAGCATGAGCCGATACCATGTTTCCAGCAGCGAAGGCCAATATGAGAAAGAATCCGGCGAGCAAGTTCTAGCCAACAAGCTGGGTATTGCCGATAGCAATGAACTCGACGATGCCGAATTGGTATTGCTGGAACAGCTCTACCATTCCGTTTTCGAACAGCATTTTCCGTTAGGGAAAATCACAGTCGAGATGATCAAGGGCTGGCATCGCCGCTGGTTAGGCAATATCTATGCATGGGCTGGACAAGCAAGAACTGTCAATATCAGCAAAGGGGGCTTTATGTTTGCCCCTTCGACGCGATTGCCCAAACTACTGGACGATTTCGAGGTGGAATACCTGGCTCGTTACACACCTTGCTCAGCCATGAGCGAAGAACAGCTGATAGAAGCGATTGCAATAATCCATGTTGAACTGATACTCATACATCCCTTCAGAGAAGGGAATGGCCGTTTGTCACGGCTGTTGGCCGATGTGATGGCGGTTCAGGGCGGGCATAAACCGTTGGATTATCAAAGCTGGGAACAAAACAGAGCCCAATATATCTCAGCGATTCACTCAGGTATGAACATGAACTACGAACCGATGAAACACTGGGTCAGTCAAGCACTAAGAAGGTATTAGGCAAGGCGTAAATGAGCAAATTTTTTACGCGCTTCTTCTAAAGAAGCTTCAACTCTGGCTGAGGGTTGACCTGTTTCAACCGCCGTTGACGTCGCCACGGAACGCGCAATGTCCGTACGGGACGGCTTAGCATAACCCACCTGCACTTTTTTGCTGTTACTCATGACAACCTCTGTTCGCAAATTTGCTGAAGACATTATATCAAGGAATGTACAGGACTTCATTCCCTTGCCTCTCACTCCCGAGCAATAGCTTCACCACCACTCCGGGCGGCCACTTGCGTTGTTGCCCGCAGGCGAACAACAATCTCGCCGCGTTACAAACCCGCCTTGCGCAGCGCTTCCCATTTTTACCTGTGACAGCCGATTGCCCGCTGGGCTAGTATAAGCGTCTGTGCAAACCTCAGGTTTGAGCGCGCCGTTTGGCGTTTTGATGATTTGATTTGCGCCGCCCGCCAAGCGCTGAGTGGGGCGACGCCTGCTGAAACAATGTGATAGCGAATGACGACAATGAAAATCACAGTTCCCTTTACATTCAATGGATTGGAAAAATAATCGCATGAATAGCACCGATAAACTCGATTCGCACACGCCGATGATGCAGCAGTACCTGCGCCTCAAGGCCCAGCATCCTGAAATCCTGCTGTTCTACCGCATGGGCGACTTCTACGAGCTGTTTTACGACGACGCCAAGCGCGCTTCCCAACTGCTGGATATCTCGCTGACCAAACGCGGCGCCTCGGCGGGCGAGCCGATCCCGATGGCCGGCGTACCGCACCACGCGGTGGAGAACTACCTGGCCAAGCTGGTTCAACTCGGCGAATCCGTCGCCATCTGTGAACAGATCGGCGATCCGGCCACCAGTAAAGGGCCGGTCGAGCGCAAAGTGGTACGCATCGTCACCCCCGGCACCATCACCGACGAAGCGCTACTGCAAGAGCGCCAGGACAACCTGCTGGCGGCGATCTGGCAGGATGCGCGCGGCTTCGGTTACGCCACGCTGGACGTGAGCTCCGGCCGCTTCCGCGTCGCTGAACCGCAGGATCTAGAGACCATGGCCGCCGAGCTGCAGCGCACCAATCCGGCCGAGCTGCTCTACCCGGAAACCTTCGAACAAATGGCGCTGATCGAGCAGCGCCACGGCCTGCGCCGCCGTCCGCTGTGGGAATTCGAACTGGAGACCGCACGCCAACAACTCAACCTGCAGTTCGGCACCCGCGATTTGACCGGCTTCGGCGTCGAGCAGGCGCATCAGGCGCTGCGCGCCGCCGGCTGTCTGTTGCAGTACGTGAAAGATACCCAGCGCACTTCGCTGCCGCACATTCGCGGCATCACCATGGAGCGTCAGCAGGACGGCATCATCATGGACGCCGCCACCCGCCGCAACCTGGAGCTGACGCAGAGCCTGTCCGGCGGCAGCGACAACACGCTGGCGGCGATCCTCGATCGCACAGTCACGCCGATGGGCAGCCGCATGCTGAAACGCTGGCTGCACATGCCGACCCGAGACATCAAGGTGCTGACCGCCCGCCAGCAGGCGATCGGCGCATTGCAGGAACGGTTCGCCGATCTGCAGCCTTCGCTGCGCCAGGTGGGCGATCAGGAGCGAATTTTGGCGCGCCTGGCGCTGCGCACCGCGCGGCCACGCGATCTGGCCCGCATGCGTCATGCTTTCCAGCAACTGCCGGACATCCGCGCGGTGCTGCAAGATGTGGATACGCCGCATGTGCAGCAACTGCTATCTCAGGTAGGCCAGTTCGACGAGCTGCGCGAACTGCTGGAACGCGCGATCGTTGAATCGCCGCCGGTGCTGGTGCGCGACGGCGGCGTGATCGCCCCCGGTTACAACAGCGAGCTGGACGAGTGGCGCGCGCTGGCCGACGGCGCCAGCGACTACCTCGATCGGCTGGAGATCCGCGAGCGTGAAAAGCTGGGGCTGGATACGCTCAAAGTCGGCTTCAACGGCGTACACGGCTACTATATTCAGGTGAGCCGCGGCCAGAGCCACCTGGTGCCGATCCACTATGTACGTCGCCAGACGCTGAAAAACGCCGAGCGCTACATCATCCCGGAATTGAAAGAGTACGAAGACAAGGTACTCACCTCCAAGGGCAAAGCGCTGGCGATCGAGAAAAGCCTGTACGACGAGCTGTTCGATCTGCTGCTGCCGCACCTGGCGGAACTGCAGCAAAGCGCCGCCGCGCTGGCCGAGCTGGACGTGCTGGCCAACCTGGCCGAGCGCGCCGACACCCTGAACTACGCCTGCCCGGTCATGAGCGACCAGCCGGGGATCCGCATTACCGAAGGCCGCCACCCGGTGGTGGAACAGGTGCTGAGCGAACCGTTTATCTCCAACCCGCTCTCCCTGTCGCCACAGCGCCGCATGCTGATCATCACCGGCCCGAACATGGGCGGTAAAAGTACCTATATGCGGCAAACGGCGCTGATTGTGCTGATGGCGCACATCGGCAGCTACGTTCCGGCGGCCAAAGCCACCATCGGCCCGGTGGATCGCATCTTCACCCGCGTCGGCGCGGCGGACGATCTGGCTTCCGGCCGTTCCACCTTCATGGTGGAGATGACCGAAACCGCCAATATTCTTCACAACGCCACCGAGCACAGCCTGGTGTTGATGGATGAAATCGGCCGTGGCACCTCCACCTACGACGGCCTGTCGCTGGCCTGGGCCTGCGCCGAGAACCTGGCCAACCGCATCAAAGCGATGACGCTGTTCGCCACCCACTACTTCGAGCTGACGACGCTGCAGGAAAAAATGGAAGGCGTGGTCAATGTGCATCTGGACGCGCTTGAGCACGGCGACACCATCGCTTTTATGCACAGCGTGCAGGACGGTGCCGCCAGCAAAAGCTATGGCCTGGCGGTCGCCGCGCTAGCCGGCGTGCCGCGCGACGTCATCAAGCGCGCCCGCCAAAAGCTGCGCGAGCTGGAATCCATCTCCAGCCACACCGCGTCGGGCAGCGTTGATGCCACCCAGATGACGCTGTTGCAGGAAGAGACTTCGCCGGCAGTAGAAGCCCTGGAGGCGCTGGATCCGGATTCCCTGTCGCCGCGCCAGGCGCTGGAATGGATCTACCGGCTGAAAAATATGGTGTAGTCAGACGTCAAACGCGGGCATAAAAAAACGGTGAGCATCATGCTCACCGTTTTTATTTGATGCGGTTCAACAACCGGCGTTATTCGCGGAACAGTGCCTCAATGCTCAGGCCCTGCATCTGCAGAATCTCACGCAGGCGACGCAGACCTTCAACCTGAATCTGACGGACGCGTTCACGCGTCAGGCCAATCTCCCGGCCCACGTCTTCCAGCGTCGCCGCTTCATAGCCCAGCAGGCCGAAACGACGTGCCAACACTTCACGCTGTTTGGCGTTCAGTTCGAACAGCCATTTGACGATGCTTTGCTTCATATCGTCGTCTTGCGTGGTGTCTTCAGGCCCGTTGTCCTTCTCGTCGGCCAGAATGTCCAGCAGCGCTTTCTCCGAATCCCCGCCCAGCGGCGTATCCACCGAGGTGATGCGCTCATTCAGGCGCAGCATGCGGCTGACGTCATCCACCGGCTTGTCGAGTTGCTCGGCAATCTCTTCAGCGCTCGGTTCATGATCCAGTTTATGGGAAAGCTCGCGCGCGGTGCGCAGATAAACATTCAGTTCTTTGACGATATGGATAGGCAAACGAATGGTGCGGGTTTGGTTCATGATCGCCCGTTCAATCGTCTGACGGATCCACCAGGTTGCGTAAGTGGAGAAACGGAAACCGCGTTCCGGGTCGAATTTTTCCACCGCGCGGATCAGACCGAGGTTACCCTCTTCGATCAGATCCAGCAGCGCCAGACCGCGGTTGCTGTAGCGGCGGGCGATTTTCACCACCAGCCGCAGGTTGCTTTCAATCATGCGACGGCGGGACGGCACGTCACCGCGCAGAGCACGCCGCGCAAAATAGACCTCTTCCTCTGCGGTCAACAGAGGTGAATAACCGATCTCACCCAGATAGAGCTGCGTCGCATCCAATACGCGTTGCGTAACGCCTTGAGACAACAGCTCTTCTTCCGCTAAATCGTTCTCGCTGGCCTCTTCTTCTACCAGCGCTTTTTCATCAAACGACTCAGCCTCAGCTCCATTCTCGTCGAAATCCGCATCATCATGTAACTCGTTAACTTTCAGCGTATTTTGGCTCATATGCTGCTCCTACCCGTGATACCGCGAGCAGAATCTCAGCGTATTCTGCCCAATCTATCGCTGCGGAAGATAACGCAGCGGGTTTACGGATTTCCCCTTGTAACGAATTTCAAAATGCAAACGTACTGAACTGGTACCGGAGCTACCCATGGTGGCTATTTTTTGACCCGCCTTCACTTCTTGTTGTTCCCGGACCAGCATTGTGTCGTTATGAGCGTAGGCGCTCAGGTAATCATCATTATGTTTGATGATGATTAGATTACCGTAACCCCGTAAAGCGTTGCCTGCATACACTACGCGACCATCGGCGGTAGCGAAGATAGGCTGCCCACGGGAACCGGCGATATCGACGCCCTTATTCCCACCTTCTGATGAGGAAAAGTTATCAATAATCTTGCCGTCAGTCGGCCATCTCCAGGTACTGACCGGAGCGCTGTTGCTGACGGTGCTGCTCACTGGTGGAGCGGCTTCCGGTGCGGTAACAGGCGCAGTCGCGGTCCCAACCGCTGCGGCGCCCGCTGCAGGTAACATCTTACCTACATTCTGTTTACCCGAGTTTTCAGAATACGCGTTAGTTGATTGAGAATCAACCGTTGCCGTCTGGATCTGGGCGCTGGAAGGTGGCTTCGGAACACCGCCTTTGGTCGCGTCAGTCGTCGCCAGCATACCGCCGCCGCCATTGGCAGAACCATTACCAAGTTGAATGGTTTGGCCAACATTCAGGCTGTAAGGCTCGGGAATATTGTTGCGCTGCGCCAGGTCGCGGAAATCGTTGCCGGTGATCCAGGCGATGTAAAACAGCGTATCACCGCGCTTGACCGTATAGGTGTCGCCGCCGCTGTAGCTCCCTTTAGGGATAGCGTTATAACTGCGGTTATAGACAATGCGGCCCTCTGGGCTGGCCTGCTGCGCTCCGCCATTATTATTGCCGGATGGAACGGCGCCGCCGCCCACGCTGCTGATAGGGGCTGACGTCGAGGCCGTGTTTGTACAACCCGCCAACCACAAACTTACCATCGTACACACCGCAACCCGGCGTAACGTAATCATTGGGCTTCCCGTGCTCATGCTTCCCCCATGACAGCAATATCAGTGATATATCCAAAATACCCTTTACATCGTAGCCGAGCTTTTGCCACTTCCCAGTTTCTGCGATGTAAAGGCGCCGCCGGCCGATCCCTGAACGCCAGGTCATCTCCCGCCGGAGCATCAAAACGCGCGCCAATGCTAACCACATTGGCGTCACCGCACCATAAGACAACTACGTAGAAAGGCCAATTCTAGTGAAAATTAGCCTGATTGGAACGAGAAAACCTTATCCGCACGTGATGAAAGTGCAACAGATTTTTCAGACGGTCGAAAAATCAGACAATCGCTAGGCCAATTCGCCTTTCACCAGCGGCACAAAGCGCACCGCCTCTACCGCGTCGACCACGAAATCGTTGCCATGGCGCTGAATGCGTTTGAGGGTTTGGGCCTGCTCGCCCACCGGCAACACCAAAATGCCGCCGTCGTCCAACTGCTCAACCAGCGCCTGCGGGATCTCCGGCGGCGCGGCAGTGACGATGATCGCATCGAACGGGCCGCGCGACGCCCAGCCCTGCCAGCCGTCGCCGTGGCGAGTGGAAACATTATGAAGGTCGAGCTGCTTCAGGCGGCGCTTGGCCTGCCACTGCAGCCCCTTGATGCGCTCGACGGAACAAACGTGTTGCACCAGATGCGCCAGGATGGCGGTTTGATAACCGGAACCGGTGCCGATCTCAAGCACCCGTGAAGTAGGCTTCAGATTCAGCAGCTCGGTCATCCGCGCCACCATATAAGGCTGAGAAATAGTCTGGCCGGAACCGATCGGTAATGCAGTGTTTTCGTAGGCTTTATGATCCAGCGCTTCGTCGACAAAACGCTCGCGCGGCACCGCTTCGATCGCTCGCAGCAGCTTTTCGTCCCGGATCCCTTGCTGACGCAGCTGCGTCAGCAATGTTTGCATACGCTTGTTCACCATTCCCCGCTAACCTCTGCCTTGGTTAACCATGTTTTCACGACTTCCTGCGCCGCGTAGGCGGTCAGATCCACCTGTAGCGGCGTGATCGCCACATAGCCTTGTTCCACCGCCGCAAAGTCGGTATCCGGCCCGACATCAAATTTATCACCAGGCGGCCCGATCCAGTAGAGATTTTGTCCACGCGGATCCTGCTGGCAGAAGACCTTATCGGCGGGATGGCGGCTGCCACAGCGAGTGACGCGCAGGCCTTTGATCTCCGCCAGCGGCAAATCCGGCACGTTGATATTCAGGATTTTTCCGGTGCGTAACGGTTCACGCTGCAGCGCACGCAAGATGCGGCAGGTAATGGCCGCTGCAGTCGCGTAGTGTTGGTGACCGTTCAGCGACACCGCCAGCGCGGGCAGCCCCAGGTGCCGGCCCTCCATCGCCGCCGCGACGGTGCCGGAATAGATGACGTCATCACCTAAATTCGGTCCGGCGTTAATGCCGGAGACCACGATATCCGGCGCAGGGCGCATCAATGCGTTGACGCCAAGATAAACGCAGTCGGTCGGCGTCCCCTGCAGCACCGCGATATCGCCGTTGTCCAGCGTCTGCGTGCGCAGCGGCGACTCCAGCGTCAGGGCATTGGAAGAACCGCTGCGGTTACGATCCGGCGCCACGACCTGCACCTCGGCAAACTCCCGCAGCGCCGCCGCCAGCACCTGAATGCCTGGGGCGCTGACGCCGTCATCGTTACTCAGCAATATCCGCATCACTGTTATCCTGCTGCATGATTTCGCGAACCACGCTGGTAGCAAAGCTGCCTGCCGGCAGCCAGAAGCGCAGTTCCACGGTAACGTCATCCCACCAGTTCCACTGCAAATTTTGCGGCTGCAACAGCAGGGCCCGGCGAGCGGGTTCGACACGCTCGCGCTTTAAAAGCGTAAGCAATTCCGGTTGTTCCGCCAAGCATTGTTGTTCAAAAGCCAAGGCTTGGCCGGCGGTACCTGGCTCTCCGTCGCCCGGCAAGGAGGCCGTGATCGCCAGTTCGCCGGCATCCAGCCGCTGTTGCAACGTCTCCAGCTCATCGGCTTTGGCGACGAACCAGCTACCGCGGCCGCTCAACTGCAGGGCATCCCCTTCCAGCACGGTGCGCTGCAGGCCGTCGGCCAGGCGCCGGCCGGCTATCAGATTGAACAGCGCACTGCGGCTGGCGGAAAGGTAGAAGCTGCGCTTGCTGCGCTCTTTAACGCGGATTTCGTCGTTCGCCCAGCGGCGCGCCATCACCAGATTGTTGCCGCCGCGGCCGAAGCGTTGGCTGCCGAAATAGTTTGGCACGCCCTGCGCGGCGATAGCCTGCAGGCGGCGCTCAACGTCCTGACGATCGGAAATCTGGCGCAGCACCAGCGTAAAGTGGTTGCCCTTCAGATTGCCGATGCGCATTTTGCGCAGGTGGCGGGCGAACGAGAGCACCTCGCAGCCTTCCAGCGCAAACTGTGAGAAATCCGGCGTGTCTTTGCCCGGCATATGCAGGCAGAACCACTGTTCGGTCACCGCGTGGCGATCCTTCAAGCCCGCATAGCTGACGGAACGGGCGTGAATACCGGCGAAGCGCGCCAGATAGTCGGCCACGAACTGGGTATTGCAGCCGTTTTTACGGATGTTCACCAGCACATGCTCGCCTTCGCCGTCCGGCGCAAAGCCCAGGTCTTCCACCACCACGAAGTCTTCCGGATTGGCTTTCAACACCCCGGTGCTCTGTGGCCGGCCATGCAGCCAGGTCAGATTCGCCATATCCATGCGGTTATTCCTTGATCAGCAAGGCGACCGCTTCGCAGGCGATGCCCTCGCCGCGCCCGGTGAAGCCAAGCTGCTCGGTGGTCGTGGCCTTCACGTTGACGTCATCCATATGGCACTGCAGATCTTCCGCCAGGAAGACGCGCATCTGCGGGATGTGCGGCGCCATTTTCGGCGCCTGGGCAATAATCGTGATGTCGAGGTTGCCGAGGCGGTACCCTTTGGCGCGGATGCGCTTCCAGGCTTCGCGCAGCAGCTCGCGGCTGTCCGCGCCCTTGAAGGCCGGATCGGTATCGGGGAACAGCTTGCCGATATCGCCCAGCGCCGCCGCGCCCAGCAAGGCGTCGGTCGCGGCGTGCAGCGCAACGTCGCCGTCGGAGTGGGCCAACAAGCCTTTGTCGTAAGGGATGCGAACACCGCCGATCACCAACGGGCCTTCGCCGCCGAATTTATGTACGTCAAAACCGTGACCGATACGCATGGTGCGCTCCTTAATTGTCCAACTGAGTCAAATAGAACGCCGCCAGCGCCAAATCCTCCGGCCGCGTTACTTTAATGTTATCCGCCCGGCCGGCGATCAGCAGCGGATGATAACCGCAATGCTCCAGCGCCGAGGCTTCGTCGGTGACGTTCGCGCCTTCATCCAGCGCGCGCTGCAGGCACTGCTTGAGCAGCGGCAGCGGAAACAGCTGCGGCGTCAGCGCATGCCACAGATCCTGCCGTTCAACGGTGTGGGCGATGGTGTCGCGGCCAGGTTCGGCGCGCTTCATGGTGTCGCGCACCGGCGCGGCGAGAATACCGCCCACCTTGCTGTGTGCGGTGATCGCCAACAGGCGCTCGAGATCGTCGGCGTGCAGGCAGGGGCGCGCAGCGTCGTGCACCAGCACCCAGTCCGCATCACCCGCCAGTTTCAGCCCGGCCATCACCGAATCGGCGCGCTGTTTGCCGCCCTCGGTGACGGTCACCCGCGGATCCTGAGCGATGGGCAGCCGTTCGAACTGACGATCTTCCGGGCCGATCGCCACGATCACCCGTTCAATGCGCGGGTGGCGCAACAGGGCATGGATAGCGTGTTCGACGATGCTGTGCCGGCCGATGGTTAAATATTGCTTCGGGCATTCCGCCTGCATGCGGCTGCCGATACCGGCAGCGGGCAGGACGGCAATCACCGAGGGAAAGGTGCCTGCGGAGTGATTCATGCGTTATTTTTGTGCGTTATTTTGCGAGGAAGACGCCGCGTTGCGTCTGGATTGGTCAGGAACCAGACGATAGAAAGTCTCACCGGGCTTGATCATGCCCAGCTCATTACGCGCTCGCTCTTCGATCGCTTCCTGACCGCCGTTCAAATCATCGATTTCGGCAAACAGCTGATCGTTACGCGCTTTCAACTTCGCGTTGTTGCCCTGTTGGACCGCAACGTCTTCATTGACCCGCACGTAATCGTGAATACCATTTTTGCCCAGCCACAGTGAATACTGTAACCAACCGAGCAATGCCAGCAATAGCAGCGTAAGTTTTCCCATCTCCGCCCCCTGAAAAACCGACCAATCATCCCACAACTTCTCGTTGGACTCCACACTGAGAGCGGCATTTCAACGCCAAATTCAGAATACGGATGAAGGATTCCCGTGTTCAGCGCCTAATTCCGCTGCGAAAGCGGCAAAAAAAGCCGCTTTAGTCCGGCGCGCGCGCCGCGTTTTCCGCTGATACACACACTGCCCTTCCTCCATTATGCAGCAAGAATCACTGCACCATCGCATCCTGACCCGTCGCTTACGCCAAGGCAAAGCAAGAAGTGAATATTTAACACCATAGAAAGAATAATCCTCATGCAGTGGTTGCACTTTCATTCATTGAAGCTTATTTTTATGCACTCATAGTGCATAAATAATTCCAATATATAACCATTCATTATCGGGGATCGCGATGTTAAAACGTTTAGTTCTGATCGGCGCCTGCCTGGCCGCCACCTTCTCCACCGCCGTGTTGGCGGCTGAACCTACCTACGTCGTCGGCTCCGGCGGCACCTATCGGCCGTTCGAGTTTGAAAACAGCCAAAAGCAGCTGGAAGGTTTCGACATCGACATTATCAAAGCGGTAGCCAAGGCCGAAGGTTTCCAGATAAAACTGATCAATACGCCGTGGGAAGGGATCTTCGCCACGCTGAATTCCGGCGATCGCGATATCATCATCTCCGGCATCACCATCACCGATAAACGCAAACAAATGGTTGATTTTTCTGCGCCTTACTTCCCGGCTGAGCAGGCCATCGTGGTGCCGCAAGACTCGAAGGTAGACTCCATTGCCGCGTTGAAAGCGCTGAAGGTCGGCGTGGTGAACTCCAGCACCGGCGACATCGTGGTGTCCGACGCGCTGGGCAAAAACAGCACCGCCATCAAACGCTTCGACAATACCCCGCTGATGCTGCAAGAGCTGTATGAAGACGGCATCGGCGCAGCGGTCGGCGACGTCGGCGTGGCCAAGTTCTATATCAAAACCCACCCTGAGAAAGCCTTCAAGCTGGTGCCCGACGCCAAGTTCGAACGTCAGTATTTCGGCATCGCCGTCGCCAAAGGCAACGATGAGCTGCGCAACAAAATCAACGCCGGCCTGAAGAAAATCATCGCCGACGGCACCTACGCCAAGATCTACCAAGCCTGGTTCGACAGCAACGTACCGACGCTGCCGGCGGAATAATGCCCTGCCGCCGGCGCCCGCAAGGCCGTCGGCGCGCCACCGTTTCAGCATACCAAGAAGGAATACCCTTTGAACTTCCGCTGGGAGATCATCCAGGAATACGCGCCGCTGTTTATGGAAGGCGCCTGGATGACCATCAAATGCACCATTATCTGCGTGCTGCTGGGCACCACCTGGGGATTGATCCTCGGTCTGGGGCGCTTGGCGCAGGCGCCGCACGGCATCTGGAAACCCATCCTGCATTACGGCGTTCAGTGGCCGGTACGCATCTACATCAGCGCCTTTCGCGGCACCCCGCTGTTCGTGCAGATCATGGTGGTGCACTTTGCGCTGGTGCCGCTGTTCATCAACCCGCGCGACGGCCTGCTGGTCACCAGCGGCCTGATGAGCGTCGACTTCGCCCGCGCGCTGCGCGCCGACTACGGCGCCTTTCTCTCCTGCGTGGTGGCGATCACGCTCAACGCCGGCGCCTATGTGTCGGAGATCTTCCGCGCCGGGATCCAATCGATCGACCGCGGCCAGATGGAAGCATCCCGCTCGTTGGGCATGAGCTACGGCAAGACCATGCGACAGGTTATCTTGCCGCAAGCCTTCCGGCGCATGCTGCCGCCGCTGGGCAACAACGCCATCGCCATCGTCAAGGATTCGTCGCTGGCCTCCGCCATCGGCCTGGCGGATCTGGCCTATGCCGCCCGCACCGTCTCCGGCGCCTACGCCACCTATTGGGAGCCCTACCTGACCATTTCGCTGGTCTATTGGGTCATCACCTTCCTGCTCTCGCTGCTGGTGCAACACATGGAAAAGAGGTTCGGTAAAAGTGATTCGCGTACATAACCTGCAAAAACAGTTCGGTGAAAGCCACGTGCTGCGCGGCATTTCCTGCCGGATCGCCGCCAACGAAGTGGTGTGCGTCATCGGCCCCTCCGGCTCCGGTAAAAGCACCTTCCTGCGCTGCATCAACGCGCTGGAAACGCTCTCCGGCGGCGAGATAGAGGTGAATGGCTTCGCCGTCCACGATCAGAAAACCGACCTGAATAAGATGCGTGAAAGCGTGGGCATGGTGTTCCAGCGCTTTAACCTGTTCCCGCACATGACGGTGTTGGAAAACATCATCATGGCGCCGGTAAGCGTGAAAAAACTGCCGCGCGCCGAAGCCATCGCGCAAGCGGAACAGCTGCTGCGCAAGGTCGGCCTGCTCGACAAAATCGACGCCTATCCCAACAGCCTGTCCGGCGGCCAGCAGCAGCGGGTAGCGATCGCCCGCGCGCTGGCGATGGAGCCGAAAATCATGCTGTTCGACGAACCGACCTCCGCGCTCGATCCGGAGCTGGTGGGCGAAGTGTTGGCGGTGATGAAATCGCTGGCCCATGAGGGCATGACCATGGTGGTCGTCACGCATGAGATGGGCTTTGCCCGCGAGGTGGCCGACCGGGTACTGTTTATCGATCAGGGGATCATTCAGGAAGAGGGGCAGCCGCAGCAGATCTTCAGTCACCCGTCCAATCCGCGCACTCAGGCATTTTTGAGCAAAGTTTTGTAACCTTCGGCACGGCTTTGCAATCCTGCGGGCGCCGGCCTCGGCGCCCACTCTCTCACCACCCGGTCAGGAAGCTGAACACCAGCCAGAACAGGCACAGCACAACGGCGCCGGTCAGCAGCAGCGTCAAGATCAAACGGCCGCGCAGCAGCATGCTGAGAGTGATGCCGATCAGCACCGACAGCGGCATTAGCGCCAGGAAGAATGGCCAGGTATAAAGCAGGAAAAACAGCGTATTGGAACCGTAAACCAAAAACGGCAACGCGAACGCCAGCCAGTAGAAAACAAAGCCGCTGACGCCGCCCAGGAAAGAATAAGAAGGCTCCTCTTTCTCCTGTTTTGACTGCTTGGAGTCGATCAAGATAGGCGTGACATTTTGCATAGTGATCCCTGGTTATTCGGCTCGCTCTGCGGCGGCTTAGAGTAAAAAGCGCATGGCGAAAAACGCCACACGCTTTTTTTGAATTCAGGGTTTGATAATAGCCTGACCACGCAACACGTCTAACAATTGCGCAATCAAATTTGTTACCAATTGTTGGCCATCAAGGTGGATTTTCGGCTGCTGCGGCGCCTCGTAAACCGCGTCGATGCCGGTGAAATTGCGCAGCTCGCCAGCGCGCGCTTTCTTATACAATCCCTTCGGATCGCGCGCCTCGCAGATCGCCAACGGCGTATCGACAAACACCTCGATAAAGCGATCGTCGCCGAGCATCTCACGCACCATCTGCCGTTCGGCGCGGTGCGGCGAAATGAATGCGGTCAGCACCACCAGCCCGGCGTCCACCATCAGCTTGGCCACTTCCCCCACCCGGCGAATGTTCTCGCGCCGATCCTCGTCGGAGAAGCCGAGATCGCGGCACAGGCCGTGGCGCACATTATCGCCGTCCAGCAGGTAGGTGCTGACGCCGAGCCCATGCAGCGCCTGCTCCAGCGCGCCGGCGACGGTGGATTTGCCCGAGCCGGACAGCCCGGTAAACCACAGCACCGCGCCGCGATGGCCGTTGCGCGCTTCGCGATCCGCGCGCGTCACCGCGTGCGGATGCCAAACCACATTTTCGTCGTCCGGCCCGGTCGCCCTCAGTTCAACGGCCACCTTATCGGCCACCGAGCAGATCGCGCGCGCCCCAGTGCGGGAAGTGCTTGCGCACCAGCGCATTCAGCTCCAGCTCGAAGGCGCTGAATTCGCCGCGCGCCGCCGATGCGGCCTGCAGCGTTTTACGCACCAGACCGGCGCCAACCGTCACGTTGCTCATGCGATCGATCAAGATCAGCCCGCCGGTGTCGTGATTGCTCTGGTAGCTGTCCAGCACCAGCGGTTCGTCGAAGGTCAGCTCCACCAATCCGATGCCGTTGAGCGGCAACGTGTCGGCCGGATGCTGCGCCAGCGTATTGATCTCCACCTGATGGCGGATGCTCTCCACGCGTGCGCGGGTCTTTTTACCGGCGATCTTGATGTCGTAGCTCTGGCCCGGCACCAGCGGCTGCTCGGCCATCCATACCACGTCTACCAGCGCGCTCTGCGCCGCCTGCAGACTTTCGCCGGCGTCGACCAGCAGATCGCCCCGGCTGATGTCCACTTCATCCTTCAGCACCAGCGTAATCGCTTCGCCCGGCACCGCTTCTTGCAGATCGCCGTCAAAAGTCACGATGCGCGCCACGCTGGACTCCACGCCGGAAGGCAGCACTTTGATGCGTTGCCCCACCCGCACCACGCCGGCGGACAGCGTGCCGGCATAACCGCGAAAATCGAGGTTCGGGCGGTTGACGTACTGCACCGGGAAGCGCAGCGGCTGGTTTTCTCGCTCGCTGACCACGTCAACGCTCTCCAGCACTTCCAGCAGCGTCGGGCCGCTGTACCACGGCATATGGGCGCTTTCGCTCGCCACGTTGTCGCCGTCCAACGCCGACAGCGGCACGAACTTGATGTCCAGATCGCCTGGCAGCTGCTGGGCGAAGGTCAGGTAATCCTGTTTGAACTGCTCGAACACCGCTTCCTGATAGTCCACCAGATCCATTTTGTTTACCGCGACCACCAGATGGCGAATGCCCAGCAAGGTAGCGATAAAGCTGTGGCGGCGAGTCTGATCCAGCACCCCTTTACGCGCGTCGATCAGCAGGATCGCCAGATCGCAGGTAGAGGCACCGGTGGCCATGTTGCGGGTGTACTGCTCATGCCCCGGGGTATCGGCGATGATAAACTTGCGTTTTTCGGTCGAGAAGTAGCGATAGGCCACATCGATGGTGATGCCCTGCTCGCGCTCGGCCTGCAGACCGTCCACCAGCAGCGCCAGATCGAGCTTCTCGCCCTGGGTGCCGATGCGTTTGCTGTCGCTGTGCAGCGTCGACAGCTGATCCTCGTAGATCTGGCGGGTATCGTGCAGCAGGCGACCGATCAGGGTGCTTTTGCCGTCGTCGACGCTGCCGCAGGTCAGAAAGCGCAGCAGGCTCTTGTGCTGCTGCGCGTGCAGATAAGACTCGACGCCGCCCTGGTCAGCGATTTGTTGTGCAATTGCGTTATTCATCCGGCGGCTCCTTAGAAATACCCTTGACGCTTTTTCAGCTCCATCGAGCCGGACTGATCGCGATCGATCATCCGCCCCTGGCGTTCACTGGTGGTGGAGACCAGCATTTCTTCGATGATCTCCGGCAGGGTTTGCGCCTGCGAGTCCACCGCGCCGGTCAGCGGCCAGCACCCCAGGGTGCGGAAACGCACCATGCGCTGGCTGATCACTTCACCCGGCTGCAGATCGATGCGATCGTCGTCCACCATCATCAGCATGCCGTCGCGCTCCACCACCGGGCGCGGTTTCGCCAGATACAGCGGCACGATGTCGATGTTTTCCAGGAAGATATACTGCCAGATATCCAGCTCGGTCCAGTTCGACAGCGGGAAGACGCGGATGCTCTCCCCTTTGTTGATCTGGCCGTTGTAGTTGTGCCACAGCTCCGGCCGCTGGTTTTTCGGATCCCAGCGGTGGAAGCGATCGCGGAACGAATAGATGCGCTCTTTGGCGCGCGATTTCTCCTCGTCGCGCCGCGCACCGCCGAAGGCGGCGTCGAAACCGTACTTGTTCAACGCCTGCTTCAGGCCCTCGGTTTTCATGATGTCGGTATGCTTGGCGCTGCCGTGCACGAACGGGTTGATGCCCATCGCCACCCCTTCAGGGTTTTTATGCACCAGCAGCTCGAAGCCGTACTCCTTCGCGGTGCGATCGCGGAATTCGTACATTTCGCGGAATTTCCAGCCGGTATCGACGTGCAGCAGCGGGAATGGCAGCGTGCCGGGGAAGAACGCCTTACGCGCCAGATGCAGCATCACGGAAGAGTCTTTGCCGATGGAATACAGCATCACCGGGTTGGCGAATTCAGCGGCGACTTCACGGATGATATGGATACTCTCCGCCTCCAATTGCCGCAAATGAGTGAGTCGTTTTTCGTCCATAACAGGTCCTTAAAAGCCTTGCCTATGCCAAATTCACGACGGCCGGGCGCGCGGCCCCTTCCGTCTGCGATTGATGCCCGAACCAGGCGATTTGGTGGTGCAGTTCCACCACTTCGCCGATCACCAGCAGCGCCGGCAACGGCGCCCGTTGGGCCAGATATTCCAGTTGTTCCAGCGTGCCGATCTGCACCTGCTGATCGGCGTGCGTGCCGCGGCTGATCACCGCCACCGGCGTCGCGGCGTCGCGACCGTGGGCGATCAGGCGCTGGCTGATGTCCGCCGCCTTCATGGTGCCCATGTAGATAGCCAGCGTCTGCCGCGCCCGGGCCAGATCGGCCCAGTCCAGGCCATCTCCGTCGGGGCGGCAGTGGCCGGTGATAAAGGTCACGCTCTGCGCGTGGTCGCGGTGCGTCAGCGGAATGCCTGCGTAGGCGGTCGCCCCCGCGGCGGCCGTGACGCCCGGCACCACCTGGAACGGAATGCCGGCGGCGGCGGCCACCTGCAGCTCTTCGCCGCCGCGGCCAAAGATGAACGGATCGCCGCCCTTGAGGCGCACCACGCGTTTGCCCTGCTGCGCCAGCTCCACCAGCAGCCGGTTGGTCTCTTCCTGGATCACCGAGTGCGCGCCGGCGCGCTTGCCCACGCAGATGCGCTCGGCGTCGCGGCGCACCAGATCGAGGATTTCGCCGCTGACCAGATGGTCATACAGCACCACGTCCGCCTGCTGCATCACCTGCAGCCCGCGCAGGGTCAACAGCCCCACGTCGCCCGGCCCGGCGCCCACCAGCGCTATCTCGCCCTGGGCGCCCTCATCGCCTGCGGCGAAGCGGTGTAAATCCTGCTCCAGCTGGCGTTCCGCCTGCGCCGTCTGGCCGTTGGCCACCAGCGTGGCGAAACGGCCGCCGAAGGTGTTTTCCCAGAAACGGCGACGTTCGCCGATCGAAGCCAACCGCTGTTTGACCTGGCCGCGCCAGCGGCCCGCCACCTGCGCCATCTGCCCCAAACTGGCGGGCAGCAACGCCTCCAGCTTTTCGCGCAGCAACCGCGCCAGCACCGGCGCCTGGCCGCTGGACGATACGGCGACCACCAGCGGCGAGCGATCGATGATCGACGGGAAGATGAACGAACAGCGCGGCTGATCGTCCACCACGTTGGCCAGCACCCGGCGTTTATCCGCCTCGGCGAACACCGCGGCGTTCAGCGCATTGTCGTCCGTGGCGGCGATCGCCAGAAACACGTCGTCCAGCTGCTGCGGATCAAAGGTTTTCCCCAGCCAGAGCACCCGCCCTTGCTGACGTTGTTGTTCCAGTTCCGGTGAGAGCGACTGCGCAACTATCCGTATTTCAGCCCCGGCGCGCTGAAGCAGGGAGACTTTGCGCGCCGCCACGTCCCCACCGCCAACGACCAGCACCGGACGTTGTTTCAGGTCGGCGAATATTGGTAGATAGTCCACAACAGCCTTTTCATATAACAGAAAGATAGTGTGACTATACGGGCTGAGATTTAGCCTCTGAAATGACGAAAAGGAATGATTAGTTCCTTTATGGAATATAGGCCGCAGCGCAGGAGGCAAACCATGCTCATCGCGACGGCGATTTGCGCGTTCGCGCGAAAATTAAGAGACAGGGAAATTGTGTAATGCCGCCCGTCGTCTCATACTGGGCGCCGAAGAAAAATGATCGGCAGCGCCGATAGCAAAGAAGGATTTTTCGGTATGTTTTCCCGTTTTTACCTGAAGACCAGCCTGCTGGCCCTCGCACTCGGCGGCGTCTTCAGCGTGTGTGCCGCACAGCCCGTAAAAGACGCGCCAATGGGCCGTTTCGCCGCCGAACAGACCCGCCACATCGCCACTTACTTCCCCGGCCGCATGGCGGGCAGCCCGGCAGAATTGCTCACCGCCGACTATCTCAAGCAGCAGTTCGGCAAGATGGGTTACCAAAGCGATATTCGCAGCGTCAATACGCGCTATCTCTACACCAGCAAAGACGGCAAGAAGAACTGGAATAACGTCACCGCCAGCTCGGTGATCGCCGCCCGCAACGGCAACAGCCCGAAACAGGTCGTGGTCGTCGCCCACTTCGACACCTATACGCCGCAGAGCGACGAGGATCTGGATAACAATCTCGGCGGCCTGACGCTGCAGGGCGTCGACGACAACGCCTCCGGCATCGGCGTAATGCTGGAGCTGGCGGAACGCCTGAAGGATATCCCCACCGCCTACGGCCTGCGCTTCGTCGCCACCAGCGCTGAAGAGATCGGTTCGCTGGGCGCGCAGAACTACCTGCAGCGCATGAGCGCGGAAGAGAAAAGCAACACCGTGCTGGTGATCAACCTCGACAGCCTGATCACCGGCGATCGTCTGTACTTCAACGCCGGGCGCAACACGCCGCCGCAGATAGCGAAGCGCTCCCGCGATCGCGCACTGGATATCGCCCACCGCTACGGCATCGCCGCCGCCACCAACCCAGGCAACGCGCAGCATCCGCAAGGCACCGGCTGCTGTTCCGATCAAGAGGTGTTCGACGCCGCAGGCATCCCGGTATTGTCAGTGGAGGCCACCAACTGGTCGCTGGGCGACAAGGACGGTTACCAGCAGCGCGCCGTCAGCCCGCACTTCCCGCAGGGCATCACCTGGCACCGCCCGCAGTACGACAACCTGCAATATCTGGATCGCTACCTGCCGGGGCGGATCGACAAACGCAGCCGCGACAGCGTGCAGATCCTGCTGCCCTTGATCAAAGAGCTGGCGCAGGCGCACCCGCCGAAAGCGCAGAAGAAAAAGTAGCCCGTAAAAAAACAGGGCCCAGCATTGCTGAGCCCTGTGATGTCATTCGCGTCGTTTAGCCTTCGTGCAGACCGCACTCGCGCTTCAGGCCAAAGAAGCGCGTCTCTTCCTCGCTCATGCCCGGCTCCCACTTTTGGGTGGTGTGGGTATCGCCTACCGACAGGTAGCCCTGCTCCCACAACGGGTGGTAGCTCAGCCCGTGTTCGGTCAAATACTGGTAAATCTTGCGGTTGTCCCAGTCGATGATCGGCAGGATCTTGAACACCCCACGCTGCACCGCCAGCACCGGCAGATTGGCGCGGCTGCCGGACTGTTCGCGCCGCAGGCCGGCGAACCAGCTCTGCGCGCCCAGCGTCTCCAGCGCGCGGTTCATCGGCTCGACCTTGTTGATCTGGTTGTATTTTTCAATGCCTTCCACGCCCTGCTCCCACAGTTTGCCGTAGCGCGCCTCTTGCCAGGCGGGAGACTGTTCGGCGCGGAACACCTGCAGATTCAGCTTCAGCTGGTCGGTCAGTTGATCGATAAAGCGGTAGGTTTCCGGGAACAGGTAACCGGTGTCGGTCAGGATCACCGGGATATCCGGCCGGATGCGCGTCACCAGGTGCAGACATACCGCCGCCTGAATGCCGAAACTGGATGAGAGTACGAACTCGCCGGGCAGATGCTCCAGCGCCCATTCGACGCGCTGTTCGGCGCTGAGGCTCTCCAGCTGGCCGTTGACCACCGCCAATGCCAGCGCCTGCCCGGATTTGGGCAACGCGTTCAGCGCCGCCAGATCGAATTCAGCCATGTTGTCTCTCCTGATACTTGAAATTACCTGTGCGGCCCCTCTGCCCAGGGGCCGCCCGGCCTCACTCCCAGAAATCTCGCGCCGGATCCAGCACCGGTTTGACGATGCCCGCGCGCACGGTGAAGTCGCCGAAACCCTCGCCGGCGTTACGCTCCTTCGCCCAGCGCCCCACCAACAGGTCGATCTCGCTCAGGATCTCGTCTTCGTTGATGTTTTCGCGGTACATGCGCGGAATGCGCGTGCCTTCGCGGTTGCCGCCCAAATGCAGGTTATAGCGGCCGACCGCCTTGCCCACCAGCCCCAGCTCCGCCAGCAGCGCGCGGCCACAGCCGTTCGGGCAGCCGGTGATGCGCAGCACGATATGCTCGTCGTCCACCCCGTGCCGATGCATGATCCCTTCCACCTTGGTGACAAACTGCGGCAGGAAACGCTCGGCCTCCGCCATCGCCAGCGGGCAGGTCGGGAACGACACGCAGGCCATCGAGTTTTTGCGTTGCTCGCTGATCTCGTCGTCGATCAGGCCATGATCGCGCGCCAAGGCTTCGATCTTCGCCTTTTCGCTTTCCGGCACGCCGGCGATGATCACGTTTTGGTTCGCCGTCAGGCGGAAGTCGCCTTTATGGATCTTGGCGATCTCCGCCATACCGGTCTTCAGCGGGCGCCCCGGATAGTCCAGCAGGCGGCCGTTCTCAATAAACAGCGTCAGGTGCCACTGATCGTCGATGCCCTTCACCCAACCGATGCGATCGCCGCGGCCGGTGAATTCATACGGCCGAATCGGCGCGAAGGTGATGCCGGCGCGCTTTTCCACTTCGGCGCGGAAAACGTCCACCCCGACGCGCTCCAGCGTGTATTTGGTTTTGGCGTTCTTGCGATCGGTGCGGTTGCCCCAGTCGCGCTGTGTGGTCACCACCGCTTCAGCCACCGCCAGCGTATGCTCGAGCGGAATGTAGCCGAACTCGCTGGCCTGACGCGCGTAGGTTTTCTTGTTGCCGTGCTCAATGGACAGCCCGCCGCCCACCAGCAGGTTGAAGCCCACCAGCTTGCCGTTTTCGGCGATCGCCACGAAGTTCATGTCGTTGGCGTGCAGATCGACGTCGTTCTGCGGCGGGATCACCACCGTGGTTTTGAATTTGCGCGGCAGGTAGGTCGGCCCCAGAATCGGCTCTTCGTCGGTAGTGGCCACCTTCTCCTGATCCAGCCACACCTCTGCGTAGGCGCGGGTGCGCGGCAGCAGGTGTTCGGAGATCTTCTTCGCCCACTCGTAGGCTTCCTGATGCAGCTCGGACTCCACCGGGTTGGAGGTGCACAGCACATTGCGGTTCACGTCGTTGGCGGTCGCCAGCGCGTCCAGCCCCAGGCGATTCAGCAACTGGTGCACCGGTTTGACGTTGCCTTTCAGGATGCCGTGAAACTGGAACGTCTGGCGGTTGGTGATGCGAATGCTGCCGTACAGCGTGCTCTCCTGCGCGAACTTGTCGATGCCCAGCCACTGCTGCGGGCTGATGACGCCGCCCGGCAGGCGGCAGCGCAGCATCATGGCGTGACGCGGCTCCAGCTTCTGCTCGGCGCGTTCGGCGCGAATGTCACGATCATCCTGCTGGTACATGCCGTGAAAACGGATCAGCAGGAAGTTGTCGCCGTTGAAGCCGCCGGTCAGGCCGTCGTTCAAATCTTCGGCGATGGTGCCGCGCAGGAAGTTGCTCTCCTTCTTCATGCGCTCCGCATCGGCCAGTTTGCCTTCGACCACCAAAGGCCCGGGGTGTTTATCACTCATCAGTAAACATCTCGCTGATAACGGCGCTCAAGGCGCAGCTCACTTAAAAATTCATCCGCCTGCTCGGTATCCATGCCACCGTGCTCGGCCACCAGTTCCAGTAATGTGTGTTCCACGTCTTTCGCCATGCGATTGGCATCGCCGCAGACGTAAATGTGCGCGCCTTCCTGAATCCAGCGCCACACTTCCGCGCCCTGTTCGCGCAGTTTGTCTTGTACGTATATTTTATGTTGCTGGTCGCGGGACCAGGCCAGATCGATGCGGGTCAGCAGGCCGTCTTTCACGTAGCGCTGCCATTCAACCTGGTACAGGAAATCTTCGGTAAAGTGCGGGTTGCCGAAGAACAGCCAGTTTTTGCCGCCGGCGCCGTCGGCGTCGCGCTGCTGCATAAAGGCGCGGAACGGCGCGATGCCGGTGCCCGGGCCGATCATGATCACCGGCGTTTCCGGGTTGGCCGGCAGACGGAAGTTGTCGTTGTGCTCGATAAACACCCGCACGTCGCCGTCCTCCTCCAGGCGGTCCGCCAGGAAACCGGAGGCGCCGCCGCTGCGAGCGCGCCCGTCGATGTCGTAACGCACGACGCCCACGGTGATGTGCACTTCGTTCTCATTTTCCGCCTGTGAAGAGGCGATGGAGTACAGGCGCGGCGTCAGCGGACGCAGCAGCCCGACCAGCTGTTCGGCGCTCAGATCCGCCGGCGCCTGGCGCACCATGTCGACGATCGGCGTGTTGTGCGCATACTGCTGCAGCGCGGCTTTATCCGCCAACAGACCGATCAGCTTTTCGTCGCGCGACAGCGCGGCGTATTTATCGACGATCGGCGTGGTGTTCTGCGTCAGTTCGAAATGGCTGCGCAGCGCCTGCGCCAGCGGCAGGGTTTGCCCTTCCACCTCCACCGGTTCGTCGCCTTTCAGCCACAATAGCTGCACCAATTCGTCCACCAGCGCCGGATCGTTGTCGAACCATACGCCGAGCGCATCGCCAGGCTGGTAGCGCAGGCCCGAATCGCCCAAATCGATCTCAATATGGCGCACGTCTTTATCGGACGCGCGGCCGGTAATTTTCTGCTTGACCGCCAGTTGGGCGGTGAGCGGTTGTTCCTTGCTGTACGGGCTGCTGTCGATCAGGTCGATCGCGCCGCTGGCCAACGCGCCCGGCGCGGCGCTTTCCGCCGGCGCGCGCGCCTTCAGCACCGACACCACCTGTTTGCGCCAGGCGGCGGCCAGTTCCTGATACTCCACGTCGGCATCCACGCGCTCCACCAGGCGCTCGGCGCCCAGTTCGGCCAACTTGGCGTCGAAATCTTTACCGGACTGACAGAAATTCTCATAAGAGGTGTCGCCCAGCCCGAACACCGCAAACGCGGTGTCACTCAGCTTCGGCGCCTTTTTCGAGAACAGGTATTTATGCAGCGCCACCGCTTCTTCCGCCGGCTCGCCTTCCCCTTGCGTGGAGGCGACGATCACCAGCAGGCGCTCTTGCGCTATCTGCTTGAACTTGTAATCGCCGGCGCTGATCAGCGTGGCGTTCAGATTGGCGGCCAGCAAATCGTCGCGCAGCTGCTCCGCCAGGCGGCGCGCATTGCCGGTCTGCGAAGCGGAAATGATGGTGATGCCGGCGGCGGCAGGGGCGGCGGGCGCAATGGCCACGGCTCCTGGCTGTTGATTGACCATGCCCCAAAAATAACCGGACAGCCACGCCAGCTGCGTCGGCGAATAGTCGCCGATCGTCGCCTGCAGGCGTGCCAGCTGTTCGGGCGTCAGCGGGAGCAAAGATGTTGGAGGAGCCTGAGTCGTCATTGCTGTACTTATTTCCTATACTTAGCGCCTTTCCTGCCAGGCGCGCGCCAGTGTCAGTCGCTGTCTCTTCGCTGCGTCGGGCGTGCGGAAAAGATCAGGAGAGTTTGTAAGGTTACCGAGCAGAATAGCAACGATTAAATAAGGGATAGCAATAAATCATAACCAAAATGACTAAGCTGTTTTTCTGGTAAGGGATAACGCTTAAACCGTTAAACAAAGTTTTTTATCCAGATGAAAATAAAGCACTTTTTTTCATCATTTTTTCACCGTTCAACATTTCGGCTCATAACCCCAGCCGATAGGTGCCGCAGACACCAAACAAAAAAAGTGTTAACCGGATGCGTTTGCCGTGGCGGTAGACCATAACGGTATAAATGGCAAGCAGACGCGCTTTCCGGTACTATGCGGCGGTTTTTGAGTCAATGAGGCCGTAATAATGGCAACCACGCTGTTTAAAGATTTTCAGTTTGAAGCCGCACACCGTTTGCCGCATGTGCCGGAGGGCCACAAATGCGGCCGTCTGCATGGGCATTCGTTTATGGTGCGTCTGGAAGTGACCGGTGAAGTGGATCCCCACACCGGTTGGGTGATGGATTTCGCCGAGCTCAAGGCTGTGTTTTCCCCGATCTGGGAGCGGCTGGATCACCATTATCTGAACGATATTCCAGGATTGGAAAATCCCACCAGCGAAGTGCTCGCCGCCTGGATTTGGCAGCAGCTCAAGCCCCAGTTACCGGAACTGACTGCGGTGATGGTGAAAGAGACCTGTACAGCGGGATGCGTATATAAAGGTTGATGCCGTGAGGGTATGTGCAGATACCCTCACACTACCTCGCCTTGCAGATCCAGGCGCCGCGCCGTCCAGGGCCTTTCCGACAGACTCAGCGCCATTCCCCCTCGATAGACAAACGTTTTGCTCTCGCCGTCCTCAATGAACGCCGTCTCGTTTTCCATCGCCCGATAGCCGGCGCCGGTATAGTACTTTTCGCTTACCGCAAACAGTATGGAATACGCGATCCCTTTACTGCGCAAATAGTCATGCGCCTTCACCAGCATGTTTGCGGCCACGCCGCGGCGCCGATGCGTGTGTGCCACGGCCACCAGCCCGATGATGCCGATCACCTCGGCCTCACCGTCAATCAACACCGGCCGCTCATGCACCGCCAGTTGGCCGACGATCGCCTCGCCTTCCGTGGCGGTCACCAGGCAAGCCGGCACCTGCCGCCGATAAAATCCGTCGGTTATCTCGGGGAAAGCGTCGGACAACAACGAACGAATCGACCGCAATTCCGCTTCCGTCACCGCCTCGAATGCACGCGATACAATTTTCACCGTAACTCCCGTCCCGTTCGAAGGCCTGCGGCCAATAAAAAACTCAGGCGATATTCAGATATTTGTGGGTCTGCATCGACAGCCGCCAATTGCGCGCAATGCAGGTTTCGATGCACAGGCGGGTCGCCTCTTCTTTCTGGCTGATCGGCTGCAGCGCGATAATGCGCGCCTTATCGTCCTGCAGCGTCGCCAGCAGCGCATCCAGCGCCTCGATATCGCGCTCGCGCGCCACCGGATGCTTCACCTCGTCGGCGCGCCGCAGCGCCTGATCCAGCACCTTCATGCCGCCGCGCATATTCACCTTGGGCGAAACCGTCACCCAGGTGTTGGCGGAGCAGCGAATTTCGTGGGTGCCGCTGGTTTCAATCTGGCAACGGTAGCCGTGCTGTTCGAACAGCTCGGTCAACGGCGCCAGATCGTAGATGCAGGGTTCACCGCCGGTGATCACCACATGGCGCGCGGTGTAACCTTGTTGGCGCATCACCGCCAACAGCTGCTCGGCGCCGGCATTGCCCCAGGCGTCGCTCTCTTCTGTTTTGACCAGGATCCGTTGCAGGTCGACTTCCCGATGGGCTTCCTTTTCCCAGGTATGTTTGGTGTCGCACCAGCTGCACCCTACCGGGCAGCCCTGCAGGCGGATGAAAATGGCCGGAACGCCGGTGAAAAAGCCTTCGCCCTGCAAGGTTTGGAACATCTCGTTGATCGGGTACTGCATCGGTTTCTCAATCTGGAAAAGTAAAAAGCGATTATCGCAGATTCCGGCCCGGCGACCAAACGGCCAAAATTGTATTAAATTTTATCCTCCGCGCCGCCGTCAGCATATCTCACCGCCAAGGGCGTTCATTTAATTTGTGAACCGGTCTTTGGCCTTTCATCGGCGGTGCAACCTGCTCCACAGAAAACAACACGCAGTTAACAAATAAGATAATTATATTTGACATAAAGCGCCGACGCGCAGATGTATATACAAGCAAACACAAGCCGAGCGCCAGTTTCGGCCACGTTCCATCCATCACGACTACATCTGCGTTTAGAGGGTGCCATGACTCATTCCACCAGCGAGTTAAACATTCAACAGGCCATCGACGACAGCAAGTTTTCGCTGTTTCACTGGACACTGATCATTCTCGGATTTCTGATCCTCGCCATCGACGGTTTCGATACCGCCGCCATGGGCTATATCGCCCCCTCGGTCGCCAAAGACTGGGGCATCGTGAAGCAGGATCTGGGGCCGGTGCTGAGCGCTGCGCTGCTGGGGCTGTCGCTCGGCGCGCTGATCGCCGGGCCGATCTCCGACCGCATCGGCCGCAAGCGCGTGCTGGTGTTTTCCTGCCTGTTCTTCGGCCTGTCGAGCCTGGCCACCGCCTACGCCGGTTCGCTCAACAGCCTGACGCTGTGGCGCTTCCTCACCGGTCTCGGGCTGGGGGCGGCGATGCCCAACGCCATTACCTTGATCTCCGAATACGCGCCGCAGCGCTGCCGTTCGCTGGCGATCAACACCATGTACTGCGGTTTTCCGCTGGGCGCGGCCGGCGGCGGCGCCATTTCATCGTGGCTGATCCCGAACTACGGCTGGCACAGCGTGCTGCTGCTCGGCGCCATCGCGCCGCTGGTATTGACTGTCCTGCTGATCCTGCTGCTGCCGGAGTCGGTTAAATATATGGTTAACCGCGGCCAGGATGCGGCGAAGATCAAGCGCATCGCGCAGCGCTTCGTTAGCCGGAGCCTCGACGGCGTGACGCGTTTTTATCTGTACGAAGAGAAGCTGGCGCAGACCAAGACCAGCGTCGGCCTGCTGTTCAGCCGCCCTTACCTGCTCGGCACGCTGATGCTGTGGCTGACCTACTTTATGGGGCTGGTGATCTACTACGTGTTGCTGAGCTGGATGCCAATCCTGATGCAGGGATTGGGCTATCAGTTGGAGCAATCGGCGATGCTCACCTCGCTGTTCACCTTCGGCGGCACGCTGGGCATCCTGGTGGCCGGCTGGTTGATGGACCGCTGGAATGCGCACAAAGTGGTCTCGAGCGGCTTTGTCGTCACCGCCCTGCTGATCGTGGCGATGGCCACCGAGGATAAACAGATCGTGCTGCTGGGCGCCTTCATCTTCCTGATGGGCGTCACCATGAACGGCGCGCAGTCCGGGCTGCAAACGCTGGCGGCGACCTTCTACCCGACCCACAGCCGCGCCACCGGCATCGCCTGGATGCAGGGCATCGGCCGCTTCGGCGGCGTCGCCGGCACCATGATGGGCGCCCAACTGCTGGCGATGCAGTGGGAAGTGCAGAGCATCCTGATGTTCCTGTGCGTGCCGGCGCTGATCGCCGCCATCGCCACGGTGTGCAAGATGAGCCGCAAGCCGATGCTGCAACCGGCCGCCTGACCTTTGCAAGCCCGCCCACGGCGGGCTTTCTTCCCGCGGTGATAGGGCTTTTTTATCCTCCGCCGTCAACTGTAATCAGACTGTAAAAATATTGTGACTAGCCGCCCAAAAATGAGTCAACTTTAATTCATTTTTGCCGAACAGCTCACTTTTCTCCGGCTTTCCGTACCTGAGACCGGCGATAAAAAATCGCATATCAACCTGATATAAAAAGAAAATAACTTTTTCTTATGCCACTTTTCAGCGGCAACTGGTCAGTGTTGCATATGCTTGTACATACAAGTATATGTTAATAAGCCCTACGCATTGTTATGCCGTGGTACTCATCCCCACCGCGGCATGGAATCTGCACCGATACTGTTTGAGGAAACTGCTGTGACTACAAATAACAAAGTTCGCAATGTCGATGTACGCGCGCCTCGCGGCACACAATTAAACGCAAAAAGCTGGCTGACCGAAGCGCCGTTACGCATGCTGATGAACAACCTCGATCCTGAAGTTGCGGAGAACCCACACGAGCTGGTGGTGTACGGCGGCATCGGCCGCGCCGCGCGCGACTGGGATTGCTACGACAAGATCGTCGAAACCCTGAAAACGCTGGAAGAAGACGAAACCCTGCTGGTGCAGTCCGGCAAACCGGTCGGCGTCTTCAAAACCCACAGCAACGCGCCGCGCGTGCTGATCGCCAACTCCAACCTGGTGCCGCACTGGGCAACCTGGGAACACTTCAACGAGCTGGACGCCAAAGGCCTGGCGATGTACGGCCAGATGACCGCCGGCAGCTGGATCTACATCGGCAGCCAGGGCATCGTTCAGGGCACCTATGAAACCTTCGTCGAAGCGGGCCGCCAGCACTACGACGGCAGCCTGCAGGGGCGCTGGGTGCTGACCGCCGGTCTGGGCGGCATGGGCGGCGCGCAGCCGCTGGCCGCGACGCTGGCGGGCGCCTGCTCGCTGAACATCGAATGTCAGCAGAGCCGCATCGATTTCCGTCTGAAAACCCGCTACGTCGATGAGCAGGCCAAAGATCTGGACGACGCGCTGGCCCGCATCAAGAAATACACCTCAGAAGGCAAAGCCATCTCCATCGCTCTGTGCGGCAACGCGGCGGAAATCCTGCCTGAGCTGGTGCGCCGCGGCGTGCGCCCGGACATGGTCACCGACCAGACCAGCGCCCACGATCCGCTGAACGGCTACCTGCCGAAGGGCTGGAGCTGGGAAGAGTATCGCCAGCGCGCGCAAACCGAGCCAGCCAAAGTGGTCGCCGCCGCCAAGCAATCGATGGCCGATCACGTCAAAGCCATGCTGGCGTTCCAGCAGATGGGCGTGCCGACCTTCGACTACGGCAACAACATTCGCCAGATGGCGAAAGAAACCGGCGTCGACAACGCCTTCGACTTCCCGGGCTTCGTGCCGGCCTACATCCGTCCGCTGTTCTGCCGCGGCATCGGGCCGTTCCGCTGGGCGGCGCTGTCCGGCGATCCGCAGGACATCTACAAAACCGACGCCATGGTGAAAGAGCTGATCCCGGATGACGAGCACCTGCACCGCTGGCTGGACATGGCGCGCGAGCGCATCAGCTTCCAGGGCCTGCCGGCGCGCATCTGCTGGGTTGGCCTCGGCCAGCGCGCCAAGCTGGGCCTGGCGTTCAACGAGATGGTGCGCCGCGGCGAACTGTCCGCTCCGATCGTCATCGGCCGCGACCATCTGGATTCCGGCTCCGTTTCCAGCCCGAACCGTGAAACCGAAGCGATGAAAGACGGCTCCGATGCCGTTTCCGACTGGCCGCTGCTGAACGCGCTGCTGAATACCGCCAGCGGCGCCACCTGGGTTTCCCTGCACCACGGCGGCGGCGTCGGCATGGGCTTCTCCCAACACTCCGGCATGGTGATCGTCTGCGACGGCACCGACGAAGCCGCCGAGCGCATTGCCCGCGTCCTGCACAATGACCCGGCTACCGGGGTCATGCGTCACGCCGACGCCGGTTACGATATCGCTATCGACTGCGCCCGCGAGCAAGGCCTGAACCTGCCGATGGTTGCCGCGACCCAAGGAGAAAAAGCATGAAAGCGCTGACTATTCGCCCAGGCAAACTGACGCTGGCCCAGCTACGCGACGTGTATCAACACCCGGTGACGCTGACGCTGGACGACAACGCCTACGGCCCTATCCAGCAGAGCGTGGCCTGCGTGGAACGCATCGTTGAAGAAAACCGCACCACTTACGGCATCAACACCGGGTTTGGCCTGCTGGCTTCGACCCGCATCGCCCGCGACGATTTGGAAAACCTGCAGCGTTCGATCGTGCTGTCACACGCCGCCGGCGTGGGCGAGCCCACCGACGACAATCTGGTGCGCCTGATCATGGTGCTGAAAATCAACAGCCTGTCTCGCGGCTTCTCCGGCATCCGTCTGGAAGTCATCCAGGCGCTGATCGCGCTGGTCAACGCCGAAGTTTATCCGCATATCCCGCTGAAGGGCTCGGTCGGCGCCTCCGGCGACCTGGCGCCGCTGGCGCACATGAGCCTGGTGCTGCTGGGCGAAGGCCAGGCGCGTCATCAGGGCCAATGGCTGCCGGCGACCGAAGCGCTGGCCAAGGCCGGTCTGAAACCGCTGACGCTGGCGGCGAAAGAGGGCCTGGCGCTGCTGAACGGCACTCAGGTTTCCGCCGCCTTCGCGCTGCGCGGCCTGTTCGACGCGGAAGACCTGTTCGCCGCCGCGACCGTGGCGGGCAGCCTGACGGTGGAAGCGGCGCTGGGCTCCCGCAGCCCGTTCGATGCGCGTATCCATGAGGTGCGCGGCCAGCGCGGCCAGATCGACGCCGCCCTCGCCTACCGCCACCTGCTCGGCGCGCGCAGCGAAGTCTCCGACTCGCACCGCAACTGCGAAAAAGTGCAGGATCCTTACTCCCTGCGCTGCCAGCCGCAGGTGATGGGCGCCTGCCTGACGCAGATCCGCCAGGCCGCCGAGGTGCTGGAAATCGAAGCCAACGCCGTCTCCGATAACCCGCTGGTGTTCGCCGAACAGGGCGACGTGCTGTCCGGCGGCAACTTCCACGCCGAACCGCTAGCGATGGCCGCCGATAACCTGGCGCTGGCGTTTGCCGAAATCGGTTCGCTGTCCGAACGCCGCATCTCGCTGATGATGGACAAACACATGTCGCAACTGCCGCCGTTCCTGGTGGAAAACGGCGGCGTGAACTCCGGCTTCATGATCGCTCAGGTCACCGCCGCGGCGCTGGCCAGCGAAAACAAAGCGCTGGCGCATCCGTCGAGCGTCGACAGCATCCCGACCTCCGCCAACCAGGAAGACCACGTCTCCATGGCGCCGGCCGCCGGTCGCCGCCTGTGGAGCATGGCGGACAACGTGCGCGGCATTCTGGCGGTCGAATGGCTGGCCGCCTGCCAGGGCCTGGATTTCCGCAACGGCCTGAAGACCTCGGAAGGTCTGGAGCAGGCGCGCCGTCTGCTGCGCGAGCATGTCAGTTTCTACGACAAGGATCGTTTCTTCGCCCCCGACATTGAAGCCGCCAGCCAACTCTTGGCGGCCGGTCACCTGACATCGCTGCTGCCTGCGGCGCTGCTGCCTAGCCAGGCATAATCATCACACACTGAATCACGCAGTTTGTTCTGCCCCGCCGGGTGCGTTCCACCCGGTGCGGGCAGCGCGTGCCTGTTCGGCAAACACTTAACGGGAAACAACATGCGTAACGAAACGACACAACTCAGACGCGGACTAAACGCGCGGCATATCCGTTTCATGGCTCTCGGCTCGGCGATCGGCACCGGCCTGTTCTACGGCTCCGCCGGCGCCATCCAACTGGCCGGCCCGGCGGTGCTGCTGGCCTATCTGGTGGGCGGCGCGGCGGTATTCATGGTGATGCGCGCGCTGGGTGAAATGGCGGTGCATCAGCCGGTTTCCGGCTCGTTCGGCCACTACGCCAGCCACTATCTCGGCCCGCTGGCCGGGTTCCTCACCGGCTGGACCTACACCTTCGAAATGGTGATCGTCGCCCTGGCGGACGTCACCGCCTTCGGCATCTATATGGGGCTGTGGTTCCCGGACGTCGCTCAGTGGGTTTGGGTGCTCAGCATCATCCTGTTTATCGGCGCGCTCAACCTGTGCAGTGTCAAGGTCTTCGGCGAGCTGGAGTTCTGGCTGTCGCTGGTCAAGGTCGCCGCCATCGTGGCGATGATCGTCGGCGGTGCAGCGGTAATGCTGTTCGGTTTCGGGCAAACCCAGCACGCCACCGGCATCAGCAACCTGTGGCAACACGGCGGCTTTATGCCTAACGGCATCGGCGGCGTGGTCGCGTCATTGGCGGTGGTGATGTTCGCCTTCGGCGGCATCGAGATCATCGGCATTACCGCCAGCGAGGCGAAAGACCCCGCCAAAGTGCTGCCGAAGGCGATCAACGCCGTGCCGGTGCGCATCCTGCTGTTTTACGTGCTGACGCTGACGGTGCTGATGGCTATCTATCCGTGGAACAGCATCGGCCAGAACGGCAGCCCGTTCGTTGAGATCTTCAGCAACCTCGGCATCAGCTCCGCCGCCAACGTGCTGAACGTGGTAGTGATCACCGCCGCCATTTCGGCCATCAACAGCGATATCTTCGGCGCCGGCCGCATGATGTACGGCATGGCGCAGGACGGCCAGGCGCCGCGCAGCTTCACCAAACTGACCGCCAGCGGCGTGCCATGGATGACGGTGCTGGTGATGTCGGTCGCCCTGCTGTTGGCGGTGGTGCTCAACTACCTGATCCCGGAGAAGGTCTTCATGATCATCGCTTCGATCGCCACCTTCGCCACCGTCTGGGTGTGGCTGATGATCCTGCTGTCGCAGATCGTCATGCGCCGCACGCTGTCGCTGGAAGAAACGCGCCAGTTGAGCTTCCCGGTGCCGTGGTGGCCAGTGGCGCCGGCATTGGCGACCGCCTTTATGGCATTTGTCATCGGCCTGCTCGGCTACTTCGAAGAGAGCCGCATCGCGCTGTACGTCGGGCTGGTGTGGATCGCTTTACTCACCGTGGCTTACTGGCTGTGGGTGCGCAAGAAAGGCGGCGGCTCGCCGGTGAGCGCGGCAACGCAGCAGATGTAACGCTCGCTTCTGATAAAACCCGCTGCGGCGGGTTTTTATTGCGCTTTTGGCCAAACGCCGGCCATAAAAAAACCCGCCGCAGCGGGTTTTTATTTAACAACCGAATCGGTCGAACTTACTGGCCTTTAACTTCTTTCAGGCCGTTGAACGGCGCACGGTCACCCAGCGCTTCTTCGATACGGATCAGTTGGTTGTACTTGGCAACGCGGTCAGAACGGCTCATGGAACCGGTTTTGATCTGGCCAGCTGCAGTACCTACCGCCAGGTCGGCGATGGTTGCGTCTTCGGTTTCACCGGAACGGTGAGAGATCACCGCGGTGTAGCCGGCGTCTTTCGCCATCTTGATAGCCGCCAGCGTTTCGGTCAGAGAACCGATCTGGTTGAATTTGATCAGGATGGAGTTAGCGATGCCTTTCTCGATGCCTTCTTTCAGGATCTTGGTGTTGGTCACGAACAGGTCGTCGCCCACCAGCTGAATTTTGTCGCCCAGCACTTTGGTCTGGTAAGCGAAGCCCGCCCAGTCAGATTCATCCAGGCCGTCTTCGATAGACACGATTGGGTACTGTTTGGTCAGCTCTTCCAGGAAGTGAGTGAACTCTTCGGAAGTGAAGGCTTTGTTGCCTTCGCCGGCCAGCACGTATTTACCGTCTTTGTAGAATTCGGAAGCCGCGCAGTCCATCGCCAGAGTGACGTCTTTGCCCAGCTCGTAGCCCGCCGCTTTTACCGCTTCAGCGATAACCGCCAGCGCTTCGGCGTTGGAGCCCAGGTTTGGCGCATAGCCGCCTTCGTCGCCCACGGCGGTGTTCATGCCTTTGGCTTTCAGAACTTTCGCCAGGTGGTGGAACACTTCGGAACCGATGCGCACCGCTTCTTTCAGGGTCTTCGCGCCAACCGGCTGAATCATGAATTCCTGAATGTCGACGTTGTTGTCAGCGTGCTCGCCGCCGTTGATGATGTTCATCATCGGCAGTGGCATGGAGAATTTGCCTGGGGTGCCGTTCAGTTCAGCGATGTGCTCGTACAGCGGCATGCCTTTAGAGGCTGCGGCCGCTTTCGCTGCTGCCAGGGAAACCGCCAGAATGGCGTTGGCGCCGAAGTTGGATTTGTTTTCGGTGCCGTCCAGCTCGATCATGATCTTGTCGATGTTCGCCTGGTCTTTGGCATCTTTACCCAGTACTGCCTGAGCAATCGGACCGTTTACTGCAGCAACGGCTTTCAGTACGCCTTTACCCAGGAAACGAGACTTGTCACCGTCACGCAGTTCCAGCGCTTCGCGGGAACCGGTAGAAGCACCTGACGGCGCAGCAGCCAGGCCGACGAAACCGCCTTCCAGATGAACTTCGGCTTCAACAGTCGGGTTACCGCGGGAGTCGATGATTTCACGACCGATGACTTTAACGATTTTGGACATTAGGTTTTCCTCAGTACAAGTTAAACTAAAACTCCAGACAAACAGCGCGCGGTTCTCACCGCGCGCCGCCTACCAAATATTTTATTTCACCTGGCGCTTCTGATGCTCGCCTGCGGCTTTCACGAAGCCGGCGAACAGCGGATGCCCATCACGCGGCGTCGATGTAAATTCCGGGTGGAATTGACAGGCCACAAACCACGGGTGATTCGGCAGTTCAATGATCTCGACCAGCTTGTTGTCGGCGGAACGACCGGCGACACGCAGCCCTGCGGCTTCGATCTGCTTCAACAGCATGTTGTTAACTTCGTAACGGTGACGATGACGCTCGACAATGGTCGGTTCGCCGTACAGCTGACGCACCAGGCTGTTGTCGCTCAGGTTGCACTGTTGGCCACCTACGCGCATCGTACCGCCCAAATCGCTTTCTTCGCTGCGCACTTCGACGTTGCCGTCTTCATCGCGCCATTCGGTGATCAACGCCACCACCGGGTACTTACAGTCTGGCATAAACTCGGTGGAGTTGGCGTTCTCCATCCCCGCCACGTTTCGAGCGAACTCCATCAACGCCACCTGCATGCCCAGGCAAATGCCCAGGTAAGGAATGTTGTTCTCGCGCGCATAGCGTGCGGTCATCACTTTGCCTTCCACGCCGCGGTAGCCGAAGCCGCCCGGGATCAGGATCGCGTCCAGCCCTTTCAGCACTTCCACGCCGCGGGTTTCCACGTCCTGCGAGTCGATCAGCTTGATGTTCACGGTCAGACGGTTTTTCAGCCCGCCGTGCTTCAGCGCTTCGATCACCGACTTGTAGGCGTCCGGCAACTCAACGTATTTGCCGACCATACCGATGGTCACTTCGCCGCCCGGATTGGCTTCTTCGTAGATCACCTGTTCCCATTCGGCCAGGTTGGCTTCCGGCGCGTTCAGGCTGAATCGTTTACAAATATAATCGTCCAGCCCCTGAGATTTCAATAGGCCTGGGATTTTATAAATAGAATCAACGTCTTTCAGAGAGATAACTGCTTTTTCCGGCACGTTGCAGAAAAGCGCGATTTTCGCGCGTTCGTTAGCAGGAACCGCGCGGTCGGAACGGCAAATCAGCACATCAGGCTGAATACCGATGGAAAGCAGCTCTTTTACGGAATGCTGGGTCGGCTTGGTTTTCACTTCGCCCGCCGCCGCCATGTACGGCACCAGCGTCAGGTGCATGTACAGGGTGTGCTCGCGGCCCACTTCCACCGCCATCTGACGGATGGCTTCGAGGAACGGCAGCGATTCGATATCGCCGACGGTGCCGCCGATTTCCACCAGCACCACATCGTGGCCTTCGCCGCCTTCGATGATGCGTTCTTTGATCGCGTTGGTGATGTGCGGAATGACCTGCACGGTCGCGCCCAGATAGTCGCCGCGGCGTTCTTTACGCAGCACGTCGGAGTAGATGCGGCCGGTGGTGAAGTTGTTGCGACGCGACATTTTGGTGCGGATGAAGCGCTCGTAGTGACCCAAATCCAGATCGGTTTCTGCGCCGTCTTCGGTGACGAAAACTTCCCCATGCTGAATCGGGCTCATGGTGCCCGGATCCACGTTGATGTACGGGTCCAGTTTCATGATGGTAACGTTGAGGCCACGGGCTTCAAGAATAGCCGCCAGAGAGGCTGCGGCAATGCCTTTACCCAGAGAGGATACGACCCCGCCGGTCACAAAAATATAATTAGTTGTCATGCTGAACCTGAGAGTTTAGGTTTAAAGACGATGGAAGAACCAGGACGGGAAAGTAGTATACCCGAACCTCTCCTGACCTACAAACGATCGTTTTGCTGTCCATCATCTCGGCCGCCCTCCCGTGTTCATCAGGGTTTACTCCGCCGGCGCGCCCAAAACCCTCCAGGAAATACAAAGGGTTAGCGGAGAAAATTTCTTTTTACCGCCCCTCTCGAGCGATAAAACACCTTAGATTTCAGTTTGTTGGCCTTTTGCTGCCGACGGCAGCCCTGCGCCTGTGACCTGACCGTAAGCTTAACCGTTTCAGCTTGAGTGAACCTTGTCGTCGATCAACATTGTAGCGGCGGTTCAGCTTCCCTAAACCCGATTAGCCTGGGAGCGAGGCGCATCGGGTTAACGACTGATGTAGAGCCTGCGCTCAGGCATATCAATAATCACACGATGACCCCGCATAAAGCCCATCCCCAGCAGACCATCAAAACCCAGCGCCTCAGACGTTGGGCCTTCGGTAACGATGGCCAAATCGTTGTGATGCCGGCCCCGGCGATCGGTCAAGGTGAATCTGGTCACTCGGCAATCCAGGTTCTCGGCCTCAGGCTCAATGGAACGACAGCCGGAAAACAAGAGGCCAGCCGGCAAGCCTGCGGCAAACAAAAGAGAATGGCTGGCGCCGGTATCAACAATCAGGCGCAACGGTTTATTGCCAACGAAGGCCGTCACGCTCAGCCCCTCATCGGTCTGTTCGAATGGATATGAAGCCCATATTGCAATGTCTGAAGGCAGATGAGTCAACATTTGCAAGCGGTCGTTTTCGAAATCCATCAGCACCTTTCGATCGCGGAACAACCCAAGCCCCATCACTTCACTTACCGGCAGCTCGTTTCCCAGGCTGAGTCCCCAGGGCTTAAAACTCACCGCTTCGACGTCGTTAAACGGGATATTGCCAATGAACAGCCGACTAATCCGCCAGGCAGGCACCTGATTTTCACCGCCAGAGAGATCTCTCAACCGCCGAGGCGCCAGCCGCACCGCCTTCAGACTCGGTTGCTCTACCAGACGCTCCAGATCGTGTTGATAAAGGTGTATCCCTTCTGAGCTGCCGGTATCCAGCATGAGCGTGTGTAACCGGTTATCGATCTGCACATCGACTAATGGCAGCCTGCGTTCATCATACCGCAACCGCCCAACATCAGCAGGAGGAGACGCCATGCTGAAACCGGGGAAAAAACATGCTAAAAGCATTAGCCTCTTGATCATGACGCCACCTTCCTTTGTCTGCGCGGAACGTCCTTCATGTTCACCCGGCGCCATGAACGCCGGA
Source organism: Serratia sp. ME47 (assembly GCF_903970925.1). Taxonomy (NCBI): domain Bacteria; kingdom Pseudomonadati; phylum Pseudomonadota; class Gammaproteobacteria; order Enterobacterales; family Yersiniaceae; genus Serratia; species Serratia sp. ME47. Next base: position 71,763 of record NZ_CAJCKE010000012.1, on the reverse strand, counting down.
AGCGCATCAGATTTCAGATTTCTTCACCTGTTGCCAGGCATCTTCCATCTGCTCCAGCGTGGCGTCTTCCAAGCGTAGCCCGCGTTGCTTGACGATCGCCTCCACCTCGCGGAAGCGGCGTTCGAACTTGCGGTTGGCCGCCTGCAATGCGTTCTCGGCCTTGTGGCCCAAATGGCGCGAGAGGTTCACCGTGGCGAACAGCAGATCGCCGATCTCCTCTTCCAGCTTGCTCTCATCGACCACCGCCTGGCGGGCTTCGTGCATCACTTCGTCGATCTCTTCATACACTTTGTCCAGCACCGGGCCCAGCGTGTTCCAGTCGAAGCCGACCGAGGCGCAGCGTTTTTGGATCTTGTGCGCCTTCATCAACGCCGGCAACGCCTGCGGAATGTCGTCCAGCACCGAGTGCAGCGCTTTTTCGGCGCGCTCGCCGGCCTTGAGCTGCTCCCAGCGCGCCGCCACGGCTTCGCTGTCTCCGCCCTCGGCGTCGCCGAAGATGTGCGGATGACGGCGCTCCAGCTTGTCGCTGATGGCAGTACACACCTCATCAAAATCGAACAGCCCCTGTTCCTGCCCCATCTGAGCGTAGAACACTACCTGAAACAGCAAGTCGCCCAGTTCGTCGCGCAGATCGGCGTAGTCCTGCCGTTCGATGGCGTCCAGCACTTCGTAAGTCTCTTCCAGCGTGTAGGGCGCGATGGTGGCGAAGGTTTGCTTACGGTCCCATGAGCAACCGTTCTGCGGGTCGCGCAGCGTTTTCATGATGTTCAGCAGGCGCTGCAACGAAGTGGATTGGGTCATAAAAAATCTCTGAGAAAATGGGGGCGCACGGACATGTCCGCCGGAACTGATGGAGTTCGGGCCGCATCGACCTCGGATGCGGCCCGAAAGGCGCAGGAGTTAGTTGCCGTGCAGACGCTTGGCGTCTATCACGTCCGGCAGCTGGTTCAGCTTCGCCAGCACCCGGCCCAGCACCTGCTGGTTATAAATTTCGATGTCCATATCGATGGTGGCCAACTGCTTCTTGGTATCACTGCGGCTGGCGACGCCCAGCACGTTGACCTTTTCGTTGGCCAGAATGGTGGTGATATCGCGCAGCAGCCCGCTGCGATCGTTGGCCATCACGCGCACCACCAGCGAATAACCGCTGGAGTAGCTTTCGCCCCACACCGCATCGACGATGCGCTCCGGCGCATGCGATTGCAAATCGGCCAGCTGATCGCAGTCCGCACGGTGGATCGAGATGCCGCGCCCCTGGGTGATAAAGCCGACGATGTCGTCGCCCGGGATCGGCTGGCAGCAGCGGGCGATGTGGTGCATCAGGTTGCCCACGCCCTCCACCACCACGCGGCCGTTATCCTTGTTGCGGGCCGGCGGCGGCGCTTTCTGCAGCACCAGCTGGCGCAGCGCCTCGCGATCCTGCTCTTCGGCGCTCGGCTTGTTGAACTTGCCCTGCAGGAAATTCACCATCTGGTTCAGGCGAATGTCCCCGCCGCCGATCGCCGCCAGCACCTCGTCCAGCGAGTTCATGTTGTAGCGCGGGATCAGCAGCTTCTCGGCCTCTTTCAGGCTGATGCCGAGGTGTTCCAGCTCGTTGTCCAACATCTGGCGGCCGGCGAGAATGTTCTTGTCGCGATCCTGCTTGCGGAACCAGTTGTGGATCTTCGAGCGCCCGCGGCTGGTGGTCACGTAGCCCAGGTTCGGGTTCAGCCAGTCGCGGCTCGGGTTCGGCTGTTTCTGGGTGATGATCTCAATCTGATCGCCCATCTTCAGTTGATAGGTAAACGGCACGATGCGGCCGCCGATCTTGGCGCCGATGCAGCGGTGACCAACGTCGCTGTGAATGTGGTAGGCGAAATCGAGCGGCGTGGAGCCGGCCGGCAGATCGACCACGTCGCCTTTCGGGGTAAAGACATAGACCCGATCGTCGAACACCTGGCTGCGCACTTCGTCGAGCATCTCGCCGGAGTCCGCCATCTCTTCCTGCCAGGCGATCAGCTTACGCAGCCAGGCGATGCGCTCTTCATAGCCGGAGCGCACGGTAACCCCCGCGCCCTCTTTGTACTTCCAGTGCGCGGCCACCCCCAGTTCGGCGTCTTCGTGCATTTGCCGGGTGCGGATCTGAATCTCGACGGTTTTGCCGCGCGGCCCCAGCACCACGGTGTGGATCGACTGGTAGCCGTTGGGTTTGGGGTTGGCGACGTAGTCGTCGAACTCATCCGGCAGATGGCGGAAGTGGGTATGCACGATGCCCAATGCCGCATAGCAATCCTGCAGACGCTCCGCCACGATGCGCACCGCGCGCACGTCGAACAGTTCGTCGAACGCCAGGTGCTTTTTCTGCATCTTGCGCCAGATGCTGTAGATGTGTTTCGGCCGGCCGTAGATCTCCACCCGAATGCCTTCTTTGGCCATCTCGGCGCGCAGCCCGGCGACGAAATCGTCGATGAACTGTTCGCGATCGATGCGGCGCTCATGCAGCAGCTTGGCGATGCGCTTGTATTCTTCCGGGTGCAGGTAGCGGAAGCAGAAATCCTCCAGCTCCCACTTCAGCTGGCCGATGCCGAGCCGGTTAGCCAACGGCGCATAGATGTTGGAACACTCTTTCGCCGCCAGCACGCGTTCGTCTTCCGGCGCGTCTTTCACCTCGCGCAGGTGGGCGATGCGCTCCGCCAGCTTGATGACGACGCAGCGGAAATCCTCCACCATCGCCAGCAGCATGCGGCGCACGTTGTCGACCTGTTCGGAGGCCATCGAATCGTTTTGGGTGGCTTTCAGTTGGCGAATGGCGTCCATGTCCCGCACGCCATGCACCAGGGCGACGATACCCTTGCCGAACGTTTCCGTCAGGATCTCTTCCTGCACAATGCCGGCATCCACCAGCGGAAACAGCAGCGCGGCGCGCATGCTGTCGTTGTCCATGCTCAGCGTCGAGAGGATTTCCACCATCTCCAGGCCGCGCCACAACAGCAGCGAGGCGTCGGGATGGTTTTGGGTCTGCTGCTCACAATAACGCCAGGTTGCGGCCAATCGCTCACATGACTGCGGGTTGGGTAGCCCCAAGCCGGCGATCCACTCATCGAGAGCGAACTCACCCGCCGTATTCAGATGTGCACTTCTTACCGCAACCATAACTTCTCCCTACTTTGCAGCGACCTCTGGCGCGCGCTCGTTGATAAACAGCGCCATTGATTCAAGATGCCCCGTGTGCGGAAACATATCCAACATCCGCACGCGCGCAAGACGATAACCGGCGTTCAACAGCACGTTGCTGTCGCGAGCCAGCGTGGTGGGGTTACAGGAAACATACACCACCCGCGCCGGCGCCAGTTTTACAATGTGTGACATCACCCCGGCCGCACCGGCGCGGGCGGGATCCAGCATCACCTTATCAAACCCTTGTGCTGCCCAAGGTTGCCGCTCAACGTCGTCCTCCAGATTCTCATGGAAGAACGACGCATTATTCAGCTTATTCTTATGTGCATTATATTGCCCATTCGCTACCAGCGTGGCAACACCTTCGATGCCCACCACCGCAGCGGCGCGGCGCGCCAGCGGCAGGGTGAAATTCCCCATGCCGCAGAACAGGTCCAGCACCCGATCATTGGGTTGAATGTCGAGCCATTCAAGGGCCTGCGCCACCATTTGTTGGTTTACGGCGTCATTGACCTGAATAAAGTCGCGCGGACTGAAGTCTAAGCGTAGCCCGTCAACCTGATAATACGGCGTTTCACCGCACAGTTTTTCCACCCGATCGCTGTCCGGCGCCAGATAAACGGCGACCTTTTCCCGCTCGCCAAACGCCAACAGCGCCTGGCGATCCGCCTCTTTCAGGGCATCGAGATGGCGCAGCACCAGCAGCGGGCCGTTATCCGCCAGCACCAGCTCCACATGCCCCAGCCGCCGCACCGCCTGCAGCCCGCTCAGGCAGGCGCGCACTGGCGCCAGCAGCTGTTCCAGCTCCGGGCGCAGCACCGGGCAGTGCTCCACCGCCACCAGCTCGCTGGAGGCCGCCTGTCGAAACCCCATCATCAGGCGCTGCAGCTTCGGCTGCCACGCCAGGCTCAGGCGGGCGCGGCGGCGATAGCCGTATTCCGGGCCGGCGAGCACCGGTTCCTGTTGCGGGGTTACTCCGGTTTCGCGGGCGATCATGCGCACCAGCGCCGCCGCCTTGCTCTGCTGTTGCAGCGCCTCATCCGCATGTTGTTGCTGGCAGCCGCCGCACACGCCGAAATGCGGGCAGCGCGGCTCCACCCGCTGCGGGCTGCGGCTCAGCAGGCGCTTGAGCTTGCCTTTGGCGAACTGGCGCTTGTCTTCGGTCAGCTGGATTTCCGCCTGCTCGCCCGGCAATACGCCCGGCACGAACACCGCTTTGCCGTCGTGGCGCGCCACGCCCTGGCCGAAAGGATCGAGATCGCTCACCGTCACGGTGAAGATTTGTGAGCTCTGCCGGGTCGTCACGCGGCGTTTGGGAGAGTAGAATTGCGCCATATTTGTCGATTGTGTGCTGGTTCATTAAGCTAGTGTCAGCTGTCAATTCTCCCACATTGGAATCCCATGACCAAATACAGCCTGCGTGCGCGCATGATGATCCTGATTCTGGCCCCGACCTTGCTGATTGGTTTGCTGCTCAGCACCTTCTTCGTGGTGCACCGCTATAACGAGCTGCAGGAGCAATTGGTCGACGCCGGCGCCAGCATCATCGAGCCGCTGGCGGTAGCCAGCGAGTACGGCATGACGTTCCGCAGCCGCGAATCGGTCAGGCAACTGGTCAGCCTGCTGCACCGCCGCCATTCGGACATCGTGCGCTCGATCACCGTGTTCGATGCGCAGAACAACCTGTTCGTCACCTCCAATTATCACCACAACTTCGCCCAGCTGCAGTTGCCGAAAGGCGTGCCGTTGCCCACCGAACTGATGCTCACCCGGCGCGGCGATTCGCTGATCCTGCGCACGCCGATCCTGTCGGAAAATCAGTATCCGGATGAAACCGCCGACGGCGGCAGCCACCCCGACAACAACCTGGGCTATGTGGCGATCGAGCTGGATCTGCAGTCGGTGCGGCTGCAGCAGTATAAAGAGGTGTTCGTCTCAACCCTGCTGCTGCTGCTGTGCATGTGCATCGCCATCCTGTTCGCTTACCGCCTGATGCGCGACGTGACCGGCCCGATCCGCAACATGGTGAACACCGTCGATCGCATCCGCCGCGGCCAGCTCGACAGCCGCGTGGAGGGCTACATGCTCGGCGAGCTGCACATGCTGAAGAACGGCATCAACTCGATGGCGATGTCGCTCACCGCCTATCACGAAGAGATGCAGCAGAACATCGATCAAGCCACGTCTGACCTGCGTGAAACTCTGGAGCAGATGGAGATCCAGAACGTCGAACTGGATCTGGCGAAAAAACGCGCGCAGGAGGCGGCGCGCATCAAGTCCGAATTCCTGGCCAACATGTCTCACGAGCTGCGTACCCCGCTCAACGGCGTGATCGGTTTTACCCGCCAGATGCTGAAAACCGATCTGAGCGCGACCCAGACCGACTATTTGCAGACCATCGAGCGCTCGGCCAACAACCTGCTGACCATCATCAATGACGTGCTGGACTTCTCCAAGCTGGAGGCCGGCAAACTGGTGCTGGAGCATATTCCGTTCGCCCTGCGCGAAACGCTGGACGAAGTGGTGGTGCTGCTGGCCCCCAGCGCACATGACAAAGGGTTGGAGCTGACGCTGGATGTGCACAACGACGTGCCGGAGCAGGTGATCGGCGACTCGCTGCGCCTGCAGCAAATCATCACCAACCTGCTGGGCAACGCCATCAAGTTCACCGAAACCGGCAATATCGATATTCGCGTCGAGCTGCGCAAACAGCTGGAGCGCCGGGTGGAAGTGGAAGTGCAGATCCACGACACCGGCATCGGCATCTCCGAACGCCAGCAGTCGCAGCTGTTCCAGGCGTTCCGTCAGGCGGACGCCAGCATCTCCCGCCGCCACGGCGGCACCGGGCTGGGGTTGGTGATCACGCAAAAGCTGGTGAAGGAGATGGGCGGCGACATCTGCTTCCACAGCCAGCTGAATCGCGGCTCGACCTTCTGGTTCCACATCACGCTGGATCTGAACGAGGGCATGCTGTCGCTGGCGCCGAACCTGCCGGATCTGAACGGCAAAACGCTCGCCTACATCGAGTCCAACCCGACGGCGGCACAGGCGACGCTCAACATGCTTAGCGTCACGCAGCTGGTGATCACCCACTCGCCGACGCTGGGCCAGCTGCCGTCAGGCCATTACGATTTCCTGCTGGCCGGCGTGCCGATCCCGTTCCGCGACAACATGGCGCAGCATCAGGACAAATTGTTGGCCTCGCTGAAGCTGGCCGATCGGGTCATTCTGGCGCTGCCGTGCCAGGCGCAGATCGACGCCGAGCTGCTTAAGCAACAAGGCGCGCTCGGCTGCCTGATCAAGCCTATCACCAGCACGCGTCTGTTCCCGCTGCTGAGAATGGAAACGCCCGATCGGCTCGCCGCCCCGCCTGAGCGCAAACGTCTGCCGCTGACGGTGATGGCGGTCGACGACAACCCGGCCAACCTGAAGCTGATCGGCACGCTGCTGGGCGAACAGGTGGAAAAAACGCTGCTGTGCGAGAGCGGTGAGGAAGCGCTGGCGCTGGCGCGCAACAACGTGCTGGATCTGATCCTGATGGACATTCAAATGCCGAAGATGGACGGCATTCACGCCAGCGAACTGATCCGCCAACTGCCGCACCACAACTCCACGCCGATCGTCGCCGTCACTGCCCATGCCGCCAGCGGCGAACGCGAGCATCTGCTGCAGGCGGGGATGGACGACTACCTGGCCAAGCCGATCGACGAGAAAATGCTGACCCGCGTGCTGTCGCGCTACCACAGCGGCGACGTGGAAAGCGCCGTCGCCGACGATGCCCCGCTGTCGCTCGACTGGCCGCTGGCGCTGCGCCAGGCGGCCAATAAGCCGGATCTGGCGCGCGATCTGCTGCAAATGCTGCTCGATTTCCTGCCGCAGGTGCGCGAACGGGTGCAGGCGCTGCTCGAGGGGCAACACGACGACGAGATCCTCGACCTGGTCCATAAGCTGCACGGCAGCTGCAGCTACAGCGGCGTGCCGCGCCTCAAGCAGCTGTGTTTCTACCTCGAGCGGCAGCTGCGCCAGGGCATCACCAACGACGAGCTGGAGCCGGAGTGGCTGGAGCTGTTGGATGAGATTGAACTGGTGATCCACGCGGCGCGCGCGCATCTGGCGCAACCGGCCTGAATCCTCATGCCATAATGCAAAAAGGCACGCCGTAGCGTGCCTTTGTTGCTTTTAGCGCCTGACGTTTATCACTGCGCCAGCAGGTACAGCTGGCTATCGCCGCGCTGAATATTCAACGCCAGCACCGACGGTTTGCTGTCGAGGATTTTACGCAGCTCGCCCAGGTTCTGGATCGGCTGTTGGTTCACGCCCAGGATCACGTCGCCCTTTTTCAGGCCGATGCGTGCGGCGGCGCTGCCGGCTTTCACGCTGTCGACCTTGACGCCTTTCACGTTGCCGACCTGGGTATTGCTCAGCTCGGCGCCTTCAATGCCGGTGTAGATATTGCCCGAGGCCACCTGGGTCTGCGCGCTTTGCTCCAGCGTGACGTCAATCGTTACCGGCTTGCCGTCGCGAATAATGCCCAGCGACATCTTGCTGCCGACCGGCAACGTGCCGATCTCCGCCCGGAACGAGGCGAAGCTGGAGATGGCCTTGCCGTTCATGGTGACGATCACGTCACCGGCCTTGATGCCCGCCTTCGCGGCGGAAGATTTCGGCATTACCTGGCTGACGAAGGCGCCGCGCTGCGCGTCGACCTTCATCGCCTTGGCCAGCTCCGAGTTCAGCTCGGTGCCCATGATGCCCAGCTCGCCGCGTTTCACCTGGCCATACTCGACCATTTGCGCCGTCAGGTTTTTCACCATATTGCTCGGAATGGCGAAGCCGATGCCGATGTTGCCGCCGTCCGGCGCCAGGATCGCGGTGTTGATGCCGATCAGCTCGCCGTTCAGGTTAACCAGCGCGCCGCCGGAATTGCCGCGGTTGATTGCCGCATCGGTCTGAATAAAGTTTTCGTAGTTTTCGATGTTCAGGCCGCTGCGCCCCAGGGCGGACACGATGCCCGAGGTGGCGGTTTCACCCAGCCCGTACGGGTTGCCGATCGCCACGGTGTAATCGCCGACGCGCAGCTGATCGGAGTCCGCCATCTTGATCGCCGTCAGGTTCTTGAAATCTTTCAGCTGGATCAGGGCGATGTCGGAACGCGGATCCTTGCCGATCACTTTGGCGTCGAAACGGCGGCCGTCGCTCAGTTGCACCTGGATCTTGTTGGCGTTGTCCACCACGTGATTGTTGGTCACCACATAGCCCTTGGCGGCATCGATAACCACCCCAGCGCCCAGCGCCTGGAATTTCTGCTGTGTGCCCTGCGGCTGCTGGCCATCCGATCCGGGCTGTTCAGCGCCCTGACACATCGGCGAGCCCTGGAACGGTGAACCGTCCTGGCAGAACGGCGAATCTTCACCGAAGAACTGTTGGAACTGTTGCGGCATGCGCGGCGTATTGACCGTGGTGCTGCCCTCAACGTTAATGCTCACGACGGAAGGCATCACCTTCTCCAGCATCGGCGCCAGGCTCGGCAACTGCTGGGTGCTGGAAGACGCGGTTTCAGCGGCGCTGGCCGTAACCGGGCCCATCGCCATACCGATGCTGAATGCCAGTGCGCTCAGAACTAATGCGGTTTTTTTCATCTGTGTGTCTCTTATAAAGTCGTTCAAAAAAGAATGGCTGTCTTGCGTGCTTATTCAGAGTTAATTAATAGCCCGAAGTTCCGGCACAGATGATTGGCAATAGTAAACAAATATTGTTCGTCTTTACAAAACTCGAGACAGCCAACCGGTTGGAATTGCTGATAATTATTCCTCCGCTTAATTATTCCGCCGCCATTAATCGACGATATTCATCATAGGCATAAAGGTCGGTCATTCCGCTGATATAGTCCTGCAATAAACGCGCGCGGAAATAATATTCCCGAATGGTTTGCTGCTCCGGCGATAAATGCTGCAGCCCTTCTACCGCTTCCACATAAGCCAGCCGATGCTTGGTGGACAGCTTGTGGAACAGGCGCGTTTCGATCGGGTAAGCGCGATGGCTGTCCTCGCGCACCAACCGGCTGAAGTCCGCCAGCGACATCGCCAGCAGCGGGCTGTAAATGTCCAGCAGGCCGCTGATCACCCGGTAGCCTTGCAGCTCGAGCTGCTCGACCTCCGGGTGGTTGAACACGTGCTTGAACGCCACATTTTTAAATATTTTCAGCAGCTGATAGGCCGGGCTGGAATCTTCCAGCAGCGCCTGATTGAAACTGCCCTGATAAACCGCGTCAAGATTGTCGATAAAGCGCTGCGCCGCGTGCGGCACCAGCCGCGCCACGGTAAACACCCGCAGATACATGAAGAACTGATCTTCCGCGCTGCGCCGCGCGCCGCCGCGGTCGATCTTGCGAAACGCGCTGGCGACGGTCTTGTCGAACAGATCGCCCGGCGCCACCTCGCCCCACTCCTGAATCAGGTGCTGATACAGCTGCTCGACGGTGAAAATGCTCTTCTCCACCGCGTCTTCCAGATCGGCCACGCAGTACGAGATATCGTCGGCGGCCTCCATGATGTAGGTCAGCGGAAAACGATCGAACTCGCCCATGTGCAGCTCGCGCCGCAGCCTATCGACAAAGGCTTCTTCCGCCAGATAATAGCCGGGCTTTTTCATCAAATAGCTGTGGCTGGCGGGGATGCCGCCCGCCCAATAAGCCGGGCGGGTGTATTTCAAAATGCAGCCGACCTGCGCGTAGGTCAGATTGAGTTTCAGCAGGCTGTACACCATGCGGATCGCCTGGGCGTTGCCCTCGAAATGGCTGAGATCCTGACGGATCCGGCTGCGCAGCCGGTTCAGATCGCTCTCCCCTTCATGCAGCCGCAGCGACGCGACCTGGCAGCGATCGTGACTGCCCGGCTCGCTGCCGCAGCTGGCAGGATCGAGCCGCTGGGCGAACCAGTCGTTGATCGCCGACTCGCCGAAGTGACCGAACGGCGGATTGCCGATATCGTGCATCAGACAGGCCATTTCCACGATGCTTTCAAACGGATCGAGCAGCCGGGTCAGGCCGAATTCATCGATCTTACCCGCCTGTTTGAAGCGGTTGAGGATCTCTTTGGCGATATGGCGCCCGACCTGCTGCACCTCCATCGAGTGCGTCAGGCGGCTGCGCACCGCCGCGTTGCGCTCCAGCGGAAACACCTGGGTTTTTTGCTGCAAACGGCGAATGGCGGCCGAGTTGACGATGCGCCCGCGATCGCTCTCGAACTGCCGCACGATGTCGTACTCTTCCTCGGCCTCGATCGGTTTGCTGAAAGGCCGTTGGAAGCTGATTTTTTGCTTGAAGTCGATCCCGGACATCTGTTTCTCCGCCGTTGCGCCCTGCCCCCGTGATAACAATTCCCGGCGGCGGATGCAACGCATTATCTCTGATACACAGCCATGATAGACTATGCCGCAATTCTCACGGCCAATCAGCGAGTGTTATTTATGAAAGTAGGCATCATCGGCGCAATGGAGCAGGAAGTCACCCTGCTGCGCGATCAAATCGAAAACCGTCAAACCATCCAGCGCGCGGGCTGCGAAATCTACACCGGCCAGATCGGCGGCGTTGAAGTGGCCCTGCTGAAATCCGGCATCGGCAAAGTCTCCGCAGCCATGGGCACCACCCTGCTGCTGGAGCACTGCAGCCCGGACGTGGTGATCAATACCGGCTCCGCCGGCGGCCTGGCCAGCACGCTGCGCGTGGGCGACATCGTGGTGTCGGAAGAAGTGCGCTACCACGACGCCGACGTCACCGCCTTCGGCTACGAGCCGGGCCAGATGGCCGGCTGCCCGGCGGCGTTCGTCGCCGACGACGCACTGATCGCGCTGGCGGAAAGCTGCATCAAACAGCTGGATCTGCACGCGGTGCGCGGCCTGATCTGCAGCGGTGACGCCTTCATCAACGGCGCCGAGCCGCTGGCGCGCATCCGCGCCACCTTCCCGCGCGTCGCCGCCGTGGAAATGGAAGCCGCGGCGATCGCCCACGTCTGCCATCTGTTCGGCACGCCGTTCGTGGTGGTGCGCGCCATTTCCGACGTCGCCGACAGCGAGTCGCACATGAGCTTTGACGAGTTCCTGGTGGTAGCGGCCAAGCAGTCTACGCTGATGGTCAACGCCATGCTGCAAACCCTGGCCAAGCGCGGTTGATGTGAGGCTGCGCTTCACCTCGGCGCTCTGGCTGCTGGCGTTCTGGCTAGCCCTGCCGGCCGGGGCCGCCCAGCGAGTGATCAGCCTGGCACCCAACGCCACCGAACTCGCCTATGCCGCCGGCATGGGCGAGGTGCTGGTGGCGGCGAGCGCCTATTCCGATTATCCGCCGCAGGCCGCCAGGCTGGAGCAGGTGGCCTCCTGGCAGGGCATCAACCTGGAGCGGGTGCTCGCGCTCAAGCCGGATCTGATCCTCGCCTGGCGCGGCGGCAATCCGCAGCGCGTGCTGGATCAGCTCGCCGCATTCGGCATCCCGATCTTCTATGCGGACGCCGATAATCTCGAAGGGATCGCCGGCTTGCTGGATAAGCTGGCGCAATACAGCCCGCACCCGGACCAGGCGCATCAGGCCGCCGCCGGCCTTCGCCGCCAGTTCGCCGCTCTCAGGCAACAGTACGCCGATAACCCTCCGCGACGCGTGTTGCTGCAGTTCGGCACCCAGCCGCTGTTCACCAGCTCCGGCGCCACGCTGCAGAGCCAGGTGTTGGCGCTGTGCGGCGCGCAGAACGTCTTCGCCGACAGCCGCACGCCTTGGCCGCAGATCAGCCGCGAGCAGGTGCTGGCGCGCCAACCCCAGGCCATCGTCATCACCGGCGGCGCGAAAGAGGCCGCCAATGTGAAAGCCTTCTGGGCGCCGCAGCTGCAGGTGCCGGTGATCGCGCTGAATGAAGACTGGTTCAATCGCGGCGGGCCACGGCTGCTGTTGGCGGCGCAGCAACTGTGCCGCCAGCTGGCGGAGATCCGCTGATGCTGGTGTTCTGGTTGGATATTCTCGGTACGGCGGTGTTCGCCGTCTCCGGCGTGCTGCTAGCCGGCAAACTGCGCATGGATCCGTTCGGCGTGTTGGTGTTGGGCGTGGTTACCGCGGTCGGCGGCGGCACCATCCGCGATATGGCGCTTGCCAACGGCCCGGTGTTCTGGGTCAAGGATCCCACCGATCTGGTGGTGGCGATGATCACCTGCGTATTGACGCTGCTGCTGGTGCGCCAGCCGCGCCGCCTGCCGAAATGGGTGCTGCCGGTGCTCGATGCCGTCGGGCTGGCGGTGTTCGTCGGCATCGGCGTCAACAAGGCTTTCGCGGCCGGTACCGGCCCGCTGGTGGCGATCTGCATGGGGGTGATCACCGGCGTCGGCGGCGGCATTATCCGCGACGTGCTGGCGCGCGAGATCCCGATGATCCTGCGCACCGAAATTTACGCCACCGCCTGTATCATCGGCGGCATCGCGCACGCCACGGCGTTTTACACCTTCAACATGCCGCTGCAACAAGCCATGATGCTGGGCATGGTCATCACGCTGGCCATTCGGCTGGCGGCCATCCGCTGGCACCTCAAGCTGCCCGCCTTTATTCTCGAACGCTGAGCCGCCGCCCTGCGGGGCGAATGCAGCCACGCGACGGCACAGCCGAATATCATCCACAACCCACCGGCCCAGGAGAACGGCGTGGCAGTGATCCTCGTGGAGTGGTAGGCATAAAAAAACCCGCCGGCTGGAAAGCAAGCGGGTTGATATTCTGACAGGCAAACTCAGATGCTGAACGACGAACCGCAACCGCAGGTGGTTTTGGCATTCGGGTTGGTCACCACGAAGCGCGATCCTTCCAGCCCTTCGGTGTAGTCCACCGAACCGCCAACCAGATACTGCAGGCTCATCGGATCGACCACCAGCGCCACGCCCTGCTTCTCGATGGTCATGTCGCCATCGTTGACCTTGTCGTCAAAAGTGAAACCGTACTGGAATCCGCTGCAGCCGCCGCCGGTAATGTAAACCCGCAACTTCAGGTTCGGATTTTCTTCGTCAGCAATCAGGTACTTGACCTTGTTTGCTGCTGCCTCGGTAAATTGCAGGGGCAGTGCCGTTTCATCACTCATACTCTTTACTCCCAACATTGTTCAGCATCAGATCGCGACCAAGGCTGCCTGATTAATATTAACGATTATCCGATACCTGAGTGTTGCGTTCAAGTATTCACCGCATTTGTTGTATTTTCTTTACTTGTTTTCTCCGCCGCTTCCCGCGCCAACTGCGCCTCCTGCCGTTGCAGGGTGCGCGCCAGGATCGACGAATACAGCGGCTTGCCGCCGAGCAGCTGCGCCACCACCGTAGCGCCGAGGCAGGTGATGATCATCGGTAAAATCAGCTGGTAGTTGTCGGTCATTTCCAGCACCAACACGATACCGGTCAGCGGGGCGCGCACCGTGGCGGCGAACAACGCCCCCATGCCGGCGATGGCGAAAGTGCCCGCCTCGATGCCGTACTGCGGGAACAAATGCGCCCCCGCCAGCCCGAAGGCGGTGCCGAACAGCGTGCCCAGCGCCAGCATCGGCGCAAAGATGCCGCCCGGCGCGCCGGAACCGAAGCACAGCAGCGTGGTGAAGATGCGGGTAATGAAAATGAACATCAACATGCCGACGCTGTAATTGCCCGCCGCGGCGATCGGGATCAGCCCAAAGCCGCCGCCCGCCGCCTCCGGCTGGATCAGCCCCAGAATGCCGCACACGCCGCCGAGCAGCCCGCCCATCAGCAGCACATTGCGCATTCTGCCGCCGTGCAGGCGCGCGAACATGTCCTGAGTGCGAAAGATCAGCGCGTTGAATCCCACACCCACCGCGCCGAATATCGCGCCCAGCACCAGATAGAGCCACAAGGTGTTGATGGGCGCCGAGGCGAGTTTGCCGACCGCGATCACCGAGCCTTGGCCGTTGAACAGCTGGAACACCACGCTCGACATGATAACGCCGATAAACACCGCTTTAATCGAGATCAGGTTGTAGCGAAACTGCGGCCGCATCTCTTCGATGATAAACAGAATGCCGGCCAGCGGCGCGTTGAACGCGGCGGACAGCCCGGCGGCGGCCCCGGTCGCCAGCAGCGAATGGCGCGCCTCGGCGCCGCGAATGCGCAGCACGTCCAATACCATGCGCCCGACGTTGCCGCCCATCTGCACCGTAGGCCCTTCGCGCCCCAGCACCATGCCCGCCCCCAGCGTTCCCATGCCGCCGATGAATTTCACCGGTATCACGCGCCACCAGCGCACCGGCCGCAGCTCCTCCAGCGCGCCTTCGATCTCCGGGATGCCCGAACCGCCCGCCTCAGGCGCAAAGCGCCGCACCAGGTAATAACCCAGCGCCGCCAGCGCGGCGGACAAGATAAACGCCAGCGGCCACACCAGGATCCAGAAGTCGGCGACCTGCGCCAGCGAAGCCAGCCGCTGCTGCTGCACCCACTCAACCGCTTTATCGAAGGCCACGCCGAGCAAACCGGCCAGCGTCCCCACCAACGCGGCCATCAACAGGATCGCCACCGGCGTTTTATCGCGGCGGATAAACTGGCGCACCGCATCGCTGCGGCTAAGACGCGGGCTCAACGTCCCGACTGGCTGTGATTGTGATTCTGTCATCGCGAGTGATTCGTCAGGTAATTTGTAATACAAATAGGCAGGGCGATAATTCTACCCCAACCCGGCGGCGGGCGCTGCCGTTAATGGTATCTGACTGTGATCGTTTCATAACGCGGCGCTCTCCTCTAGAATAGCGCGGTCAAATCATTCAAAAGAGAATCCAGGAGCCGATTTATGAGCCTACACAGCAAGTCCGAAAGTCTGTACGCCCAGGCGCAACAGTTGATCCCCGGCGGGGTAAACTCTCCGGTGCGTGCATTCACCGGCGTGGGCGGTGTGCCGCTGTTTATCGAGCGTGCAGACGGGGCTTACCTGTTCGATGCCGACGGCAAGGCCTATATCGACTATGTCGGTTCCTGGGGACCGATGGTGCTGGGGCATAACCACCCGGCGATCCGCGACGCGGTGATCGAAGCGGCGCAGCGCGGCCTGAGCTTCGGCGCGCCGACCGAGATGGAAGTCAAAATGGCGCAGCTGGTCACCGAGCTGGTGCCGACGATGGATATGGTGCGCATGGTGAACTCGGGCACCGAAGCCACCATGAGCGCCATCCGCCTGGCGCGCGGCTATACCAACCGCGATAAAATCATCAAGTTCGAAGGCTGCTACCACGGCCACGCCGACTGCCTGCTGGTGAAAGCCGGCTCCGGCGCGCTGACCCTCGGCCAGCCGAACTCACCGGGCGTGCCGGCCGACTTCGCCAAACACACCCTGACCTGCACCTATAACGATCTGGATTCGGTGCGCGCCGCCTTCGAACAGTACCCGTCCGAGATCGCCTGTATCATCGTCGAGCCGGTCGCCGGCAACATGAACTGCGTGCCGCCGCTGCCGGAATTCCTGCCGGGCCTGCGCGCCCTGTGCGACAAGTACGGCGCGCTCTTGATCATCGACGAAGTGATGACCGGCTTCCGCGTCGCGCTGGCCGGCGCGCAATCCTATTACGGCGTCGAGCCGGATCTGACCTGCCTCGGCAAAATCATCGGCGGCGGCATGCCGGTGGGCGCCTTCGGCGGCCGTCGCGAGGTGATGGACGCGCTGGCGCCCACCGGCCCGGTCTACCAGGCGGGCACCCTGTCCGGCAACCCGATCGCCATGGCGGCGGGCTACGCTTGCCTGACCGAAGTGTCGCAGGTCGGCGTGCATCAGACGCTGACCGAACTGACCGAGATGCTGGCCGCTGGCCTGCTGCACGCGGCGCAGGAAGAGAATATTCCGTTGGTGGTCAACAACGTCGGCGGCATGTTTGGCCTGTTCTTCACCGACGCGCCGGCGGTCACCTGCTACCAGGACGTGATGCAGTGCGACGTGGAACGCTTCAAGCGCTTCTTCCACCTGATGCTGGAAGAGGGGGTGTATCTCGCGCCGTCCGCCTTCGAAGCGGGTTTCATGTCCGTGGCGCACAGCAAGGAAGACATCCAGCGCACCATCGACGCCGCGCGTCGCTGCTTCGCCAAGCTGTAATCCCGGCCGGATGGCCAAAAAGAAACGGGCGCCGAGGCGCCCGTTTTGTTTTTCACGGCGGTTTACAGCAGCGTGCCGTAAATGGTCAACAGCGCCACCACCACCACGATGATCATCGTCACCTTGCGCGCCAGCGTCACCGCCGCCCGCGGCGTTTGCACCGGATCCATATGCGGATCGCGCGCCAGCGAGAACTGCGCCAGCCGCGTCAACACCTGATACGACGACGAATGCCGATCGCCGAGCGAGGCGAACCAGGCCGGCAACGCGCGCTCGCCGTGGCCGAACAACGCATAGGCCACCCCGGCCAAACGCACCGGGATCCAGTCCAGCCAGTTCAGCAGATGATCGATGCCCGACTGCGAACGCTCCAGCGGCGTATTGTGGCGCGCCAGCCAGGTTTGATAGGCGCGAAGGAAGGCATATCCCGCCAGCGCGATCGGCCCGTACGGCCCAAAGACCACGAACCAGAACAGCGGCGCCAGGTAATAACGGAAGTTGACCCACAGCAGCGCGTTTTGCAGCTCGCGCAGACGCAGCTCTTCACTGCAGTCCACCGGCAAACCGTGGATCAACGCCAGCTCTTCCGCCATCTGATCGCTGGCATGGGTATCCCCCTGCCGCGCCGCTTTCAGGTAGGCGCGATAGTGTTTGCGCTTGATGCCGGCGCCGACGCACAGCAGATCGATGACGATCCACAGCAGCAGCGTCACCACGCCGAAGAATAACCCGTGCGACAACCACAGAACGCCCCAGACGATCACCATCCAGGCGGCGGTCATCGCCAGCGTCTGCGCCAGCGAAACCCGATGCAGCCGCTGAAATACCACTTCGAGGCGATGATCCAGCTGCCAGTGTTCCCCCAGCTTGAACAGGCGCTCCCAGGCCAAAACCAGCAACAGCGTAAACAGCGTCATTAGCGATTCCTCTCCCTTTTTCTTGTCTCAAGCATAGCGTCGGCGGGCGCGCCGCGTTGTTCCAGAGATGCCAGATAGCGATCCCAATCGAACGCCGGCCCGGGATCGGTTTTGCGGCCGGGGGCGATATCGCAATGCCCGGCGATATGCGCCGCCAACGGCGGATAATGTTCGGCCAGCAGCGCGGTGACCGCCTGCAGCGTGCGATATTGCGCCTCGGTGTAGGCTAACTGGTCGGTGCCTTCCAGCTCGATGCCGATGGAGAAATCGTTGCACCGTTCGCGCCCCTGATACAGAGAAACGCCCGCGTGCCACGCGCGCTGGTCGAAGGGCACATACTGCACGATCTCCCCGTCGCGGCGGATCAGGCAGTGCGCAGACACTCGCAGCTGATGGATCTCGGCGAAATAAGGGTGCTGCGCGGGATCGAGCGTGCCGGTGAACAGCTGGTCGATATAGGGGCCACCGAATTCGCCGGGCGGCAGGCTGATGTTATGGATGACCAGCAGCGAGGGCGGCTCGTCATCCGGGCGCCGATCGCAGTGCGGCGAAACCACTCGCGTCACCCCGACAATCCAGCCATTTTCCAACTGCATCAGACACCTCTCTGCGGTGGTACTTATTCCTGCAACAGAGTAGCATGTTCCCCTACGAACTAACCGTCCATTTCGGAGTTTTCCATGCCGACACGCCGCTACAGTGCCGACCGTCGCCGCACCGAGCTTCTTGAACGTATTGAAAGTGATATTCCCTATTCCGTCGCCCAGGCGCTGCGCGAAGACCTGGGAGGTGAAGTTGACGCCGGGCGCGATATTACCGCGCAATTGTTACCGGCGGACAAGCAGGCCGAAGCCACCGTCATTACCCGCGAAGCCGGCGTGTTCTGCGGCCGCCGCTGGCTGAACGAAGTCTTTATTCAGTTGGGCAACCAGGTGCAGGTGGAGTGGCTGGTGGCAGACGGCGACCGTCTGATACCGAACCAACCGCTTTGCCGTCTGCGCGGCCCTGCGCGGGTGCTGTTGACCGGCGAGCGCACCGCGCTGAACTTTGTGCAGATGCTCTCCGGCGTGGCGACCGAGGTCAGCCGCTACGTGGCTCTGCTGGAAGGCACCCAGACTCGCCTGCTCGATACCCGCAAGACCTTGCCCGGCCTGCGCACCGCGCTGAAATACGCCGTGCTGTGCGGGGGCGGCAGCAACCACCGGCTGGGGCTGTCCGATGCCTTCCTGATCAAGGAAAACCACATCATCGCCTCCGGCTCGATCAAAAACGCGGTGGAAAAAGCCTTCTGGCTGCACGCCGACGTGCCGGTGGAAGTGGAAGTCGAGTCGCTCGATGAGCTGCAGCAGGCGCTGGACGCCGGCGCCGACATCATCATGCTGGACAACTTCAGCGTCGAGATGATGCGTCAGGCGGTCGCCCAAACCCAGGGCCGCGCCCAGCTGGAGGTGTCCGGCAACGTCACCAGCGAGACGCTGCGCACCTTCGCCGAGACCGGCGTGGATTACATTTCGGTCGGCGCGCTGACCAAACATGTGACCGCGCTCGATCTGTCGATGCGCTTCAAATGATCCCCTCGCCCCCGGCCGCCGCCGGGGGCGTTACCGCAGATTTGCGAAGCCCCTCGCACCGTTTTTCCCTCCGCTGCAAACGACATCAATACTGATGGAAGCACGCCGAGAAACGCGTAAAACCCGCTCGCCGTTCCCCCGCGCAAACCGCTACCGTTGTTTTCCACACCCTTATGGAGGAAACAACGCATGGAAACGCAACGCGGCTTTAGCCTGATCGAACTGATGGTGGTGATCGCCATCATCGCCATCCTCAGCGCCATCGGCATTCCCGCCTACCAGCGCTACATCCAGAAAGCGGCGATGACCGACATGCTGCAAACCATGGCGCCATATAAGCTGGCGGTCGAGTTGTGCGTGCTGGATGAAGGCGCGCCCGCCGGCTGTGAAGCCGGCAGCAAAGGCATTCCCAGCGGCGGCGCGTCGCGTTACGTCAGCGGGGTGAAAGTCGTTAAAGGCGTCATCACGTTGACCGGCGCCCAAACGCTGCAGGGGCTGGCGGTGGCGTTAACCCCCAAGTCGAACGCCGATGGGCTGACCCGCTGGACCCGGCTGTGCAGCAGCGAAAACGCGACGCTGGTTGAGGTGTGCCGGGAAGTCTTCCGCTTCGACGACGCGGCGGAGTAACGGCGATGAACGCGCAAATCAGCGAAGAGGTTCACACCCTGTGTCGGCGCTATCAGGCGCTGGCGTTGAGCGAGGACCCGACCACCCTGACGGTCGCGCTCAGCGAAGAAGCGCCACAGGGGCTGCTGGCGGCGCTGCGTTTCGCCACCGGCAAACGCATCCATCTGGAACAATGGCCGGCGGCCAGGTTGGAGCTGGCGCTTAACCAGCGCCACGAACCGCTCTCGGCGCCGCTGGCGGCCGAAGAGGACACAACCGACATCGCCTACCCCGACGACGGCGATGCGCCGGTGGTGCAATTCATCAACCAGACGCTGCGCCTGGCCATCCAGCGCCGCGCCTCGGACATCCACTTCGAGCCTTTTCGGCAGCATTTTCGCATTCGTCTGCGCATCGACGGCGTGCTGCAAACCCTCACCTCACCGCCGCCGCAGCTGGCCGCGCGCCTCATCGCCCGGCTGAAGATCCTCGGCCAGTTGGATATCGCCGAGCGCCGTCAGCCTCAGGACGGGCAGCTCAGCCTGACGCTGGACAGCGCGCGCTATGCCATGCGTATCGCCACTCTGCCGACGCTGCACGGCGAAAAGGTTGTGCTGCGCGTTCAGCAGGGCGAGCAACAAGAACTGCCGCTGGATCAGTTAGGCATGAGCCGGGCGGATCTGGCGCGCTACGCGACGGCGCTGGCTTGCCCGCAAGGGTTGATCCTGGTGACCGGCCCGACCGGCAGCGGCAAAACGGTGACGCTGTACAGCGGTCTGCGCCAGTTGAACGATGCGCAGAGCAACCTGTGCAGCGTCGAGGATCCGGTCGAGATCCCGCTGTTCGGCGTTAATCAGACCCAGATCAACGCCAAAACCGAGCTGAGCTTCGCCCGGGTGTTGCGCGCCCTGCTGCGCCAGGATCCGGACGTCATCATGGTCGGCGAGATCCGCGATGCGGAAACCGCCGAGATCGCGGTCAAGGCCGCGCAAACCGGCCACCTGGTGCTGTCGACGCTGCATACCAACTCCACCGGCGAAACCCTGACGCGGCTGATGCACATGGGGATCCCCGGCTACCTGCTCGCCGGCTGTCTGAAGCTGATCGTCGCGCAGCGGTTGGTGCGCAGACTGTGCCGCCACTGCCGCTATCCGCACAGCCAGCCGACGCATTTTCCCAGTGCGATCTGGCCGGAACCGCTGACCGTCTGGCGCGCCGATGGCTGCGAGCATTGCTTCGGCGGTTACTATGGGCGCATCGGCGTGTATGAACTGTTGGCCATTACGCCGGAAATACAGGCGGCATTGCTGGTGAACGCCGCTCCCAGTCTGCTGGCGGATATCGCCCGCGAACAGGGGCAGCTTTCGCTGCTGCAGGCGGGCCTGGCGCTGGCAGCCGAAGGCACGACCTCGCTGGAAGAACTGTACCGCGTGATCGACGTCGTCCAGCCTGGCATAGCCGCACCATGAAAGCGCGCCGGCTGTTTCTTTGGCAGGCTTTCGACGCGCAGGGCGCCTTACGCCACGGCGAACTGATGAGCGAGGAAAAACGGCAGGTGAGCCGGTTGCTGATCGAACAAGGCCTGCAACCGTGCCGAATCGGGCACGGCAAACGCGTTACGCCCGGCCAATGGCGTGGAGAACCGTTAATCCACTTCACCCGCCAGCTCGCCACTCTGCTGCAGGCGGGGTTGCCGCTGGTCAATGCGCTGCAGTTGCTGGCAGCAGAGCATCCTTCGGCAGCCTGGCGCTGCCTGTTGCGCCAGCTGGCCGACCAGGTGCGCGAAGGGCAACCGCTTTCCGAAACCCTCGCCGAACAACCGGGGATTTTTCCCCTGATCTATCGCCAGCTGATCGCCATCGGTGAACTGACCGGCAACCTCGATCGCTGCTGCCTGCAGCTGGCGCAACAACAGGAGGCCCAGTTGCTGCTGCGCCGCAAGGTGACCAAAGCGCTGCGTTATCCCCTCTTCATCTGCGCAGTGGCGCTGATGGTCAGCGTGTTGATGCTGGTGATGGTGCTGCCGGAATTCGCCAAGGTTTATCAATCGTTCGATGCGCCGCTGCCCTGGTTTACCCAAGGGTTGCTGGCGTTGTCTGCGCAGTTGATCGCCACCGGCCCCTATCTGGCGCTGCTGCTGGGCGCGTCGCTGTTCGGCTATGGCCGCTGGCTGCACCCGCGCCCGCCGTGGCGCAGACGTGAACAGGCACTCTTGCTGCGCCTGCCGCTGATCGCCCGGCTGGTGAGCGGCGGCGCGCTGAGCCAAACATTTCGCATCCTGACCATGACCCAACGCGCCGGGCTGACGCTGGTGGAAGGGTTGAACGCGGCGGCGTTGGCGGCTGACCATCTGCTGTACAAACAGGCGCTGGAGCAGATGCAACGGCAGATCGCCGAAGGCGAAGCCTTTCATCATGCCCTGGGCCTGCAACCGCTGTTTCCGCCGCTGTGCCGGCAGCTGGTGCGGGTGGGCGAAGAGTCCGGTTCACTGGACGCCTTGCTGGATAAATTGGCGCAGTGGTATGAACGGCAAACGCACGAGCTGGCCGATACGCTGGCGCAAACGCTGGAGCCGCTGCTGATGCTAGTGGTAGGTGGGATTGTCGGCGCGTTGGTGATCGCCATGTATCTGCCTATCTTTCAACTGGGCAGCGTATTGGGATAAGGGAAAAAGGATAGCGGGCGCCGCGGTGCGCTGCGCCCGAATGCAAGGTGCGGCTTATTTGCTGCCGAAGACGCGGTTTTCCTGCTCCGCCACACGGATAAAGGTGGTGCGCTTGGTCAGCTCTTTCAAACGCTCGGCGCCGACGTAGGTGCAGGCGGAACGCAGGCCGCCGAGGATATCGCGCACGGTGAACTCCACCTCGCCTCGCAGCGGCAGCTTGACGGTTTTGCCTTCGGCCGCGCGATACTCCGCCACGCCGCCGACGTGGCGCTTCATCGCTGACTCGGAGCTCATGCCGTAGAACAGCATGAATTTCTCGCCGTTCTCTTCCACCACGGTGCCTTCGCACTCGTCGTGGCCGGCCAGCATACCGCCCAGCATCACGAAGTCCGCGCCGCCGCCGAAGGCTTTGGCGACATCGCCCGGCACCGAGCAGCCGCCGTCGCTGACGATTTGGCCGCCCAGCCCGTGGGCCGCATCGGCGCATTCGATCACCGCCGACAGCTGCGGATAGCCCACGCCGGTCTTCACGCGGGTGGTGCATACCGATCCCGGCCCGATGCCGACTTTAACGATGTCGGCGCCGGAGAGGATAAGCTCCTCCACCATCTCGCCGGTCACTACGTTGCCGGCGCAGATGACGTGATTCGGGCAGGCTTCGCGCGCTTTCTGCAGGAAGGCGACGAAGTGTTCAGAGTAGCCGTTGGCCACGTCGATACAGATGAATTTCAGTGCCGGAGACAGGGCCAGGATCTGCTGCATTTTGGCGAAGTCGGCTTCGGAGGTGCCGGTGGACACCATCACGTGGCGCAGCACCGATTCCGGCATGCGCTGCACGAAGTCAGCCCATTGCTCGACGCTGTAATGTTTGTGTACGGCGGTGAGAACGTCGAAAGAAGCCAGGGCCTCGGCCATGCGGAAGGTGCCCACCGTGTCCATGTTAGCTGCGATAATCGGCACGCCGGACCAGCTGCAACCTGAATGCTTGAAGGTAAACTGACGTTCCAGTTCAACCTCGGAACGGCTTTTCAACGTGGAACGCTTAGGGCGGATCAACACGTCTTTAAAGCCTAACTTCAAATCTTCTTCAATACGCATGACTTATGATTTCCTGGTTAATGGCGACGGATCGCAAGGAGGATATTCGAACCTCTGCCCGACGGCTTTCCCATGGCGCGGAAAGATGACGGCGAGATTAATGCCAGTTCCAGTGACGTTATAATACGCGCTAATAATCGCCGAACAAGACTGCGAATTCGCCTTTATTTACGCTACAATCCGACAAATTTACCTGCATAATCGCAGTGTGATTGCCCGCTCATTTCTGCCGTGCCGCTGCGCTTTTTCTCGCCGCCCAAACGGGGCCGAGGCGCAAGCGCCGCCTGCCGACTTGCACTTCTGCGCGATCGCTTTATGATTCGTCTATTATTTTTTTATGAACATCGGATGCACCTAACACCATGGCCTACATTGTTGCGTTGACCGGGGGCATAGGCAGCGGCAAAACGACCGTTGCGAACGCCTTTGCGCGCCACGGCGCAGCCATTGTCGATGCCGACGTGATCGCCCGTCAGGTCGTTGAGCCGGGCACCCCTGCTCTGGCCGCGATCGCCGAGCGATTTGGTAATGAAATGTTGCTGCCGGACGGCGCGCTCAACCGCGCTGCGCTGCGTCAGCGTATCTTCAGCCACCCCGATGACAAAACCTGGCTGAACCAACTGCTGCATCCGCTGATACACCGCGAGACCCAACGCCAACTGGCGCAGGTGGCCAGCCCGTACGCGCTGTGGGTCGTGCCGCTGCTGGTGGAAAACGGCCTGCAGGATCGCGCCGATCGGGTGCTGGTGATCGACGTCGACGCCGAAACCCAGTTGGCTCGCACCATCGCGCGCGACGGCATCAGCCGCGAGCAAGCGCAGAGCATTCTCGCCGCCCAGGCCACGCGCCAGCAGCGCCTCGCCGTGGCGGATGACATTATTGACAACAGCGGCGCCGCTCAGGGGATAGAGCCACGGGTCGCCGCACTGCATCGTCGCTACCTTGAACTGGCGGCAACAGCGCCCCAACAGGATTAAACTGCATGAGTGATGTTTCCCCAACCGTTCTCTTTGAACACCCGCTGAACGAAAAAATGCGTACCTGGCTGCGCATCGAGTTTTTACTGCAACAGCTGCACGGCCAGCGCGCCCTGAGCGAAACCGCCATCGCCCTTACCTTTTTCCGCACCGTCTCCGATTTGCTGGACGTACTGGAGCGCGGCGAGGTACGCACCGAACTGCTCAAAGAGCTGGAGCGTCAGCAGCAAAAACTGTTGGCCTGGGCCGATGTGCCGGGCGTGGATATGGCGCTGATCGAGCAGTTGCGCGGCCAGTTGAAGTCGCGTTCATCGGCGCTGATGGCGGCACCGCGCCTCGGTCAGGCACTGCGTGAAGACCGGCTGATCGGCCTGGTGCGCCAGCGTCTGAACATTCCCGGCGGCTGCTGCAGCTTCGATTTGCCGACCCTGCACATGTGGATGCATGCGCCGCAGCAGGATCGCGATGCCGACGTCGCCGCCTGGCTGCAGTCGCTGGATCCGCTGAACCAGGCGCTGATCATGGTGCTGGATCTGATCCGTCAGTCGGGGCCGTTCCGCAATCAAATCAGTCTGAACGGCTTTTTCCAGGACAACGCCGAAGGGGCGGACCTGCTGCGCCTGCGCCTTCATCTGGCGCCGCAGCTTTATCCGCAAATTTCCGGCCACAAGACGCGTTATGCCATTCGTTTCCTGCCGTTGGACAGCGAACATGGCATGGTGCCTGAACGCCTGACGTTCGAACTGGCCTGTTGTTGAACTCATGAAAGCAAGCCTTCTCAGCACCGCCAGAAGGCGTAAGGAACCGTTATGACGACCGTAGTGAAATGCCCAACCTGTGGCACCGGCGTGGTTTGGGGCGAAGTCAGCCCGTTCCGGCCGTTTTGCAGCAAGCGCTGCCAGCTGATCGATCTTGGCGAGTGGGCCGATGAAGAGAAGCGCATTCCGAGCAACAGCGATCTGTCGGAAAGTGAGGACTGGAGCGAACTCGACGACCGCTAATCGCCGATTGAAGGCCTGGCGCACGCCAGGCCGATAGTGTTATTGGGCGGCGCCAGCCTGCGCCACCAGCAGTTGGATAATGCCGGCGTTGGCTTCCGGGAACTCGTCTTCACGCAGCTCCGCCTGTTTTACCCAGCGCATCGGCTGCCCCTCACGGCCAAACGGCTCGCCCGCCCAATGCTCCACCAGATAAAAATTCAGCGTCACGATGCGATCGCTGAAGCGATGTTCCACCACCTCCAGCAGTTCGGCCCGCTCGGCTTCGATACCGGTCTCTTCACGCAGCTCGCGGTTCAGCGCCTGTTCCGGCGTCTCACCCGGTTCGATCTTGCCGCCGGGAAACTCCCAAAATCCGGCCATGTGCGCGTCAGCGGCGCGGCGGGTAATAAAGATCTCCCGTTGAGCATTGCGGATGATGCCCACGGCGATATTCAGATGTTTCATCTCACCCTCCTGATGGGTGCCAAAAAACAGGGGCTCAGCAAGCTGAACCCCCGGGTATTATCGGTCAACCGCGGCCGGCATTACTGCAGGCGGCCGTGGCACTGCTTGTATTTCTTGCCGGAACCGCATGGGCAAGGATCGTTGCGGCCCACTTTGCGCTCGGCGGTCGCCGGCGCGTTCGGATCTTCGGTCACCAGCGCGTTCTCGTCGTGGTGGCTCAGCTGTTGCTGCTGCGCCAGACGCTCGGCCTCTTCACGGCGCTGCTGTTCCAGCGCTTCCACCTCTTCCGGCATCCGCACCTGTACCTTGCTCAGCACGCTGATCACTTCATATTTCAGCGATTCCAGCATGGTGGCGAACATGTTGAAGGATTCGCGCTTGTACTCCTGCTTCGGATCCTTCTGCGCATAGCCGCGCAGGTGGATGCCCTGACGCAGGTAGTCCATCGCCGCCAGGTGCTCTTTCCACAGGGAATCCAGCGTCTGCAGCATCACGCCCTTCTCGAAGTTGCGCATCATTTCGCTGCCGACCACTTCTTCCTTACGCAGGTACTGCTCTTTGGCGTTCTCCAGAATACGTTCGCGCAGCGTCTCTTCGTGCAGCTCCGGCTCTTTGTCCAGCCACTGGGCGATCGGCATCTCCAGATCGAAGTCGTTCTTCAGACGCTCTTCCAGCCCCTGAATGTCCCACTCTTCTTCCAGCGACTGCGGCGTGATGTAGTTGTCGATGGTGCTCTTGAACACGTCCTCGCGGATGCTGGCGATGGTTTCGCTCACGTCG
The DNA here is from genome assembly GCF_903970925.1 of Serratia sp. ME47. Taxonomy (NCBI): domain Bacteria; kingdom Pseudomonadati; phylum Pseudomonadota; class Gammaproteobacteria; order Enterobacterales; family Yersiniaceae; genus Serratia; species Serratia sp. ME47. Next base: position 45,455 of record NZ_CAJCKE010000012.1, on the reverse strand, counting down.
GACACGTCCAGCAATTCGTTACGCTGGCTGTAGATGGCGCGGCGCTGATCGTTGGCGACGTCGTCGTATTCCAGCAGTTGCTTACGGATATCGAAGTTGCGGCTTTCCACTTTGCGCTGCGCGTTGGCGATCGCCTTGGTCACCCACGGGTGCTCAATGGCTTCGCCTTCTTTCATGCCCAGTTTACGCATCATGCCGGACACGCGATCCGAGGCGAAGATACGCATCAGGGCATCTTCCATCGACAGGTAGAAGCGGGATGAACCGGCGTCGCCCTGACGACCGGAACGGCCGCGCAGCTGGTTATCGATACGGCGCGATTCATGGCGCTCGGTGCCGATGATATGCAGGCCGCCCGCCTCCAGCACCGCGTCGTGGCGCTCTTTCCAGGCGGCTTTGATGGCTTCGATCTGCTCTTCGGTCGGTTCTTCCAGCAGCGCCACTTCGGCCTGCCAGCTGCCGCCCAGCACGATATCGGTACCACGGCCCGCCATGTTGGTGGCGATGGTCACCGCACCGCTCTGGCCGGCCTGGGCGACGATGTCCGCTTCCATGGCGTGGAATTTGGCGTTCAACACCTTGTGGTCGATGCCCGCTTTGGTCAGCTCTCGGGACACCACTTCGGATTTCTCGATCGAGATGGTCCCCACCAGCACCGGCTGGCCTTTGGCGGTACGCTCGCGGATGTCTTCAATGATGGCGCCGATCTTCTCTTTCTCGGTCATGTACACCAGATCCGGCATATCCTTACGGATCATCGGACGGTTGGTTGGCACCACGATCGTGTCCAGCTTGTAGATCGAGCTGAATTCGAAGGCTTCGGTATCGGCGGTACCGGTCATCCCGGCCAGCTTCTCGTACAGACGGAAGTAGTTCTGGAAGGTGATCGAAGCCAGCGTCTGGTTCTCGTTCTGGATCTCCACGCCTTCTTTGGCTTCCACCGCCTGGTGCAGACCGTCGGACCAGCGGCGGCCCTGCATGGTACGGCCGGTGTGCTCATCGACGATGATCACTTCGCCGTCTTTCACGATGTAGTCCACGTCGCGGGTGAACAGCACGTGGGCGCGCAGCGCGGCGGTAACGTGGTGCATCAGCATGATGTTGGTCGGCGAGTACAGCGATTCGCCTTCATCCATGATGCCGGCTTCCACCAGCATCTCTTCGATCAGGATCAGACCGCGTTCGGTCAGGTGTACCTGACGCGCCTTCTCGTCCACCGAGAAGTGCCCTTCACCTTTGAAGGTGTCGGAGTCTTCTTTTTCCTGGCGGATCAGTTTAGGGATCAGCTTGTTGACCTTGATGTACATCTCGGAGCTGTCTTCTGCCGGGCCGGAGATGATCAGCGGCGTACGCGCTTCATCGATCAGGATGGAGTCCACCTCATCCACCAGCGCATAGTGCAGTTTGCGCTGCACGCGCTCTTCCGGGCTGAAAGCCATGTTGTCGCGCAGGTAGTCGAAGCCGTACTCGTTGTTGGTGCCGTAGGTGATGTCGGCGGCGTAAGCTTCGCGCTTGGCCGGCGCCGGCATGCCCGGCAGGTTGATGCCGATGCTCAGGCCGAGGAACTCGAACAGCGGACGGTTGTTTTCGGCGTCGCGCTGCGCCAGATAGTCGTTGACGGTCACGACGTGCACGCCGCGGCCGCTCAGGGCGTTCAGGTAGGCCGGCAGCGTCGCGGTCAGGGTTTTACCTTCACCGGTGCGCATCTCGGCGATGCAGCGGTCGTTCAGTACCATGCCGCCCAGCAGCTGCACGTCGAAGTGACGCATGCCGAACACGCGCTTGCTCGCCTCACGCACCACGGCGAAGGCTTCCGGGATCAGGCTTTCCAGCGATTCGCCCTTCTCCAGGCGCGCGCGGAATTCGTTGGTTTTCGCTTTCAACTCGTCATCGGACAGCTTTTCCATGTCCGGTTCCATGCGGTTGATCTGCTCAACCACTTTGCGCATGCGGCGCAGGGTACGATCGTTACGGCTGCCAAAAACTTTGGTTAATAATTTCACTAACATGATGTTTGATATCTCTGTCATGACCGCCGAGCGCGGCAGTCAACTTGCTATTATTTATGGTTTTTGTGCCCAAAGGGCGAGATCAGACGAGGGCGACGGGCCCGGCGCGAATGCCCTGCACCTGCGCCACCCACAGGCCGGTCTGGTGCCGCGCCAGCGTTGGCAGCACCTCAAGGTGGGTGTGGCGAATGATGGTCGGCGGCTTCGGCTCGTGCGTCAGCAGCGCGTTGAGAGTAGAAAGCAGCGCCAGTTGCGCTACCTGCAAAGGGGGTTCCGCTTCGGCTTCGCTCTCCTGCACCCGCGCATAAACCGCCTGCGGCGCCAGCGCGAAAGAGAGGTGACGAATGACGGTGCGCAGCGCATGTTGCTGCCAATAATCTACGCTGAAGGTAGGACGGCGATGCGCGTCCTGCAGCAGGGCCAGGCTGTTGAAGGTGCCGTTGGCCGAATTTTGCCGGTTAAGGCTGGACGATGTGCTCGGCAATGCGGCCTGATCGGGTGCGCCGGACAAATTGGAAGGCGCGCCAAGCGTGGCCGCAACCATCCCTAACAGGAGATGGGGCCAGAAATAACGTCTGCCAAATTGTCGCCAACGATTTAGAATACCGATCACGAGTTTATAATCCGCCGGAGCCCATTATGCGCGATAGCCGTCCACAATTATTAGATGTCCTGTTCGACGACGCGTCTGCCGGCAGCAAAGGGCCGCTGCATAACGTCCAGCAACGCGCGGTGGCGCTGCTCAAGCTTAACCGTGCAGTGAAGGGCCTGTTGCCCGCTCCCCTGCATCCCTGGTGCCGCGTCGCGAATTTCCGACAGGGTATTTTAGTGCTCGAAACGGCAAATGCCAGTTGGATGATGCGCTTGCGCTACGAACAACCCGCTTTGCTGTCTGCACTACGAGCACAAATTCTACCATCATTGTCGTCGATCGACATCAGGATTAATCCGGCCTTGATGGCGAAAGGCAGCAACCAGGTGCAAAACGCCGAAAAAGCGCCGGAAAAACCCGTGCCGATGCGGCATTTGAGTCTGGAGAGTGCGGAAGAGCTGAGGGGATTGGCGAGCCGTAGCCCGGAGAAACTGCGCAAGATATTGGAACGGCTGGCTGCATTGGCCGGAGAGGGTACCAACACAACCAGTCGTGATAAGTAATCAGCGACACGGACTGCAAAATACCGGACTGCTGGCACCACACCATCGTGAGCCTGAATTCTCAGGCTCTGAGGGGATGCGCCTGCCGTTATTCGCAGGCGAGGAATGCAGACCTTACGCCAATACGGTGGACGGTGCCTTGAATGCCAATGGCATTTCGGCTTCGTCCTGGAAGGTCACGTATTCCCACGCTTCCTGCTTGGCCAGCACGGCCTGCAGCAGTTTGTTGTTCAGCGCGTGGCCAGACTTGAACGCGGTGAACGCGCCAATGATGTTGTGGCCGCACATGAACAGGTCGCCGATGGCGTCCAGCATTTTGTGACGTACGAATTCGTCTTCGAAACGCAGACCGTCTTCGTTCAGCACGCGGTAGTCGTCTACCACGATGGCGCAGTCGAAGCTGCCGCCCAGGGCCAGGCCGCGGGACTGCAGGTATTCGATATCACGCATGAACCCGAAGGTGCGCGCGCGGCTAATTTGACGCACGAACGACTCAGCCGAGAAATCAAGACGATAGCGCTGAGAGCTGGCGTCGATGGCCGGGTGGTTGAAGTCGATGGTGAAGTCCAGGCGGAACCCGTTATGCGGGGACAGCTCGGCCCACTTGTCGCCATCTTCAACGCGTACGGTCTCTTTCAGACGCAGGAATTTCTTCGCCGAGTTCAGTTCTTCGATGCCGGCATCCAGCAGCAAGAACACGAACGGACTGGCGCTGCCGTCCATGATTGGGATTTCAGCGGCGTCGACTTCGATGACGATGTTGTCGATACCCAGCCCAGCCAGCGCGGCGTTAAGATGCTCAACGGTCGAAATACGCACGTCATGCTCATTCACCAGGCAAGTACAGAGCATGGTATCACGCACGGATTTTGCATCAGCCGGAAAATCAACCGGTGGATTCAAGTCAGTGCGACGATAGATGACCCCGGTATTAGCCGGCGCTGGGCGCATTGTCAGCGTGACTTTCTTGCCGGTATGCAAACCGACGCCAGTCGCCTGAACAATACGTTTTAATGTCCTTTGTTTGATCATCGTTTTATCTCGCAATGTTATCCATCCTACCAGCCAAGCATACAGCATGGCTGGCGGGACAGTTTAGCACAAAGAGCGGAGATTCCAAATTCTCAGGATATTCTTAGTCTGCCTGTTTACGCAGGAAGGCTGGAATATCAAGATAGTCGGGCTCTTTATTCGGCTGCGCAGCTTGGTCGTTGACCACCTTCGCGGCAGGTTTCACTTCCTGCGGCAGAGGCGACATGCCGTGCTGCTGATAACGGTGATCCATCACCGGCTGGCTGGCCTGCTTATTGGTCACCAGGGTGATTTCAGGACGCTTGTCCATACCGATACCGGTTGCAACCACGGTTACGCGCAGTTCGTCGTTCATTTCCGGATCCAGCGAGGTACCGATAACCACGGTGGCGTTGTCGGAAGCGAACGCACGGATGGTGTTACCCACGGTTTCGAACTCATCCAGACGCAGGTCGAAGCCGGCGGTGATGTTGACCAGTACGCCGCGCGCGCCGGACAGGTCGATGTCTTCCAGCAGTGGGCTGGAGATCGCCATTTCGGCCGCTTCTTCGGCGCGGTCTTCACCGCAAGCCACGCCAGAACCCATCATCGCGTAGCCCATTTCGGACATCACGGTGCGCACGTCGGCGAAGTCGACGTTCATCAGGCCCGGACGGGTGATCAGCTCGGCGATACCCTGCACCGCGCCTTTCAGCACGTCGTTGGCCGCGCCGAACGCGTCCAGCAGGGAGATGCCGCGACCCAGAACTTTCAACAGCTTGTCGTTCGGGATGGTGATCAGTGAGTCCACGTGTTTGGACAGTTCAGCGATACCCTGCTCCGCGAATGCCATGCGCTTTTTGCCTTCGAAGTTGAAAGGCTTGGTCACCACGGCCACGGTCAGAATACCCAAATCTTTAGCCACTTCAGCCACCACTGGCGCCGCACCGGTACCGGTGCCGCCGCCCATGCCGGCTGCGATGAAGACCATGTCTGCGCCGTCCAGCGCTGCGCGCAGGGCTTCGCGGTCTTCTTCCGCTGAATTGCGACCCACTTCCGGGTTCGCGCCCGCACCCAGACCTTTGGTAATACCGCTACCAATCTGGATGGTTTGGCCAACCGCCGTTTTGCGGAGCGCCTGGGCGTCCGTGTTCACAGCGAAGAATTCAACACCTTCGATGCGCTCGCGCACCATGTGTTCAACGGCGTTGCCACCGCCGCCGCCGACGCCGATGACTTTAATCACCGCGTCATTGGTTAGTTCCATTGGTTCAAACATAGTTTCTCTCCGTTTTGTGCCTGTCGCTGCGAGATCATAAAAAGATTACTCAGCATGATCTCTTTGTTGAAACATTAAAACTCTTTTCTCAGCCAGCTATTGATGCGTTTAAACCAATTGCCCACCGAGGCGCGTTTTTCTACTTCTGTCTCACCGCTCAGGTGAGACTCTTTTCCATAGTGCAGCAGACCTACCGCCGTCGAGTAGTAAGGCTCCTGCGCATAATCCGTCAGACCCGTGATGTTCAAGGGTTGGCCGATGCGTACCTGGGTGTGGAACACCCGTTGCGCACAGGCTGCCAGGCCATCAATCTGGGCGGCGCCACCGGTCAGCACGATACCTGCCGCCAGATGATGCTTAACCCCTTGCTGACGCAGTTGCTCCTGCAATTGCAAAATTTCATCGTTAACCAGATTCAACAGTTCGGTGTAGCGTGGCTCAATGACTTCAGCCAGCGTCTGTCTTTGCAGACTGCGCGGAGGACGTCCCCCGACGCTAGGCACCTCTACATTCTCATCCTTGCTAACAATCGACCCAAGCGCACAACCGTGTCGAACTTTAATCGCTTCCGCGTCGGTCGGCGGCGTGCCGAAGGCGTAAGCGATATCGCTGGTGACCACGTTCCCGGCGTAAGGGATCACTTTGGTGTGGCGCAGCGCACCGCCGGTGTACACCGCCATATCCATGGTGCCGCCGCCGATATCCACCACGCAAACGCCGAGTTCGCGTTCATCTTCGGTCAGCACCGCGTAGCTCGCGGCCAGACCGGCGAAAATAAGTTGGTCAACTTTCAGGCCGCAACGTTCCACGGCCTTGACGATGTTCTTCGCCATATCGTTATGGCAGGTAATCAGATGCACCTTGGCCTGCATGCGCACGCCGGACAGCCCAACCGGGTTTTTGATGCCTTCCTGATAATCGATGGCGTATTCCTGAGGAATCACGTGCAGGATGCGGTGTTCGTCGCGCACGCGCACCGATTTGGCGGTGTGCACCACGTTCTCCACGTCGTCCTGCGTCACTTCCTCTTCCGAGATAGGCACCATGCCGATTTCGTTCTGGCAGCTGATGTGTTTGCCCGACAGCGCCAGGTACACCGACGAGATCTGGCAGTCCGCCATCAGCTCGGCCTGATCGATGGCGCGCTGTACGCACTTCACCACCGACTCCAGGTCGTTTACGCCGCCCTTATCCATGCCGCGAGACGGGCAGCTGCCCACCCCGATAATGTTGACCATGCCATCGGGCAGAACTTCCCCTACCAACGCGGAGACTTTTGCAGTACCGATCTCCAGTCCAACTACCAGTTTTCTGTCCGTCGACTTGATCATTGTTGTTTTGCCTGTGCCTGATTCTGTTGCTGATTACTGTTTTGCTGACCGCCAAGCGCCTGCGGATCGACCAACACCGGAGCCCACCCTACCGAAGCGCCGGACTCGTAGCGCAAATCGACATAGCTGACACGCTTGCTCTCCGCCTGGCCCTGCTGCTGCAATACCGGGTAAAGCTCGATAAACCGCTGCAAACGCCCGTTGCGGTCATCGCGCCCCAGCTCAAGCCGGACATCGTTGTCCAGCGCCAGCTGCCAGGAATGGCGCGCGGTCATCGCCGCCATTTTCAGCGTATATTTGCTGGCCGCCAACGTGGCGCTCATCGCCCGATAGCCTTCCAGCACATCCTGCTCGCTCCCTTCCGGCCCGTAGAGCAGCGGCAACTTCTGCTTGCCCGCCCGCTCCGCCGGCACGCTGAACGCTTTGCCCTCGGCGTCCACCATGTGCAAATCGTTCCAGCGCGCCACCGGGACATACTCCACCAGATGGATCTTCAGCTCATCCGGCCATTGTTTGCGCACGCTGGCCTGCTTGATCCACGGCAGACGTTCGATCTGCTGCTGGATAACGTCCACATCCTGCGTCATAAAGGTGCCGGGCGCGCCCAGCGCCAGGATCGCCTGACGAATATCATCGTTGGTGGTGTAATGGCGTTCGCCGGTCACCACCAGCCTTGAGAGCGGCAGGCGACTGGCGTCTTTCATCCAGCCAAGCACCGCCCAACCGCTCCACACGACCGTTCCCAACACCATCAGCAGGAAAATCATTCCCGCCAACTGGGTTCCATTGCTGCGGCGCGGGCCGTTATCCACCTCGCGATCGCGCGCATTCAGGGCAGCTTGCGACATATCAGTCGGCCAACTCCAAAATTCTCGCCACTAGCTGCGAGAAGCTTAATCCAAACTGGCGCGCCGCCATCGGCACCAGGCTATGACTGGTCATGCCCGGAGAGGTGTTTACCTCAAGCAGATAGAAGCTGCCATCGCTGTCTTGCATCACGTCGACGCGGCCCCAGCCGCTGCAGTCCAGACCGCGGTAGGCGCGCAGCGCCAACGCCGCCATCTCGGCTTCCTGCTCGGCGCTCAAACCGCTCGGGCAGAAGTACTGCGTATCGTCCGAAATGTACTTGGCCTGATAGTCGTAAAACACGCCGGCCGGCTGGATGCGGATCGACGGCAACACCTGGTCGCCCAGCATCGCCACGGTGTATTCCGGGCCGCTCAACCACTTCTCCACCAGCACATCGTCGTCATGGCGGAAGGCTTCTTCCAACGCCGCTGCCAACGCCGCGCTTTCGGTGACCTTGCTCATGCCGACGCTGGAGCCTTCACGGCTCGGCTTGACGATCACCGGCAGGCCGAGATCCGCCACGCGCGCCAGCAGCGCCGCTTTTTCGGCGCCGAGATACAGCTGGCGATTCAGCGCCACGTAAGGCGCCACCGGCAAGCCCATCGATTGCCACACCATCTTGGTGCGCCATTTGTCCATGGTCAGCGCCGAGGCCATCACGCCGCTGCCGGTATAAGGCAACTCGAGAAACTCCAGCAGCCCCTGCAGGGTGCCGTCCTCGCCGCCGCGGCCGTGCAGCGCGATAAACACTTTGGTGAACCCCTGCTCTTTCAGCTGGGTCACCGGGAAATCGCGGGTATCGACGCCATGCGCATCGATACCGGCTTCGCGCAACCCGGCCAGCACCGCGGCGCCGGACTGCAGAGAAACGTCACGTTCAGCGGAGGTGCCACCCAGCAGAACTGCAACTTTATCAACCATGGTGCTCCTCCTCTTTCTTCGGCGGCTGCAGCTTCAGCTCGGCCAGTTTACGGGCGATTTTGCCCACGTTGCCGGCGCCTTGCACCAGCACCAGGTCTTCATCCTGCAACAGCTGCGCCAGGGTTTCCGGCACGGTATCGGCATCGGAAACCAGGATCGGATCCAGCTTGCCGCGGCTGCGGATGGTGCGGCACAGCGAGCGGCTGTCCGCGCCCGGGATCGGCGCTTCGCCGGCGGCGTACACGTCGAGCATCAGCAGCACATCCACCTGCGACAGCACGTTGGCGAAATCGTCGTACAGATCGCGGGTACGCGTGTAGCGGTGCGGCTGGAAGATCATCACCAGACGCTTGTCCGGCCAACCGGCGCGCGCCGCTTTCAACGTGGCGTCCACTTCGGTCGGATGGTGGCCGTAATCGTCCACCAGCATCGCGCTGCCCGCTTTGCCGTTGACCGGCTCCAGCGGAAACTCGCCGAGGAAATCGAAGCGGCGCCCGGTGCCCTGGAAGCCAGCTAGCGCGCGCAGGATATCTTCGTCGTCGATGCCTTCTTCGGTCGCTACCGCCACCGCCGCCGCTGCGTTCAACGCATTGTGGCGGCCCGGCGCGTTCAGCGTCACCGTCAGCAACGGTTTGTCCTGACGGCTCAGGGTAAAGTGCCCCTGCGGCCCAATCTGCCGGTAGTCTTCGATGCGCACGTCGGCATCTTCACTGAAGCCGTAGGTGGTGATATGGCGACCCACGCGCGGCAGCAGCTCACGCACCACCGGATCGTCGATGCACATCACCGCGCGACCGTAGAACGGCAGGTTGTGCAAGAAATTGATAAACGTCTGCTTCAGGTTCTCGAAGTCGCCCTGGTAGGTGTCCATGTGGTCGGCTTCGATGTTGGTGACCACGGCCACCATCGGCTGCAGATGCAGGAACGACGCATCGCTCTCATCCGCTTCCGCGATCAGATAACGGCTGGACCCCAGTCGTGCGTGGGTGCCCGCCGCCTTTACCAGCCCGCCGTTAACGAAGGTCGGGTCCAGGCGGGCTTCGGCGTAAATGCTCGAGACCATCGCCGTGGTGGTGGTTTTGCCGTGCGTGCCGGCGATAGCGATGCCGTGGCGAAAACGCATCAGCTCCGCCAGCATTTCAGCGCGGCGGATCACCGGGATGCGCGCTTCACGGGCGGCGACGATCTCCGGGTTGTCGGCGGAGATGGCGGTAGATACCACCACCACACTCGCATCCAGCACGTTTTCCGGACGGTGATTGAAATAAATCGTCGCCCCGAGCGCGCTCAACTGCTGGGTCACCGGATTTGGCGCCAGGTCGGAGCCGCTGATCTGATACCCTTCGTTTGCCAACACTTCGGCGATACCACCCATGCCGGCGCCACCGATGCCGACAAAGTGAATGTGCCGGACGCGACGCATCTCGGGCACGATAGTACGTAGTTTCGCCAGTTGTTGTGTATTCATCACTCTCTCTAATCCGGATCCGGTATCCCGGCCTACATCACATTGCTTTTATTCAGGTTCGGCGCGCCGAACCCCTGCACTCGTTACTTGGCGAGCCGCACCAGCTCCGCCGCCACGCGCTCGGTGGCGTCCGGAATGGCGACCGCGCGCGCTTTCTCGGCCATGGCCAGCAGCGTCTTGCGATCCCAGCTCGCCAGCAGTTCGGCCACCACATCGGCGTTGAACTGCGGCTGTTCGATAATCTTCGCCGCGCCGGCTTCTTCCAGCGGGCGTGCGTTCCAGTACTGTTGACGATCCTTGTGCATGAACGGCACGAAAATCGCCGGCAGCCCCGCCGCCGCGATTTCGCTGACGGTCAACGCGCCGGAGCGGCAGACCACCACGTCGGCCCAGGCATAGGCGGCGGCCATGTCGTCGATGAACTCGGTCACCTTGTGCTGCGTCTGCCCTACCCTCTCGTAGTCGCGCAGCACCGTTTCCAGCGCGCCCTTGCCAACCTGATGCCAGAGCGTAATTCTATCGCCCAAACGCGCCGCGACTTCAGGAACTGTCTGATTCAGCACGCGGGCGCCCTGACTTCCGCCAATCACCAGCACGCGGATCGGGCCTTCGCGCCCTTGCAACCGCTCCGCCGGCAACGGCAGCGCCAACACGTCGGTGCGCACCGGGTTGCCCACCACCTCGGCGTTCGGGAACGCGCCGGGGAAGGCCTGCATCACTTTGGCGGCGATGCGCGCCAGCCAGCGGTTGGTCAAGCCGGCAATGCCGTTCTGCTCGTGCAGCACCACCGGGATGCCGCACTGCCAGGCCGCCAGGCCGCCGGGGCCGGAAACGTAACCGCCCATCCCCAGCACCACATCCGGCTGATAACTGCGCATGATGGCTTTCGCCTGCCGCACCGCCTGCCAGATCCGCAGCGGCGCCGTCAACTGGGCCTTCAGGCCCTTGCCGCGCAGGCCAGAGATGCGGATAAAATCAATCTCGATCCCGTGCTTCGGCACCAGATCGGCTTCCATTCGGTCTGCGGTTCCGAGCCAGCGCACCTGCCAGCCCTGCGCCATCAGATGATGCGCGACCGCCAGCCCCGGGAACACGTGCCCGCCGGTACCGCCTGCCATCACCATTAAACGCTTAGGTTTCCCGCTCATCCCTTACCTCTTCACAAACGCCTGAGCCTTGGTCAGGCGCGTTTCATAATCAATTCGCAGCAACAGCACGATCGCCGTCGACATAATCAGCAAGCTCGAGCCGCCGTAACTGATCAGCGGCAGCGTCAGACCTTTGGTCGGCAGCATGCCCGCGGCGGCGCCGACGTTAACCAGCGCCTGGAAGCTGAACCACACGCCGATCGCGCAGGCCAGGAAGCCGGAGAAGCGTTGGTCGATCTCCAGCGCGCGGCGCCCGATGGACATCGCGCGAAAAGCGACGAAGAATACCATTAACAGGGCTAAAACCACACCGATATAGCCCAGTTCTTCACCCAAAATGGAGAAGATGAAGTCGGTGTGCGCTTCCGGCAAATACTCCAGTTTCTGCACCGAGTTGCCGAGCCCCTGCCCCCAGAACTCGCCGCGGCCGAATGCCATCAGCGACTGGGTCAACTGGTAGCCGCTGCCGAACGGGTCGGCCCACGGGTTCCAGAACGAGGTCACGCGGCGCATACGGTACGGTTCCGCGATAATCAGCAGCACCACGGCGAACACGCCGGAGCCGATGATCGCCAGGAACTGCCACATTTTCGCGCCGGCCAGGAACAGCATCGCCAGCGTGGTGATGAACAGCACCACCACGGTGCCGAGATCCGGCTGCGCCAGCAGCAGCACCGCCAGCACCACCATGACGCCCATCGGCTTACAGAAGCCCCAGAAGTTGCTGCGCACCTCTTCCACCTTGCGCACCAGATAGCTCGCCAGGTAGCAGAACAGCGACAGCTTGGACAGCTCCGCCGGCTGAATACGCAGCGGGCCGAGCGCGATCCAGCGCGAGGCCCCGTTCACCGAGCTCCCCACCACCAGGACGATCAGCAGCATCACGATCGACATCAGCAGCATCACGTTGCTGTAGCGCTGCCAAACTTCCATCGGGATGCGCAGCGTCACCAGCGACAGGCCGAACGCCAGGCCGAGGTACAACGCATCGCGTTTGGCGAACAGGAACGGATCGTCCGCCAGGCGTTGGCCGATCGGCATCGACGCCGAGGTCACCATCACGAAGCCGATAATCGCCAACCCGAAGGTCAGCCACAGCAGGGTGCGATCGTACAGCACCATGTTGACCGCGTCGTTGTCGCGCGCGCCGGTCACCCAGTCTTTCAGCCGTTCTGTCAGCCCGAAGTTCGGCAAGCGTAGTTTCATCCGCCAAGCTCCTGCGCCAGGCGGGCGAACTCATCGCCGCGCACTTCAAAATTACGGAACTGATCGAGACTGGCGCAGGCCGGCGACAACAGCACCATATCGCCGGGCTGTACGCGGCCGGCGATGGTGCGCATCGCCTGCTCCATGGTCTCGGTCAGCGTCGCCACTTCCGGCCGCAGCTGCGCCAGCTGGGCACCGTCGCGGCCAAAGCAATACAGCCGCACGTTGTCGCCCTGCAGATAGCGCGCCAGCGGCGAGAAATCGGCGGACTTGCCGTCGCCGCCCAGCAGCAGATGCAGCGTGCCGTCCACCTGCAGGCCGTTCAGTGCCGCTTCGGTGCTGCCGACGTTGGTGGCTTTGGAATCGTTGATCCAACGCACGCCGTTGTTCTCCCAGGCCAGCTGGAAGCGGTGCGCCAGGCCGGTGAAGGTGGTCAACGCCTTCAGGCTGGAGGCTCGCGGGATATTGACCGCATCCGCCAACGCCAGCGCCGCCAGGGCGTTGGTGTAGTTGTGGCGGCCGGTCAGCTTCATCTCGCGCGTGTTCAGCACCTTCTCACCGCGCACCCGCAGCCAGGTTTCGCCCTGCTGACGGTTCAGGTGATAGTCGCCCACGTCCGCCCCGAAGCTGACGCAACGTTCGTCGGCGCCGCGCACCGGCATGGTCAGCGCATCGTCCGCGTTCACCACGCACACCGCGGCGTTTTCATACACGCGCAGCTTGGCGCCGCGATACTGCTGCAGGCCAAACGGATAGCGGTCCATATGATCTTCGGTCACGTTCAGGATGGTCGCCGCCGCCGCCCGCAGGCTATGCGTCGTTTCCAACTGGAAACTGGACAGCTCCAGCACATAAAGCTGACATTCCTGGCGCAACAGGCTCAGCGCCGGCAGGCCGATATTGCCGCCCACGCCCACCGCCCAACCGGCGGCTTTCGCCATCTCGCCCACCAGGGTGGTGACGGTGCTCTTGCCGTTGGAGCCGGTAATCGCCACGATCGGCGCCTGCGCCTCGCGGCAGAACAGTTCGACGTCGCCGACGATTTCCACGCCGGCGTCAGCCGCGGCGCTCAATGCCGGGGTCGCCAGCGCGACGCCCGGGCTGGCGACGATCAGATCCGCCGCCAGCAGCCAGTCCTGGTTCAAATCGCCCAGATGGCGCTCCACGCTTTCAGGCAGTTTGTCCAACCCTGGCGGCGCGATACGGGTATCCATCACGCGCGGCGTCACGCCGCGCGCCATGAAGAAATCGACACAGGACAGGCCGGTGAGGCCCAACCCGATGATGACGACTTTTCTACCCTGATAGTCTGCCATGATTAACGCACCTTCAGCGTTGCCAGGCCAATCAGCACCAGCATCAGCGAAATGATCCAGAAGCGCACGATCACGCGCGGCTCCGGCCAGCCTTTCAATTCATAGTGGTGGTGAATCGGCGCCATGCGGAAAATGCGTTGTCCGCGCAGCTTGAACGATCCCACCTGCAGGATCACCGACAGCGTCTCTACCACGAATACGCCGCCCATGATCACCAACAAAAACTCCTGGCGCAGCAGCACCGCGATGGTGCCCAGCGCGCCGCCCAGCGCCAGCGAACCGACGTCGCCCATAAACACCTGCGCCGGGTAGGTGTTGAACCACAGGAAGCCGAGGCCGGCGCCGACGATGGCGGTGCAGACGATCACCAACTCACCGGCATGACGCAGATACGGAATATGCAGGTAGTTGGCGAAGTTCATGTTACCGGTCGCCCAGGCCACCAGCGCGAAACCGGCCGCCACGAATACCGTCGGCATAATCGCCAGGCCGTCCAGACCGTCGGTCAGGTTGACCGCGTTGCTGGTGCCGACGATGACGAAATAGGCCAGCAGGATGTACAGCAAGCCCAACTGCGGCATCACGTCCTTAAAGAACGGCACAACCAGCTCGGTGGCTGGCGTGTCTTTTCCTACGGCGTACATGGCGAATGCGACAATCAGCGCAATCACCGACTGCCAGAAATACTTCCAGCGGGCGATCAGCCCTTTGGTGTCCTTACGCACCACCTTGCGGTAGTCATCGACGAAACCGACGATGCCGTAACCCACCAGCACAAACAGCACGCACCAGACATACGGGTTGGACGGGTAGGCCCACATCAGCACCGAAATGGTGATGGAGGTCAGGATCATGATGCCGCCCATGGTCGGCGTGCCGCGCTTGCTGAAGTGCGACTCGGGGCCGTCGTTACGCACCACCTGGCCGAAGGACATTTCTTGCAGACGCTTGATCACCCGCGGGCCCATCCACAGCGACAGGAACAGCGCGGTCAGCAGGCTGACAATGGCTCGGAACGTCAGATAAGAAAAGACGTTGAAGCCTGAGTAATACTTGACCAAATGCTCGGCCAGCCAAACTAACATGGTGCTTTCTCCTGTAACGCGCGTACTACCTGCTCCATTGCGGCACTACGTGAACCTTTGATTAACACGGTGATGACCGCATGTTCCGACAGTAATTCCGCCACGCGCGCGATCACTGCTGTCTTGTCCTGATAATGTTCGCCGTTGCCGGAAGCCTCGCTCAGCACGCGGCTCAACCCGCCGACGCTGATCACTTTATCGACCCCGGCCTGGCGGGCGGCTTCACCCACCTGACGGTGGCACTCTTCCGCTTCTGCGCCCAGCTCGGCCATATCGCCGACCACCATCACGCGGTAGCCCGGCATCTCCGCCAGCACCTGCGCCGCCGCAGTCATCGACCCGACGTTGGCGTTGTAGCTGTCGTCCAGCAGCAGCTTGCCTTCGGCCAGCGCCACCGGGAACAAACGCCCCGGCACCGCCTGCAGTTGTTTCAACCCCTGACGCACCGCTTCGAGGGTGGCGCCCACCGACATCGCCAGCGCCGTGGCCGCCAACGCGTTGGCCACGTTGTGGCGCCCCGGCAGCGGCAGCGCGATCTCGGCGGTGCCGAACGGGCTGTGCAGCGAAAACTGCGTGCCTGCGCCGTTCACCCGCACGTCGTGCGCGAAGAAGTCCACGCCTTCGGCCGCCTGCGGCGAGAAGCGCCAGACGGTTTTGCCGCCCAGCATGCTCTGCCAGTGCGGCCAGTCGTTGTTATCGGCGTTGATGATCGCCACGCCGTCGGCCGGCAGGCCGGTAAAGATTTCACCTTTCGCCTGGGCGACGCCGGCCAGCGATCCGAAGCCTTCCAGGTGCGCCGCCGCCAGGTTGTTCACCAAAGCGGTCTGCGGACGCGTCAATGCGGTGGTGTAAGCAATTTCGCCAATGTGGTTAGCGCCCAGCTCTATCACGGCAAAATCATGCTGCGGCTCCAGACGCAACAGCGTCAACGGCACGCCGATGTCGTTATTGAAGTTGCCGGCGGTATACAGCACTTCGCCGCATTCACGCAGAATGGCGGCGGTCATTTCTTTCACCGATGTCTTGCCCGAGGAGCCGGTCAGCGCCACCACGCGCGCCGGCACCTGCTGACGCACCCAGGCGCCAAGCTGCCCCAGCGCCAGACGAGTGTCTTTCACCACCAGCTGCGGCACGTCCACCAATAAGCGCTTACTGACCAGCAACGCCCCGGCGCCTGCGGCTACGGCATCCGCCGCAAAGTCGTGAGCGTCGAAACGCTCGCCTTTCAGCGCCACAAACAGGCAACCGACGGTCACCTTGCGGGTGTCTGTCGTCACCTCGACAATTTGGCAATCGGCGCCGATAGATTCAGCGCTCAATACCTCAGCCAGTGTCTGAAGAGAGACAGGGATCATGCCAGCACCCCCAGCAGTCGGGCGACCGTCGTGCGGTCGGAGTAATCCAGGCGGCGGTTGCCCACCAGCTGATAATCTTCGTGGCCTTTGCCCGCCACCAACACCACATCCTGCTCCTGCGCCTGCATGATGGCGCTGGTCACCGCTTCGGCGCGGCCGTGGATCACCAGCGCCTGCCCGGCATCCAGTAATCCGGTCAGGATATCGTTGATAATCGCGCGCGGCTCTTCGGTACGCGGGTTGTCATCGGTGATCACCACGCGATCGGCGAACTGCTCAGCGATGCCGCCCATCAGCGGACGCTTGCCCTTGTCGCGATCGCCGCCGCAGCCGAAGACGCACCACAGCTGCCCCTGGCAGTGCAGGCGCGCCGCTTCCAGCGCTTTCTCCAGCGCATCCGGCGTGTGGGCGTAATCCACCACGACCGTCGGTTTGCCCGGCGCGTTAAACACTTCCATGCGGCCGCAGACCGGCTGCAGACGGTTGCCGGTTTCCACCAGCGCCTCCAGCGGGTAGCCCAGCGACAGCAGCGTCGCCAATGCCAACAGCAGGTTGCTGACGTTGAAAGCGCCCATCAGGCGGCTTTCGATCTCGCCGTCGCCCCAGCTGGAGCTGAACCGAACCGTGGCGCCGTTATCGTGATAATCGACCGCCGTGGTTTTCAGCCAGCGGCCGTGGCAGCCCGGCTGCAGGTTGCCCTGCATCGTCACCGCCACCGCATCCGGCAGCTTGCTCAGCCAGCGCTGGCCGACTTCATCGTCGGCGTTGATGATCGCCTGCCCCACATTGTGGGCGGCGAACAGCGACCATTTGGCCGCCTCGTAATTGGCCATGTCACCGTGGTAATCCAGGTGATCGCGGCTCAGGTTGGTGAAGACCGCGGCAGCGAACGGCAGCGCCGCCACCCGGTGTTGCACCAAACCGTGGGATGAGACTTCCATCGCGGCGAAGGTCGCGCCCTGTTCCGCCAAGTCGTTTAATACGTGTTGAACATCCACCGCAGAACCGGTGGTATTCTCGGTCGGGCAGACCTGACCCAGCAGACCGTTGCCGACGGTGCCCATCACCGCGCTGGTTTCGCCCAGCAGTTGGCTCCACTGCGCCAACAACTGCGTGGTGGTGGTTTTGCCGTTGGTGCCGGTCACGCCGACCAGGCGCAGACGCTCGCCCGGCTGATGGTAAAAACGCCCGGCCAGCGCGGAAAGGCGCTGGTTCAGTTGGCTCAGGTAGATCACCGGCACGCCGTGCATCTCAACGATGGTGCCGTCTTCGGCCTGACCGTCAGCTTCGGCGATCACGGCGGCGACGCCCTGCGCGATGGCCTGCGGAATATAGCGGCGTCCATCCGTTTGATGGCCGACCACGGCGACAAACAGATCCCCGGCAGCCGCAACACGGCTGTCTAATGTCATTTCCCGCAGCGCGCGCCCGGGCGCCGTCGGCACCCACGGGGCGAGTAAGTCGCGCAAATTACGATCTGCCACCTGAACCCTCTTTCTTGTTAATCACTAATTCGCTTTTGTCACCGGTAGGCAACGCGTCAGGCTCGACGTTCATGGTGCGCAATACGCCGCCCATGATGGCGCCGAACACCGGCGCGGAGATTGCGCCACCATAGTATTTCCCACCCTGCGGGTCGTTGATGACGACCACCAGGGCAAAACGGGGGTTACTTGCCGGCGCGACGCCGGCGGTATAAGCGATGTATCGGTTGACGTATTTGCCGTCCGGGCCCACTTTTTTCGCGGTACCGGTTTTGATGGCGATACGGTATCCCTTGATGGCGGCTTTCACGCCGCCGCCGCCCGGCAAGGCCACGCTTTCCATCATGTGCACCACGGTGCGCACCAGAGGTTCAGGGAAAACGCGTTCGCCGGCGACCGGAGGGTCAACCTTGGTGATCGACAATGGGCGATACACGCCCAGACTGCCGATCGTTGCATAGACTCGCGCCAACTGTAACGGAGTTACCATCAGCCCGTAGCCGAAAGAGAAGGTGGCCCTCTCTATGTCAGACCACCGTTGTTTTTTTGGGTATATGCCACTGCTTTCTCCGACCAGCCCCAAATTGGTCGCTTTTCCCAGCCCAAAACGAGAGTAAGTATCTACTAACGCTGAGGACGGCATCGCTAACGCCAGCTTTGAAACACCGACGTTACTCGACTTCTGCAAGATCCCGGTCAATGACAGCTCCGAGTACCGCGCCACGTCTTTGATCTCGTGGCCCTGAATGCGGTACGGGATGGTGTTCAGCACGCTGTTTTCTCTCACCACGCCGTTTTGCAGCGCGGTCATCACCACCATTGGCTTCACGGTTGAACCGGGTTCAAAAATATCGGTGATAGCACGGTTACGCATGGTTTCTTTCGGCGTACCGGCCATGTTGTTCGGGTTGTAAGACGGGCTGTTGGCCATCGCCAGCACTTCGCCGGTGTTCACGTCGATCAACACCGCAGTGCCCGATTCGGCCTTGTTGAACGCCACGGCGTTGTTCAGCTCGCGATACACCAGCGCCTGCAGTCGCTCATCGACGCTCAGCACCAGGTTATGCGCCGCCTGGCTATCGACGGAGGAGATATCTTCAATCACTCGGCCGAAGCGGTCCTTGCGCACCGTTCTCTCGCCCGGTTGCCCGGTCAGCCAGCGATCGAAGCTCTTCTCGACGCCTTCGATGCCTTGCCCGTCGATGTTGGTCACGCCGATGATGTGCGACGTCACCTGCCCCGCCGGGTAGTAACGGCGCGACTCCTGCCGCAGGTAGATCCCCGGCAGCTTGAGTTTGTGGATGTAATCGCCGATCGCCGGGTTAACCTGGCGCGCCAGATAAACGAAGCGCCCTTTCGGGTTGGCGTTGATGCGGTTGGAGAGTTGGTCCAGCGGGATGTTGAGCGCATCGGAAAGCGCTTTCCAACGGCTGTCCAGCGTGATGCCGCCGCGTTCGTTCAGCTCTTTCGGATCGGCCCACACCGCATTCACCGGCACGCTGACCGCCAACGGGCGGCCGGCGCGATCGCTGATCATGCCGCGCGCGGTCGGCACTTCCTGCACGCGCAGCGAACGCATGTCGCCTTCTTTCACCAGACGATCGGGGTTGATGACCTGCAGGTACGCGACGCGCAGCATCAGGCCAACCATCGCCAGCAAAATGCAGCCGCACAGCAACGCAAAACGCCAGCTGACAAAGCTGGCCTGATCTTCCTGGCGTCTCAACTTACCGGGGCGCGCTGCTTTCATGCGTTTCCTTTCTACTCCGTGTCATTATTCCGGTTAAACCATTCATTGTTTAACGATGATATTTTCCTGCGATGGATCAACGTGTTGCATCTGCAGTTTTTCTGTCGCGATACGTTCAACCCGGCTGTGATCGCCGAGGGCGTTCTCTTCTAAAATCAGGTTGCGCCACTCGATATCCAGCGCATCGCGCTCCAGAACCAGCTGCTCGCGTTCGGCGGTCAGCAGGCGGGTGCGGTGCGCGGTGGTCACCACGAAAATCGCGGAGACCAGTGACGCAATCAGTAAAATCATGGGGATCTTGGCGTTGCGCAGCAGATCGCCGCCAATCACCCCGACCAGGCCGTGACGTTCGTTGCCAATCACGCGGGCATCCTCTCAGCAATGCGCAGCACCGAGCTGCGCGCACGCGGGTTGTCCGCCACTTCCGCTTCCGACGGCATCATTTTGCCCAGCGCTTTCAGCGTTCGCCCGCCCATGCCGCGCAGTTGCTCCTCGGTCAACGGAATGCCCGCCGGCACCTGGGCGCCGCGGCTGTGGTGTCGCATAAAGCGTTTGACGATGCGGTCTTCCAGCGAATGGAAGCTGATGATCGACAAACGGCCCTGCGGGGCCAGCACTTCCAGCGCGCCGTCGAGCGCACGCTCGATCTCTTCCAGCTCGCTGTTGATATAAATGCGGATCGCCTGGAAGCTGCGCGTCGCCGGATGCTTGTGCTTTTCACGGAACGGGCTGGCATCGGCGATCAGATCCGCCAGCTCTTTGGTGCGCGTCATCGGCTCCACGCGGTTTCTTTCGACGATGGCGCGCGCGATGCGCTTGGCGAAACGCTCTTCGCCGAAGGTTTTCAGCACCCAGGCGATGTCGTCCGCTTCGGCCTTCATCAGCCACTCTGCGGCAGACAGGCCGGTGGACGGATCCATGCGCATGTCCAGCGGGCCGTCGCGCATAAAGGAGAACCCGCGCTCCGCGTCGTCAAGCTGCGGCGAGGAAACGCCCAGATCGAGCAGAACGCCGTCGATCTTGCCCACCAGCTCGCGCTCCCGCACATAGTGCGACAACTCGGAAAATGGGCCGTGTACGATGGTAAAACGAGGATCTTCAATAGATTTGGCGGCTGCAATCGCCTGAGGGTCACGGTCAATTGCCAGCAAGCGCCCTTCCGGCCCCAGTTGGGACAGAATCAGACGAGAATGGCCACCGCGACCAAAAGTACCGTCGATATATATGCCGTTGCTGCGGATATTGAGGCCGTTGACGGCTTCGTCCAGCAGGACGGTGGTGTGTTTATAGTTTTCCAACATGCTTATAGCGACAAGTCCTGTAGCCGCTCAGACAACGGTTCCTGAGTCGACTGTTCAGCGTCAATATCATCCTTGACTTGTTGATACCAGGTCTGTTCATCCCACAGTTCAAACTTGTTGAACTGACCGACCAGCATCACTTCTTTCGTGAGCCCGGCGTGTTGCCGCAGCGTACTGGCTAACAGCAAACGACCGGCACTATCCATCTGACACTCACTGGCATGTCCCAACAGCAGGCGCTGAACGCGGCGCTCGGCGGGATTCATGCTCGACAGACGTGATAATTTTTGTTCAATAATTTCCCATTCGGGCAAAGGATAAAGCAGCAGGCAGGGCTGATGGAGGTCAATGGTACAGACCATTTGGCCTTGCGATTCCTCGTTGAGCAATTCCCGATATCGGGTAGGTACGGCGAGCCGCCCTTTGCTGTCGAGGTTGACCATCGTCGCTCCACGGAACATTCCTGAGCTACCCCTTAGTGACCGTTTTCACCACTTTACCCCACAAATTCCCACACAATGGAGTTTACGGAGGGTATGAAAACCTTGTCAAGCCAGAGCGCCAGCGCTTTGGCAATATTTCTCTGGTCATTTTGGGAGCTGACTCGCGAAAGAAACTCTGATTATTCGACGATTAAAAATTAACACCATGATAAACGGAGAGAATTTTCTAGGCGGAAAGAATCTGATTAAAAACCTGACGAACTGGCGATTAATTAACTCATTACTTCCTTCTGCAAGCCATGTCTCATTTTTCAGCTCGGCAATCTCAGGGCTGTAACCGCTGCCGCCCCGCGCGCGCCAAGGCTCGGCGCCTGACGAGTCGACCGCAGAATAAGGCTATAACTCCTTGAGTTAATAACGCTCAATCGTTATTCACCGTGAAACTGCGCGCTATTTTACTTCAATTTGCACCGCCATGATGAGAGCACGGCGAAAATAAATGGCTCGGATATTACGAGCAGAAGTAATTTCGATTTAAATCAATTTGGTAAGATTATTCCCAAAACACCTGTTTACAATTATGGTTTCATTTTCTTACACCTTTATTTCCACAATTTTTGCCGGAAAAATCCCCCCGCGGACACAAAAAATCGCAACAGCATGTTTTTAATAGATTTATTTAAAAACACCGATTTTAATCTCTCCATCCCTTCCTGCGCCCCGGCCCTGCGGGACAAAAACCGAACAAATGTTAAAAATAAAAATATAAACCTAGTTAAAAAACACAAATCAGATCAGTAAACTATATAAAAAGCAAAAAACCAGAATTAACAACCACAAATTATAAAATTAACAGCATATTAACACAAAAGGAGAGATACATGCTTTCGCCCGCCGCACACTGGCGCAGCGCCGCTGCCGATACGTTTGCACTGGTGGTGTACTGCTTTATCGCCGGTATGGCGATTGAAGTGTTAATCTCCGGCATGAGCTTCAAGCAATCCCTCTCTTCACGCCTGTTGTCGATCCCGGTCAACATTCTGATCGCCTGGCCTTATGGCCGCTATCGCGATCTGTTTATCCGCACGGCGCGCCGTTGCCCGCACGGCCAGTTCCTACTGCGCAATCTCGCCGATCTGCTGGCCTATGTCAGCTTCCAGTCGCCGGTTTATGCTGCAATTTTATGGAGCGTGGGCGCTGACGGCCAACAAATGCTGGCGGCGGTAACCAGCAATGCGCTGGTCTCCATGGCGATGGGCGTGGTGTATGGTTACTTCCTGGAGTACTGCCGGCGGCTGTTTCGGGTGGCAGGTTACGTCTAAAGGAGCCCGCCAACGCGGGCCCCTGTCAGCCAAACTACTTGCGGCTGAGACTGCCGCGGCGGAACAGATTGCGGCGAATGCGCGTCAGCCCCGGCTTGGGTTTACGCGGTTCGTCCAGGCTGGCCAACACCAGTTCCAGCACGCGCTCGGCCACGTCGCGATGGCGCTGCGCAACCGCCAATACCGGGCACTCAAGGAAATCCAACAGTTCATGATCGCCGAAGGTGGCGATCGCCAGATCGGTCGGCAAGCGGCCGCGTTGCTTCAGCGTCACGTCCATCACGCCCTGCAATAAAGAGAACGACGTGGTAAACAGCGCCTGCGGCATCGGGTGCGTTTTCAACCATTCGGCAAACAGCGCGCCGGCGGCTTCGCGTTCGTAGCTGTTGGCGTACAGGTAATCGACGTGGCGGGGATCCTCTTGCCAGGCCTGGCGGAAGCCCTGCTCACGCAGGAAGCTGACCGAAAGCTCCGGCAAGGCGCCCAGGTACAGCACCGACTCCGCCGGGAAGGTGCGCAGCTCCTGCGCCAACGCAAAAGCGTCTTCCTGATCGGCGCCCACAACGCTGATGAAATGCTCGCGATCCAGCGCGCGATCCAGCGCGATGATCGGCAGCGGATCGTTGGCCCAGCGTTGATAGAAAGGATGCTCCGGCGGCAAGGCGGTGGAGACGATGATGGCGTCCACCTGACGCTGCAGCAGGTGCTCAATGCAGCGCATTTCGTTGTCCGGCTGATCTTCGGAACAGGCGATCAGCAATTGGTAGCCACGCTGGCGCGCCTGGCGCTCCAGGTAGTTGGCGATGCGGGTATAGCTGGTATTTTCCAGATCCGGGATCACCAGGCCGATAGAACGGGTGCGCCCGGCGCGCAGCCCCGCCGCGACGGCATTCGGGTGATAGTTATGCTCCCTGACCACGGCCATCACTTTCTCGACGGTTTTATCGCTGACACGATACTGCTTCGCCTTGCCGTTGATGACATAACTGGCCGTCGTGCGCGAAACGCCCGCGAGACGCGCGATTTCATCCAGTTTCACATTAACCCCTTAATGACGCTGAAAATAGAAGTGAAGGCTGTGCTCGGATTAACCATGGCATCCCGTGCGGTTATTCAATCCAGCCTCTGCGATCTAACAGCAGAAAACACTACCTAGCAACCGCTTTTGCCGAAAGGTGCCGGCAATCGGGCAAAAAAGGCCGAAAAACAAAGGGCGCAGCCACGCCGCGCCCCCAATTATTCGCCGCCAGACCGCGCTCAGCGCATGATTTTGTCGCCGCGCGACACGCCGACCACGCCGGAACGCGCCACTTCCACAATCTCCGCCACTTCACGCACCGCGCTCAGGAAGGCGTCCAGTTTGTCGCTGGTGCCGGCCAGCTGCACTGTATACAGCGTCGCCGTCACATCGACGATCTGGCCGCGGAAAATATCGGCGCAGCGTTTCACCTCTTCACGGCCGTAGCCGCTGGCCTGCAGCTTCACCAGCATGATCTCGCGTTCAACGTGAGCGCCCTGCACCAGCTCGCTGACGCGCAACACGTCCACCAGCTTGTGCAACTGCTTCTCAATCTGCTCCAGCACTTTCTCGTCGCCGACGGTCTGGATAGTCATGCGCGACAGCGTCGGATCGTCGGTCGGCGCCACCGTCAGGCTCTCGATATTGTAACCGCGCTGGGAGAACAACCCCACCACGCGCGACAGGGCGCCGGATTCGTTTTCCAGCAAGACAGATAAAATACGGCGCATGATCAGGTCCTCTCCGTTTTGCTAAGCCACATTTCGTCCATGCTTCCGCCGCGGATCTGCATCGGGTAGACATGTTCGGTTTCATCGACGGTCACGTCGACGAACACCAGCCGCTCTTTTTCCGCCAGCGCCTGCGCCAGCTTGCTTTCCAGCTCATCCGGCGTGCGGATGGCGATGCCGACATGGCCGTAAGCCTCGGCCAGCTTGACGAAGTCCGGCAGCGAATCCATGTAAGACTGCGAATGACGGCCGGAATAAATCATGTCCTGCCACTGCTTGACCATGCCCAGATAGCGGTTGTTGAGGTTCACCACCATCACCGGCAGGTTATATTGCAGCGCGGTGGACAGCTCCTGAATATTCATCTGAATGCTGCCGTCGCCGGTCACGCACACCACGGTTTCCTCCGGCAGCGCCAGCTTGACGCCCAATGCCGCCGGCAGGCCGAAGCCCATGGTGCCGAGGCCGCCGGAGTTGATCCAACGGCGCGGTTTGTCGAACGGATAATAGAGCGCGGCGAACATTTGGTGCTGGCCGACGTCCGAGGTCACATAGGCGTCGCCTTTGGTCAGGCGATGCAGGGTTTCAATCACCGCCTGCGGCTTGATGGTGCCGCTGTTTTTGTCGTAGCCCAGGCAGTCGCGGGCGCGCCACTGCTCGATAGACTGCCACCAATCGCGCAGCGCATCGTGATCCTGCGCTTTGTCGTCCTGCGCCAGCAGCTCCAGCATCTGCACCAGCACCTGCCTGGCATCGCCGACGATCGGGATGTCGGCGTCCACCGTTTTGGAGATCGAGGTCGGATCGATATCGATGTGCAGCACGGTGGCGTCCGGGCAGTACTTGGCCAGATTGTTGGTCGTACGATCGTCGAAACGCACGCCGACGGCGAAGATCACGTCGGCATGGTGCATGGTTTTATTAGCTTCATAGGTGCCGTGCATGCCGAGCATGCCGACGCTCTGGCGATGAGTGCCGGGGAAGGCCCCCAACCCCATCAGGCTGCTGGTCACCGGCAGGTTCAGCTGCTCCGCCAACGCCAACAGTTCGGCTTCGCAACCGGCGTTGATCGCGCCGCCGCCGACGTACATAACCGGCTTTTTGGCCGCCAGAACGGTTTGCAGCGCGCGTTTGATTTGCCCGCGGTGTCCCTGCACCGTCGGGTTGTAAGAACGCATGCTCACGTCCTGCGGATAGGCATAAGGCATCCGCACCGCCGGGCCGACGATGTCTTTCGGCAGATCGATCACCACCGGGCCGGGGCGGCCGCTGGAGGCCAGGTAAAAGGCCTTCTTCAACACCGCCGGGATGTCTTCGGTGCGTTTCACCAGGAAGCTGTGTTTCACCACCGGCCGAGAAATCCCCACCATATCGCACTCCTGGAAGGCGTCGTAGCCGATCAGCGAGCTGGGCACCTGCCCCGACAGGACGACCATCGGGATCGAGTCCATATAAGCGGTAGCGATACCGGTAATGGCGTTGGTGGCGCCGGGGCCGGAGGTCACCAGCACCACGCCCACTTCGCCGGTGGCGCGCGCGTAACCGTCGGCCATGTGCACCGCACCTTGCTCGTGGCGCACCAGAATATGATCGATCCCTCCGACCGTATGCAGGGCGTCGTAGATATCGAGCACCGCCCCGCCGGGGTAGCCGAATACATGTTTAACGCCCTGATCGATCAACGATCGGACGACCATCTCGGCTCCTGACAACATCTCCATGGGTTTGCCTCCAGGCTTGCTTATTCTTCTCTGGCGCCGGAACGTAGCGCCTGCTGCGGGGCAATGCCCCTAAATTTTTATGGGTTGTCGCTATCGAATTAACATAACGTCAGAATATGGGGCAGGCAAACGGCAAAATGGCTTAACGACGGCGGGGTTATTGCCAAGCGGCTGGAGATCGCGACTTTATAAAAACAATGCGCTAGCCCCAGGGGCGTCAGGCTAGGCATTGTTTCGAACAGAGGGGAAATTACAGAACTAAATCAGGCGAAGAATATGCCGTTTTTTTCGCCGAACCCGCGGTCCGGCGGCGGCCTCAGCCCTGTTCCTGATACATGGAGTCGATTTCACGCTGATAGCGCTGCAGGATCACTTTGCGGCGCAGCTTCAGCGTTGGCGTCAGCTCCCCCAACTCCATGGAAAAGGCCGCCGGCAGCAGCGTGAACTTCTTCACCTGCTCGAAGCGCGCCAGCTCCTTTTGCATCTCGCGCAGACGCTTTTCGAACATCTCGAGGATTTCACCGTTGCGCAGCAGCTCCAGGCGATCCTGATACTTCAGGTTGACTGACTTCGCGTACTCTTCCAGCGACTCAAAGCACGGCACGATCAGCGCGGAAACGAACTTGCGCGCATCGGCGATGATCGCCACCTGCTCGATAAAGCGGTCCTGCGCCAGCGTGCCTTCCAGCATCTGCGGCGCGATGTATTTGCCGCCGGAGGTTTTCATCAAATCCTTAAGGCGCTCGGTGATGAACAGATTGCCCTCTTCATCGATCGCCCCGGCGTCGCCGGTTTTCAGCCAGCCGTCTGTGGTAAAGGTCGCGGCGGTTTCCAACGGTTTGTTGAAATAGCCGCGCATCACGATCGGCCCGCGCACCTGGATTTCATTTTCTTCACCGATGCGCACCTCGACCTCCGGCAGCGGTTTGCCGATAGAGCCGAAGCGGAAATGCCCTTCTTCCCAGCAGGACACGGTCGCACAGGTTTCGGTCATGCCATAGCCGTACTTGATATTGACGCCCATCGCCTGGAAAAACAGGATCACATTGTCATCCAGCTTAGCGCCCGCCGCCGGCAGGAAGCGCACCCGGCCGCCGAGGATGCCGCGCAGCTTGCTCAATACCAGCTTGTCGGCCCAGCGATGAGAGAGTTCGAACAGTTTACCCAACGGTTTGCCGGCCCGCTCCTGAAGGAACTTGCGCTCCCCGCAGACGATCGCCCAGTGGAACAGCGCGCGGCGCAGCCAAAGCGCGCGCGCCACTTTTTCATGCACCGCGCTGAAAATCTTCTCGTAGAAACGCGGTACCGCGCACATCAGCGTCGGGCGAACCTGCCCCATCGCTTCCCGCACCCAGTCGGTGTTCGGCAGGAAGACGTTCTGCGCGCCGGAATGCATGACAAAGAAGCTCCAGGCACGCTCGAACACATGCGACAGCGGCAGGAAACTGAGCGACACATCCTCTTCGCCGACCGTCAGTCTCTCATCATGCAGGTAGAGCTGCGCCGCCAGGTTGCGGTAATCCAGCATCACCCCTTTGGGCTCGCCGGTGGTGCCCGAGGTATAGATCAGGGTGAAGAGGTCCTGCAGGTCGCACTCTTCAATGCGCTGCCGACGTTGAGCGATAAAAGCCGTCGGATCGGCGGCATGCTCGAAGGCGCTCAGGTGTCGCGCTATCTCGCAGCCGCGCAGGTCGGCATCTTGGTCAAACACGATAATATGGCGCAGCTGTGGGCAAACGCCGCGCAGCGCGATGGCCGCGTCCAACTGCGCCTGTTCGCCGACGAACAGTATGCGAATGTCGGCGTCGTTGATGACGAAGGCCGCCTGCGCCGGCGTATTGGTGGAATAGAGCGGCACGCTGACGCCGCGCAGGTGGAGAATCGCGAGATCGGCCAGCGACCAGGCCATGCCGTTATTGGCGAAAATGCCGATGCGCTCTTGCACTTCGGCCCCCAGGGCCAACAGCCCGGCGGCAATGCGATCGATGCGAACGGCGGCCTCTTCCCAGGTCAGTTGAAACTCGCCGTTGGGCGACCATTGGCGAAAAGCTGTGCGATCGGCTCGGTGGGTGATTTGATGCTGTATACGATGGATCAAATGGTATTGCAGCAGATTAGTGATCATAGTGCTCTAAGCCTGAAATGAATCATACAGTTAAGCCTGAACGACGCCTTACGGCCCTCATCTCAGCTTACACGTGTTTACTTTTTTCCGCGCAGTCTACCTACTCTCAGGCAGGGGGAAAAGCGATTTCAGCGTAGAAGTGTGAGCCAAAACTCAGGCCGGCTTTCGCGCTTTCATGGGTTGGACAGAACGGGAAGGAAAAGGTTTGCTGGCGGCAATAAAACGCGGCCCATCCGGGCCGCCGCATCGAGTTAGTTAAAAATACCAGTCGTAAAGTAAAAATCAGAATATTAATTTATATTAATTATTTTTGGTAAACGAACCAACTCACCCTGAAAATAAGTTATTTAATCGCCGCAAAACCAAGAAACATCTTAATAAAAACCCAGATAGTTCTTAGTTTTTATCATGAGAAAAAAAACGCTCAGTTGAATATTATCTTTATATATCCCCATTTTTTATCGCTTTACTTTGGGTTACCCGCCTCAATCAGGACGGACTTCATCCACTGGTGCCCTTTATCCCGTTCGGAGGATTCATGCCAGGAAAGATAGCAGGTCGCTTTATTGTGATTGGCGCACAAAGGAACCGCCTTTATTTTCAACGCCTCCGTCTGTTGCCGCACCAACCAGGCGGGCGCAATCGCCACCATTTCCGTTTGCGACACCATATTCAACACGCTGTAGAGATCCGTGCACTGTTGTGTCACGGCGCGCAGCATCGGCTCCTCTAAATAGAAAGGTTTACTGAACGATCCAAAACTTTCCAGGGAAACCGCCGCATGCTGTTCGGCCAACATGTGTTCCGGCGTCACCTCCTCCCCTATTCGCGGGTGCGCCTGCGCAACCGCCAGCACTAATTCGTCGTCGAACATCGCCAGGCTGCGAAACTCCGCCGACTCGAAACGGCTGTAGCCGATGACAAATTCGACGTCCTGATAACGCAATTGATGTTCAATATTATTGTTAATGTATGACTTTATTTGCAGGTTAAGCTGCGGCGCTATCTGTTTGACGTGATTGATTATCCCGGCGCCCAGACGCAAATCGAGCGGGCTGCACAGGGACAGGGAGAACGCTCGCGTGCTGGTCAGCGGCTCAAACTCAGATCCCGGCAACTCATTTTGCACCAGCTGCAGCGCTTGCCGCACCGGCCCGAACAGCTGCCTGGCCCGCATGGTGGGCTGGATCCCGCGCCCGCAGCGCACGAACAGCTCGTCGTTGAACATCACCTTCAGACGCGCTACCGCGTTGCTCACCGCCGGCTGCGACATCCCTAACGAATTAGCGGCTCGCGTAATATTTTGCATTTGCATCACGGCGTCAAACACCGTCAGCAAATTAAGATCGACGCTGCGCAAATGGATGTCCGCCGGCTCTTTAACCATGGCGATTTCTGAATCATATTCAGCCATATTTCACTCCACTAAATCCTGTGTAGATAATCTAATCCTTATGCTCGACAAACAATGAAACGCCGCATTGTCTTATCTTTGCACGACAAATCCTGCCATTACCGTCATCAGCCGATAAAAAACCTCGTGTTATCGACACGATTTAAGTCGTATATGGAATGCATATCAGTCACTTCTACCGTCAGCAGGAAGAATGCCACCTGGGTGGTACTAATAATTAGGTATTAACAATGATTAATACAATTAAACAACGTAACCCCACTGTATGAGACAAACTATAAAAACACATCATAAGCAATCAAACCATCTAAAAACATCAATCGCTTTGTGTAAAATCGCATTATTTTGTTATATTATGACTAAAACAATCAATTAATCATATGAATTCAATTTAAATCATTCGTATTAAAAATATTATTTTGTTTCCTCCCGTGATTAATCCTCCTTATTTTTTCATCACAAATCTTAACCCAACAAAATCCAGAAGCAATTAGCGCAGTATATATTCGATTCGTTTATGCTAAGCAGCACGCAAACTGCTCCCATTTTTTCTCTATAGCACCGCATTTTTACCGAATGATCCTCTGTTGGGACGCATAGCCGGTGCATTGTCCCCGCATTCAATCAGGTGTTGACATCGCCAGGCCAATCACGTATCAAATTAGGCAGACACCCAATTTAAGAGAAGCTGAACCATTATGATCCGTACTCACCGTCTACTAGGCCTACTACTTAACGCATCTTGTTTGCGCGGTATGCCTGTGGACGAAGTTCGGAGCTGACTCAGCCGATCACCCATAAGAAACCCGCGCTACTGCGCGGGTTTTTTTTTGCCCGCTTAGCGTGAAATCAACACGATAAGGAATGCACCGATGAGCCAACAAGTCATTATTTTCGATACCACGCTGCGTGATGGCGAACAGGCATTGCAGGCCAGCCTGAGCGTAAAAGAGAAGATTCAGATTGCGCTGGCGCTGGAAAGAATGGGCGTTGACGTGATGGAAGTCGGCTTCCCGGTCTCTTCGCCGGGCGATTTCGAATCGGTGCAAACCATCGCTCGCCAGATCAAGAACAGTCGCGTCTGCGGCCTGGCCCGCTGCGTGGACAAAGACATCGACGTGGCCGCCGAAGCGTTGCGCGTCGCTGAAGCGTTCCGTATCCACGTGTTCCTGGCCACCTCCACCCTGCACATCGAATCGAAGCTGAAGCGCTCGTTCGACGAAGTGTTGGAGATGGCAGTACGCTCGGTCAAACGCGCCCGCAACTATACCGACGACGTGGAATTCTCCTGCGAAGACGCCGGCCGCACGCCAATCGACAATCTGTGCCGCGTGGTCGAAGCCGCCATCAACGCCGGCGCCACCACCATCAATATTCCGGACACCGTCGGCTACACCACGCCGAACCAGTTCGGCGGCATCATCACCACCTTGTATGACCGCGTGCCGAACATCGACAAAGCCATCATCTCCGTACACTGCCACGACGATTTGGGCATGGCGGTCGGCAACTCCATTGCCGCGGTCCAGGCCGGCGCCCGTCAGGTGGAAGGCACCCTGAACGGCATCGGTGAGCGCGCCGGCAACTGTTCGCTGGAAGAGGTGATCATGGCGATTAAGGTGCGCCAGGACATCATGAACGTGCACACCAACATCAATCATCAGGAAATCTTCCGCACCAGCCAGATCGTCAGCCAGCTGTGCAACATGCCGATCCCGGCCAACAAGGCGATCGTCGGCGCCAACGCCTTCGCCCACTCCTCCGGCATTCACCAGGACGGCGTGCTGAAGAACCGCGAAAACTACGAAATCATGACCCCGCAGTCGATCGGCCTGAAAGACGTGCAGTTGAACCTGACTTCCCGCTCCGGCCGCGCGGCGGTGAAACACCGCATGGAAGAGATGGGCTACCAGGAGCAGGACTACAACCTGGATACCCTGTACGCCGCCTTCCTGAAGCTGGCCGACAAAAAAGGCCAGGTGTTCGACTATGACCTGGAGGCGCTGGCCTTCATCAACAAACAACAGGAAGAACCGGAACACTTCAGCCTGGGTTACTTCAGCGTGCAGTCCGGCAGCAGCATCATGGCCACCGCCTCGGTGAAACTGATCTGCGGCGGCGAAGAGAAAGCCGAAGCCGCCACCGGCAACGGCCCGGTCGATGCGGTCTATCAGGCGATCAATCGCATCACCGATTACCCGATCGAACTGGTGAAGTACCAGTTGACCGCCAAAGGCCATGGGCGCGATGCGCTGGGCCAGGTGGATATCGTCGTCTCTTATAACGGCCGTCGTTTCCATGGCGTGGGTCTGGCGACCGACATCGTCGAATCCTCCGCCAAGGCGATGGTGCACGTGTTGAACAATATTTGGCGCTCACAGCAGGTAGAAAAAGAAAAACAGCGTCTGCAGCAAAACAAACATCAAAATAATCAGGAAACGGTGTGAACATGACGAAGACTTATCACATTGCCGTCTTGCCCGGAGACGGTATCGGCCCGGAAGTAATGGCTCAGGCGCGCAAAGTGTTGGACGCGGTGCGTCAACGCTTTGACATTCGCATCACCACCGCCGAGTACGACGTCGGCGGCATCGCCATCGATCGCCACGGCAGCCCGTTGCCGGCGGCGACCGTCGCCGGCTGCGAGCAGGCCGACGCCATCCTGTTCGGTTCGGTGGGCGGCCCGAAATGGGAACACCTGCCGCCGGCCGAGCAGCCGGAACGCGGCGCGCTGTTGCCACTGCGCAAGCACTTCAAACTGTTCAGCAACCTGCGCCCGGCCCGCCTGTATCAAGGGTTGGAGGCGTTCTGCCCGCTGCGCGCCGATATCGCCGCCCGCGGCTTCGACATTCTGTGCGTGCGCGAACTGACCGGCGGCATCTATTTCGGCCAGCCGAAGGGCCGCGAAGGCCAGGGCATGCAGGAGCGCGCCTTCGACACCGAGGTGTATCACCGTTTCGAGATTGAACGCATCGCGCGCATCGCCTTCGAATCCGCCAGCAAGCGCCGCCACAAGGTGACGTCGATCGACAAGGCCAACGTGCTGCAAAGCTCCATCTTGTGGCGTGAAGTGGTCAATCAGGTCGCCAAGGATTACCCGGAGGTGTCGCTGTCGCACATGTATATCGACAACGCCACCATGCAGCTGATCAAGGATCCGTCCCAGTTCGACGTGCTGCTGTGTTCCAACCTGTTCGGC
This sequence comes from Serratia sp. ME47, assembly GCF_903970925.1. Lineage (NCBI taxonomy): Bacteria > Pseudomonadati > Pseudomonadota > Gammaproteobacteria > Enterobacterales > Yersiniaceae > Serratia > Serratia sp. ME47. The sequence continues at coordinate 12,814 of NZ_CAJCKE010000012.1, read as the reverse complement.
GACATCCTGTCCGACGAGTGCGCGATGATTACCGGCTCGATGGGCATGCTGCCGTCCGCCAGCCTGAACGAGCAAGGCTTCGGCCTGTACGAACCTGCGGGCGGTTCCGCGCCGGATATCGCCGGCAAAGGCATCGCCAACCCGATTGCGCAGATCCTGTCCGCCACCCTGCTGCTGCGTTACAGCCTGGGCGCCGATGAAGCGGCCGACGCCGTGGAGCGCGCCATCAACCAGGCGTTGGAACAGGGCTACCGCACCGCCGATCTGGCCGGTGACGGCAAAGCCGTCAGCACCGATGAAATGGGCGACATCATCGCTCGCTTTGTAGCTCAGGGGGCATAACATGGCCAAGACCTTATACCAGAAATTGTATGACGCCCACGTGGTGCACGAAGCGCCGAACGAGACGCCGTTGCTGTATATCGACCGTCACCTGGTGCACGAAGTCACGTCGCCGCAGGCGTTCGACGGCCTGCGCGCCATGGGCCGGAAGGTGCGCCAGCCCGGCAAAACCTTCGCCACCATGGATCACAACGTGTCGACCCAGACCAAAGACATCAACGCCAGCGGCGAGATGGCTCGCATCCAGATGCAGGAGCTGATCAAGAACTGCGCGGAATTCGGCGTTTCGCTGTATGACCTGAACCACCCGTTCCAGGGCATCGTGCACGTGATCGGGCCGGAGCAAGGCATGACGCTGCCGGGCATGACCATCGTCTGCGGCGATTCACACACCGCGACCCACGGCGCCTTCGGCTCGCTGGCGTTCGGCATCGGCACCTCCGAAGTGGAGCACGTGCTGGCAACCCAGACCCTGAAGCAGGGCCGGGCCAAAACCATGAAGATTGAGGTCACCGGCGACGCCGCCGAGGGCATTACCGCCAAAGACATCGTGCTGGCGGTGATCGGCAAAACCGGCAGCGCCGGCGGCACCGGCCACGTGGTGGAGTTCTGCGGCAAGGCGATCGAGGCATTGAGCATGGAAGGCCGCATGACCCTGTGCAACATGGCGATCGAAATGGGCGCCAAAGCCGGGTTGGTCGCGCCGGACGACACTACCTTCGCCTACCTGAAGGGGCGTCAGTTCGCACCGACCGGTGAAAACTGGGAGCAGGCGGTCGCTTACTGGCGCACGCTGAAGTCCGACGCCGACGCCCAGTTCGATACCGTGGTGACGCTGCGCGCCGAAGAGATCGCGCCGCAGGTCACCTGGGGCACCAACCCTGGCCAGGTGATCGCCGTCAATCAGGCGATCCCGGCGCCGGAATCGTTTAACGATCCGGTTGAGCGCGCCTCCGCCGAGAAAGCGCTGGCCTACATGGATTTGAAGCCGGGCATCAAATTGACCGAAGTGCCGATCGACAAAGTGTTCATCGGTTCCTGCACCAACTCGCGCATCGAAGATCTGCGCGCGGCGGCGGCGATCGCCAAGGGGCGCAAGGTCGCCAACGGCGTGCAGGCCATCGTGGTGCCGGGCTCCGGCCCGGTGAAGGCCCAGGCGGAAGCCGAAGGGTTGGACAAAATCTTTATTGAAGCCGGTTTCGAATGGCGCTTGCCGGGTTGCTCGATGTGCCTGGCGATGAACAACGACCGTCTGAATCCGGGCGAGCGCTGCGCGTCCACCAGCAACCGTAACTTCGAAGGGCGCCAGGGCCGCGGTGGGCGCACCCACCTGGTCAGCCCGGCAATGGCCGCCGCGGCCGCCGTCGCCGGTCACTTCGCTGACATCCGTGATATTCACTAAGGGGCTAACGTGGCTAAATTTACTCAACATACCGGCTTAGTGGTGCCTTTGGATGCGGCCAACGTCGACACCGACGCCATTATTCCCAAGCAGTTTTTACAGAAGGTGACCCGGACCGGTTTCGGCCAGCACCTGTTCAACGACTGGCGCTTCCTCGACGATGCCGGCCAGCAACCCAACCCGGAGTTCGTGCTGAACAAACCGCGCTATAAAGGCGCCAGCATCCTGTTGGCGCGGGAGAACTTCGGCTGCGGCTCCTCGCGCGAACACGCCCCTTGGGCGCTGACCGACTACGGTTTCAAAGTGGTGATCGCGCCGAGCTTCGCCGATATCTTCTACGGCAACTCGTTTAACAACCAGCTGTTGCCGGTCACGCTGAGCGAGCAGCAGGTGGATGAGCTGTTCAAACTGGTTGACGCCAACGAGGGTACGGAGTTCGTGGTGGATCTGGAGAACCAGACGGTCAACGCCGGTGGCAAAAGCTATCCGTTCGAAATAGACAGCTTCCGCCGCCACTGCATGATCAACGGGCTGGACAGCATCGGCCTGACGCTGCAGCATGAAGCGGACATCTCCCGCTACGAAGCGCAGCAACCGGCGTTTCTGAATTAATCCCCTTCACCCGCCGCCCGGCGGGTGAATTTTTTCCTCACCAGTAGCCCAGCAGCTTCCACCATGCGCCGCCGATCACTATCCAGATCAGTAGGTTAACCACGCTCATCACCCATCCCGCTTTCCACCACTCCCCCAACGTCACATAGCCGGAGCCAAAGATGATCGGCGCGGTGCCGGTCCCGTAATGCGTCAGCGACATCATCAGCGAAGAAGAGAACGCCAGGATCAGGCCCAGCAGCGCCGGTGGCGCGCCGAGCGCGATGCCGGCAGCGAAGAAGGCGGCGAACATCGCCGTTACATGCGCGGTGGTGCTGGCGAAGAAATAGTGAGAATACAGATAAATGATGGTCAGCAAGATCGTGCCGCCCACCCAGCTCATGCCCATATGGTCGATGCCGTTGCCGACGGTCTGCGACAGCCAGCCGATCAGCCCCAGCTTGCCGAGGAAACTGGCCATCATCACCAGCGCCGAGAACCACACGACGGTATCCCAGGCCCCTTTATGCTTCAGCACATCCTCCCAGCTCAACACCCCGGTAGCCAGCAGCACCGCCAGGCCGATCAGCGCCGCGGTGGTAGGATTGACCGCCAGCGCCGGGCCGAAAATCATCGCCGGAATGCCGGCCCACAGCACCAACAGCAGCGCGAACACCGCGAGAGTAATTTTCTCCGGCAGCGTCACCGGCCCCAGCGCCTGCAGCTTTTCGCAGGCGAAACGCGGCGCGTCCGGGGTGCTTTTCACCTCCGGCGGGTACAGCAGATAAATGACCAGCGGCATCACGATCAGCGAACACAGCCCCGGCACCAGGGCGGCGATCGCCCACATCGACCAGGACAGTTCGAAGCTGCCGTGGGTGCCTTTGGCGATCAGGCTGACAATCAGCGGGTTAGGCGCCGTGGCGGTGATAAACATCGCCGAGGTGACCGGGTTAATGTTGTAGTTCACCAGCGACAGATAGCGGCCGATCTTGCCGGAGGTATTGAGCTCGGGTTTGGAACCAAAGCTGTCGGCGATCGATTTCATGATCGGGTGAATGATGCCGCCGCCGCGCGCGGTGTTGCTCGGCGTCACCGGCGCCAGGGTGGTTTCCGCCAACGTCAATGCGTAGGCGATGCCGAGCGTTTTTTTACCGAACAGCGAGATAAAGTAGTAACCGATGCGCGCGCCCAGCCCGGTTTTGTTCAGGCTGAGGGAGATCATGATAGAAAAGCCGATCAGCCAGATCAGCTGGTTGGAAAAACCGCTGAGCGCGTCGTCCAGCGCGGCGCCCGGCTTGCCGGGATTGGTGACGCCGGTCACCGCCACCAGGGCGATGGCAATCACCGAGACTGCGCCGATCGGCATCGCCTTGCCGATGATGGCGATGATAGTGCCGATAAACAGCGCCAGCAGCTGCCAGGCGTTGGGCGCAACGCCCTCCGGCACGGGAATGAGGAACCAGATGATCAGCGTGGCGGCAAGGGCGCACAGGGAAGGAAGCGGTTTGAGCGGTGTGAGTTTATCCATAACGTTCCCACTGTTCTAAACAACAAGGCGGCATCTCAATAGCGAGACGGGCGTGGACGCAACGATCGCGCTCCATATGCCTTCAGCTTGGGCGTCCGCTTCAGCCTTCTCAATGACTTGCATCAAGAATGCCGTCGTTTGACCTCACACTTCACGCACTTTGGCGCTCATCCAGAGCGCCGCCAGCGCCAGCAGCGCCGCCATCCAATACACCGAGCCATGACCGAGGTTCTCCACCAGCGCGCCCTGCAGCACCCCGGCCAGGATCACCCCGGTCGAGATGCTGTTGGTGAACAGCGTGGTGGCGGCGCCCGGTCGGCCCGGCATCAAATCTTGAAAATAGAGCATGCCGATACCGGCGACGATGCCGATAAACACCGCGTTGAGCAGTTGCAACGCGATCAGGGTCGGCTTGGTCGCCAGCACCGTCAGCCCGAGGTAAAACAGCACGCCCGCCGCCACCGCCAGCAGCATCATGTTGCGCTTGCCGAAACGTTTGACGTAGTAACCGGCCAGCAGCATCGCCGGGATCTCCAGCCCGGCGGCGGTGCCCATCAGCACCCCGGCCAGCCCCTCAGGCAGGCCGAGATCGGCGGTAATATACAGCGGCATGTCGATGATATACATGGTGTTGCAGGTCCACATCAGCATCGAGGCGATAAACAGCAGACGCACGTCGCGATTGCGCCAGGCGCTGGCGGGCGCAATCGGCGCGGATGCGCCGTCCCGCAGCCCGTCGCCGTCCGCCGCGCGCGGCACCGAAGGCAGCATGAACCCGACCAGCAGCACGCAGATGGCGAAGGTGGCGGCGGCGATCAGGAACATCACGGTAAAGCCGTAATTCAGCGCCAGCGCAAACGACAGCGGCGGGCCTATCACCCACGCCAGCGAAAGCTGGGCGCGCATCACCGAACTGAACATCACCACTTCACGCGCCTCGCTGTCGGCGTATTCCCGCGCCAGCGCGAAGATCTGCGGCATGGCGGTGTTGGCAACGGCGGACATCAACACCCCGGCGGTGATCAGCGTCAGGTAGTCGCGGTTGAAAGCGAACAGCAGGCAGTTGCCGACCGCCATCAGGCAGCACAGCAGGATCAGCCTGCGCCGATCGCCGCGGGTGTCGGAACGTTTGGCCAGCAGGAAGCTGACGACGATGCCGGCCACCGCGTTGGCGGTGTAAAACAACCCGACCCACAGCGGCCGCACCTTAACTTCGGTGGTCAGAAACAGGCTGAGCGTCGGCGTCAGCAACGCGCCGGCGATGCCGGAGAGAAAAGCGATCAGCAGGAAGGCGGCAAAGATGGGGTTGATGCGCAGTGATAACCGTCTCAGGCGTTCCATATCCTCTTCCCTGATCCCAAAGCAGAAGCAAAAACCTTAGGTCACGGCGAGGAAAATGCAAGTCCATCGCCCTAACCGCAAATAAAAAAACCAGTGGGGCGACCCACTGGCTGGTGAAACAGCACCATTACTCAGAAACTTTTATGCCGCAGCGCCTTACAGGTGCTCGCGATACTGCTTGTCGCTCATCTCTTTGATATCCCATTGCGTCAGGTGCGCCAATATTGCCAGCCGCGCCTGCTCGGGCACCACGCTCAGCCAGTCGGCGTGCTGCCGACGCACCGCGCTGAAATAGCGCTGATAGAACGATTTGGATAAGAAAGCTTTCATGATTGCGCCCTCCCCTTTCATCGATGAAAATTATCGGCGTAATATAGGGAAAGAAAAATTGACGAGTTGAGACAGGAGTGTTCCTCTTTTATGTCCACGTCCAGATTGCAGCAGCAGTTCATCCGTCTGTGGCAACGCTGCCACGGTGAAACCACCGACACCACGCTGCAGGCACTGGCGGAGGCGCTGAGCTGCTCGCGGCGCCACGTGCGCTCCCTGTTGAGCGCCATGCAGCGGGAGGGCTGGCTCACCTGGCAGGCGGAGTCGGGACGCGGCAAGCGTTCGCGGCTAACCTTTCATTACACCGGCCTGGCGCTGCAGCAACAGCGGGCCGAGGAGCTGCTGGAGCAGGATCGCATCGATCAGTTGGTGCAGCTGGTGGGCGACAAAAACGTGGTGCGCCAAATGCTGCTGTCGCAGCTGGGGCGCAGCTTCCGTCAGGGGAAACATATCCTGCGGGTGCTCTACTATCGGCAGTTGTACAACCTGCTGCCCGGCTCGGCGCTGCGGCGTTCCGAGACCCATTTGGCGCGTCAGATCTTCAACGGCCTGACGCGCATAAATGAGGAAAACGGGGAACTCGAATCCGATCTGTCCCACCATTGGCAGGCGCTGACGCCGCTGCACTGGCGGTTTTACCTGCGCCCGGCGATCCATTTTCATCATGGCCGCGAGCTGGAGATGGCGGACGTCATCAGCTCGCTTTCGCGTCTGACCTCACAACCGCTGTTCTCGCATATCGAAAGCGTCACCTCGCCGACGCCGTTCGTTGTCGACGTGCATCTGCACAGCCCCGACCACTGGCTGCCCTGGCTGCTGGGCAGCGTGCACGCCATGATCCTGCCGCGCGAATGGCGCGATCTGCCGGACTTCACCCGCCATCCGATCGGCACCGGCCCCTACCGCGTGGTGCGCAACCTTCCCAGCCAGATGAAGATCCACGCCTTCGACGACTATTTCGGCTACCGGGCGCTGATCGATGAGGTCAACATCTGGGTGCTGCCGGAGTTCTCCGAAGAACTGGTGCACTCCGGCGTACAGCTGCAGGGCGATGAAACCGGCAACAGCGAGCTGGAAAGCCGGCTGGAAGAAGGCTGCTACTTCCTGCTGTTCGATCAGCGCTCTCCCTTGGCGGCCGATCCCGCCATGCGCAGCTGGCTGTGCGAATTGATCAACCCCATTTCGCTGCTGAGCCACGCCGGGCCGCTCTACCAGCGCTATTGGTCGCCGGCGTACGGCCTGCTGCCGCGCTGGCACCACAACCGCGCGCTGGCGCAGCAGCCCAAACCGGCGGGGCTGACCGAACTGACGCTGACTCACTTCAATGAGCATTCGGAGTTCCACGCCATCCGCCAGGCGATCGAGCCGCTGCTGGCGCAGCACGGCATCCGCCTGATCGTGCAAAGCGTGGATTACGCGACCTGGCACCAGGGCGACGCGCGCAGCGATCTGTGGCTCGGCAGCGCCAACTTCTATCTGCCGCTGGAGTTTTCGCTGTTCGCCACGCTGTACGAGCTGCCGCTGATGCAGCATTGCATGAGCGAGGACCTGGCGCAGGATGCGGCGCTGTGGCGCGCCAACCGTCTGCCGCTGGCAGAGTTCTGCCAGCGCCTGGTCAGCAATCACCAACTGCATCCGCTGTTCCACCACTGGCTGCAGCTGCACGGCCAGCGCAGCATGCGCGGCGTGCGAATGAACACCCTCGGCTGGTTCGACTTCAAGTCAGCCTGGTTTGCCCCGCCGGAGGCATAAGCGCCTTTCGCCCAAGTCGGTTAATCTTTACAATAGCGCCGTCTCAACGGGGTGCGGAGAGTCGGGCCGCGTGATAAGCCCGATTTTCCGCTGAGAGCACACCCGTCGAACCTGATCCGGTCAATACCGGCGGAGGGATTTGAGCCCAGCGAACCGGCGACGCCGCCTCGCCCCCTCAGATGCCCTTGCCCCCTTATTTTTCAGGAGTGCAACGTGGTCAAAAAATATCTGCCCTGCTTATTGCTGCTGTGCGCCGCACCGGTGTTCGCCAAGCCGACGCTGACGGTTTACACCTACGATTCCTTCGCCGCCGACTGGGGCCCAGGCCCGGCGGTGAAAAAAGCCTTCGAAGCCGAGTGCGACTGTGAGCTGAAGTTCGTGGCGCTGGAAGACGGCGTCTCACTGCTGAACCGCCTGCGCATGGAAGGCAAGAACAGCGCCGCCGACGTGGTGCTGGGGCTGGACAACAACCTGCTGCAGGCGGCGCAGCAAACCGGCCTGTTCGCGCCGAGCGGCGTGGACACCGCCAAACTGACGGTGCCGGGCGGCTGGCAGGACGCGACCTTCGTGCCTTACGACTACGGGTATTTCGCCTTCGTCTACGACAAGGAAAAACTGAAGAACCCGCCGAAAAGCCTGCAGGAGCTGGTCAGCAGCGATCGTGACTGGAAGGTGATCTACGAAGATCCGCGCACCAGCACGCCGGGCCTCGGCCTGCTGCTGTGGATGCAAAAAGTGTATGGCGACAAGGCGCCGGCCGCCTGGCAGCAGTTGGCGAAAAAGACCGTGACCGTCACCAAAGGCTGGAGCGAAGCCTACGGCCTGTTCCTGAAAGGCGAAGGCGATCTGGTGCTCAGCTACACCACCTCCCCCGCCTATCATCTGATCGCCGAGAAAAAAGACCGCTACGCCGCCGCCACGTTCAGCGAAGGCCACTACCTGCAGGTGGAAGTGGCCGGCAAACTGAAGGCCGCCAAACAGCCTGAGCTGGCGGAGCGTTTCATGCAGTTCATGGTGACGCCGGCATTCCAGAACACCATCCCGACCGGCAACTGGATGTACCCGGTGATCAACACCCCGCTGCCCGTCGGCTTTGAACAGATGAACGTGCCGCATACCGCGCTGCAATACAGCGCCGAAGAGGTGGCCACACAACGCGGCGGCTGGATCCGGGCATGGCAAACCGCCGTCAGCCGCTGATCCCCCGCTGGCTCTGGCCGGGGCTGCTGGCCGCCGGCATGATCCTGCTGCTCGCCGCGCTGGCGATGGGCTCGCTGTGGCGTCACGCGCCGGACAGCGACTGGCGCGGCCTGTGGCAGGACAGCTACCTGTGGCACGTGGTGCGCTTCACTTTCCTGCAGGCGCTGCTGTCGGCGCTGATTTCGGTGCTGCCCGCCATTCTGCTGGCGCGCGCGCTCTATCGCCGCCGTTTCCCCGGCCGGCAGCTGCTGCTGCGGCTGTGCGCCATGACGCTGGTGCTGCCGGTGCTGGTGGCGGTGTTCGGCCTGCTCAGCGTCTATGGGCGCCAGGGCTGGCTGGCGACGCTGTGCGGCTGGCTGGGCGTCGAGTATGATTTCTCGCCCTACGGGCTGCAGGGCATTCTGCTGGCGCACCTGTTCTTTAACCTGCCGCTGGCCACCCGCCTGTTGTTGCAGGCGCTGGAGAACATTCCGGTGGAACAGCGCCAGCTGGCCGCCCAGCTGGGCATGAACGGCTGGCAGCAGTTCCGCTTCGTCGAATGGCCGGCGCTGCGCCGCCAAATCCTGCCGAGCGGCGCGCTGATCTTCATGCTGTGCTTCGCCAGCTTCGCCACCGTGCTGTCACTGGGCGGCGGGCCGCAGGCCACCACCATCGAGCTGGCGATCTACCAGGCGCTGAGTTACGACTACGATCTGGGCCGCGCCGCCCTGCTGGCGCTGATCCAACTGGGCTGTTGTCTGGGGCTGGTGCTGATCAGCCAACGCCTGAGCCAGGCATTGCCGGTAGGACATACCCACGCCCAGCGCTGGCGCAACTCGGAAGACAGCCTGTGGCGGCGCATCAGCGATTTTCTGCTGATCGCCGCCGCGCTGTTGCTGCTGCTGCCGCCTCTGCTGGCGGTGATCGCCGACGGCGCCAATCAGGCTATCGTCAGCGTGCTGCGCCAGCCGGTGCTGTGGCAGGCGCTGTTCACGTCGCTGCGCATCGCCCTTGGCGCCGGAGCGCTGTGCGTGGCGCTCACGATGATGCTGCTGTGGAGCAGCCGCGAGCTGAAACTGCGGCAGCAGCTGCGCGGCGGCCAAGCGCTGGAGCTGAGCGGCATGGTGATCCTGGCGATGCCGGGCATCGTGCTGGCCACCGGGTTCTTCCTGCTGCTGAACGATACGATCGGGTTGCCGCAGTCGCCCTATGCGCTGGTGATCCTCACCAATGCGCTGATGGCGGTGCCCTATGCGCTGAAGGTGTTGGAGAACCCGATGCGCGACCTCGCCGAACGTTACAACCCGCTGTGCCTGTCGCTGGATATCCGCGGCTGGCGACGGCTGCGGCTGATTGAACTGCGCGCCCTGCGCCGCCCGCTGGCGCAGGCGCTGGCCTTCGCCTGCGTGCTGTCGATCGGCGATTTCGGCGTGGTCGCCTTGTTTGGCAACGAGCATTTCCGTACCCTGCCTTTTTACCTGTATCAGCAGATTGGCGCCTACCGCAGCCAGGACGGGGCGGTGACCGCGCTGCTGTTGCTGCTGCTGTGCTTCCTGCTGTTTACCCTGATTGAACGCTTACCGGGCCGCCATGCTGACGCTTGAAAAACTGACCTATCTGTATGAACACCTGCCGATGCGCTTTGATCTGCGCATCCAGCCGGGCGAGCGCGTCGCGGTGCTCGGCCCCAGCGGCGCCGGTAAAAGCACCCTGTTGAGCCTGATCGCCGGTTTTCTGCCGGCGGCCAGCGGCCGGCTGCTGCTGAACGGCGAAGACCACACCGCCACGCCGCCGGCCAAACGGCCGGTGTCGATGCTGTTTCAGGAAAACAACCTGTTCGCGCACCTGACGGTGGCGCAGAACATCGGGTTGGGGTTGGATCCCGGTCTGCGCTTGACTGCGCAGCAGCGTCAACAGCGAGAACACATCGCCCGTCAGGTCGGCCTGGAAGAACACCTGGATCGCCTGCCGTCGCAGCTTTCCGGCGGCCAGCGTCAGCGCGCCGCGCTGGCGCGCTGTTTGATTCGCCGGCGGCCGATCCTGCTGCTCGACGAACCCTTCTCGGCGCTCGATCCGGCGCTGCGCAACGAGATGCTGCAGCTGCTGCAGACGGTGTGCGAACAGCGCGACCTGACGCTGCTGATGGTGTCGCACAACCTCGACGACGCCGCGCGCATCGCGCCGCGCACGCTGCTGGTGGTCGACGGCCGCATCTACTACGACGGCCCGACGCAGGCCCTGCTGGACGGCAGCGCCCCCGAAGCGCACGTGCTGGGCATTTCGGGTAAAGCGTGATCTGACGCGCGTTTTTTATGCTGCGCCAATAAACCTGTTGTGCGAATTTTGCGCCTGTGTTTTTATAAAAACCTGACTTTTTTTACTGATGATAAGGTTCCCTGTGATCGCATCCTCGCTGACTTCGACCCTACTAGTTACCGCGCTACCAGCCGCGGTGGTCGTCGTGCGTGTGGTGGTGGTCGTCGGCAATGCGCCGTAGGGTCCGAATCAACGCATCGATTCCCAAACCCCGCCGGCGCAAACCGGGCGGGGTTTCTTGTTTTAGCACCCTGCCCAGAAAAGCTCACCGGCCTTGAGAAAGGACAGGAACATGGCAACTTCGGGCACGCCTCAACCGAGTACCCGCTTCACCGGCGCACAATTGATCGTTCATCTGCTGGAGCGTCAGGGCATCACCACCGTCGCCGGCATTCCCGGCGGCGCCGCGCTGCCGCTGTATGACGCGCTGAGCCAAAGCACCCGCATTCACCACGTGCTGGCGCGCCACGAACAGGGCGCGGGCTTTATGGCGCAAGGCATGGCGCGCGCCAACGGCAAAGCGGCGGTGTGCATCGCCTCCAGCGGGCCGGGCGCCACCAACCTGGTCACCGCCATCGCCGACGCCAAGCTCGACTCCATTCCGCTGGTGTGCATCACCGGGCAGGTGCCTTCCTCGATGATCGGCACCGACGCCTTCCAGGAAGTGGACACCTACGGCATTTCCATCCCGATCACCAAGCACAACCATCTGGTGCGCGATATCCGCGAGCTGCCGCAGGTGATTGGCGACGCGTTCCGCATCGCCGAGTCCGGCCGCCCCGGCCCGGTCTGGATCGATGTGCCGAAAGACGTGCAGACCGCCACCATCACCCTGGAAGAGCTGCCGCCGATCGCCGTGCCGGACGCCGCCCCGAGCTTCGATCCGGCGCTGGTTTCGCAGGCCGCCGCGATGATCAATCAGGCGAAACGCCCCATCCTCTACCTGGGCGGCGGCATCATCTGCGCCGACGCCCACCGGCAGGCGCTGGAGCTGGCCGAGCGCGCCGGTCTGCCCACCACCATGACGCTGATGGCGCTGGGCGCGATGCCGGTGGAACACCCGCTGTCGCTGGGCATGCTGGGCATGCACGCCGCGCGCAGCACCAACTTCATTCTGCAGGAGGCCGATCTGCTGATCGTGCTGGGCGCGCGCTTCGACGATCGGGCGATCGGCAAAACCGAGCAGTTCTGCCCTAACGCCGCCATCATTCATGTGGATATCGACCGCGCCGAGCTGGGCAAGGTCAAACAGGCCAACGTGGCGATCCATGCCGACGTCGGCCAGGTGCTGCAACAGCTGCTGCCGCAGATCGACACGCAGCCGCGCAGCACGTGGCTGAACACCGTCAACGATCTGAAGCGCGAATTCCCGTTCAACATGCCGAACGCCGACGATCCGCTGAGCCATTACGGCCTGGTGCTGGCCGCCGCGCGCTGCGTGGACGACAGCGCCATCATCACCACCGACGTGGGTCAGCATCAGATGTGGGTAGCGCAGGCCTATCCGCTGAGCCAGCCGCGCCAGTGGCTGACGTCGGGCGGCCTGGGCACCATGGGCTTCGGTCTGCCGGCGGCGATCGGCGCGGCGTTGGCGGAGCCCGAACGTAAAGTGCTGTGCTTCTCCGGCGACGGCAGCCTGATGATGAACATTCAGGAAATGGCCACCGCGGTCGAGCACGATCTGGACGTGAAAATCATTTTGATGAACAACCAGGCGCTGGGGCTGGTGCACCAGCAGCAAACCCTGTTCTACCAACAGCGCATCTTCGCCGCCGCCTATCCGAAGCGTACCGACTTCCTGAAAATCGCTGCCGGATTCGGGCTGGATACCTGCGATCTGAACGCCGCGGAAGATCCTCAGGCGGCACTGGCTGAGGCGATCCAGCGCCCGGGTCCCTGCCTGAATGAGCCAAGGACACCCCTATGACCCCCGATTTGTTATTGCGCATTCTGTTAACCGGCGCCGGCGCCACCCTCTGCATGGATTTGTGGGCGTTGCTGCTGAAGCGGCGCTTCGGCATCCCTTCCCT
>NZ_CAJCKE010000011.1:0-155020 GCF_903970925.1 Serratia sp. ME47 | reverse complement strand
ATCTTCACCCCATTGCTCGGGGTGATGGCTGCCTCGGGAGTATTGAAGGGGTTGCTGGCGCTGAGCCTGGCCTGCGGCTGGCTGCTGGAAAGCAGCGGCGCCTTTAAAATGTTGTTCGCCGCCAGCGACGCATTGTTCTATTTCTTCCCGATCATGCTCGGCTACACCGCCGGGAAAAAATTCGGCGGCAACCCGTTCGTCACCATGGCGATCGGTGGCGCGTTGACGCATCCGCTGATGATGGCGGCGTTCGAGGCGGCGCAACAGCCGGGCGCGGTGCGCGAATATTTCTTCGGCATTCCGCTGACTTTTATCAACTACAGCTCGTCGGTGATCCCCATCATCTTTGCGGCCTGGGTGTCCTGCCGTCTGGAGCCGTTGTTTAACCGGGTGATCCACAGCGCGCTGCGCAATTTCATCACGCCGCTGCTGTGTCTGGCGATCACCGTGCCCCTGACCTTCCTGCTGATCGGCCCGGCGGCGACCTGGCTCAGCCATCTGCTGGCCAACGGCTATCAGGCCATTTACGCCTTCAACCCGATCATCGCCGGCGCTTTCATGGGGGCGATGTGGCAGGTGTGCGTGATCTTCGGCCTGCATTGGGGGCTGGTGCCGTTGATGATCAACAACCTGAGCGTGCTGGGGCGCGACACCATGGTGCCGCTGCTGCTGCCGGCGGTGATGGGGCAGGTCGGTGCCACGCTGGGCGTGATGCTGCGCACCCGCGACGCCAAGCTGCGGGCGCTGTCCGGTTCGGCCATCGGCGCCGGGATTTTCGGCATCACCGAACCGGCGGTGTACGGCGTCACCCTGCCGAACAAGCGTCCGTTCATCTTCGGCTGCATCGGCGGCGCGTTGGGCGGGGCGGTGATCGGTTACTTCCATACCTCGGTCTACTCGTTCGGCCTGGTGAACGTGTTCACCTTCGCGCAAATCATTCCCAACGGCGGCATCGACGCCACGGTGTGGGGCGCGATCGGCGGCACCCTGCTGTCGTTTGTGTTCGCCGCGCTGGCCAGCTACCTGTTCGGCGTCGCGCCGGCGGAAGAGACGGCGCCGCCTGAAGCCGCCGCGCCGCTTAACCGCAAGCAGGCCATTCTCAGCCCGATCGCCGGCGACATCGTGCCGCTGGAACAGGTGAACGACGCGACCTTCGCCAGCGGCCTGCTGGGGAAAGGGGTGGCGATCGCGCCGCAGCAGGGGCGGGTGGTGGCGCCGGTGAGCGGCAGCGTGGCGTCGCTGTTCAAAACCAAACACGCCATCGGCATCGAATCGGACGACGGCGCGGAGATTCTCATCCACGTCGGCATCGATACCGTGAAGCTCGACGGGGCGCATTTCACCGCCCACGTGCGGGAAGGCGAGCGGATCGCGCCGGGCGATCTGCTGATCGAGTTCGACCAGGCGGCGATCCATGCCGCCGGCTATGACACCACCACGCCGATCATCATCAGCAACAGCGATGACTACGTGGACGTGTTGACCAGCGGCCTGTCTCCGGTGCAGGAACAGGCGCCGCTGCTGACTTTATTACGTTAATTGAGGAGCAAGCGATGAACGGCAAGTTTCCGCAACATTTTCTGTGGGGCGGCGCGGTAGCGGCGAACCAGGTAGAAGGCGCGTATCAGGCCGACGGCAAGGGGCTGTCGACCTCCGATCTGCAGCCGCAGGGCATCTTCGGCGCCATCACGCCGCGCACGGCGGGCGACAGCGGCATCAAGGACGTGGCGATCGATTTCTATCATCGTTACCCGGAGGATATCGCGCTGTTCGCCGAGATGGGTTTCAAGTGCCTGCGCACCTCGATCGCCTGGACGCGCATTTTCCCGCAGGGCGATGAAGAGACCCCGAACGAAGCCGGGCTGGCGTTTTACGATCGGCTGTTCGATGAGATGGCGAAATACGGCATTCAGCCGCTGATCACGCTGTCGCACTATGAGATGCCTTACGGTCTGGTGAAGCGCTACGGCGGCTGGGGCGATCGCCGCACCATCGATTTCTTCGAGCGCTATGCGCGCACCGTGTTCGAACGCTATAAGCACAAGGTTAAACACTGGCTGACCTTCAACGAGATCAACATGTCGCTGCACGCGCCCTTCACCGGGGTTGGCCTGCCGCAAGAGAGCGACAAGAGCGCCGTCTATCAGGCGATCCACCATCAGCTGGTGGCCAGTGCCAGAGCGGTGAAGGCCTGTCACGAGATCGTGCCGGAGGGGCAAATCGGCAACATGCTGCTGGGCGGCATTCTGTATCCGCTGAGCTGCAAGCCGGAAGATCTGCTGGAAACCCAGCGGCAAAACCGCGACTGGCTGTTCTTCGGCGACGTGCAGGCGCGCGGCTATTACCCGGCCTACATGCAGCGCTTCTTCCGTGAAAACGGCATTCAGGTGGCGATCACCGAGGAAGATCGGCAAACGCTGCGCGAAACCATCGACTTCATCTCGTTCAGCTACTACATGAGCGGCTGCGTTACCGCCGACCCGGAGCAGTATGAAACGGCGCGCGGCAACATTCTCGATATGGTACCAAACCCGCACCTGGCCAGTTCGGAGTGGGGGTGGCAAATCGACCCGATCGGGCTGCGCTACCTGCTCAACGTGCTGTACGACCGCTATCAGAAGCCGTTGTTCATCGTCGAGAACGGGCTGGGCGCCAAAGACCGCGTCGAGGCCGACGGCAGCATCAACGACGACTACCGCATCAACTACCTCAATGACCATCTGGTACAGGTGGCCGAGGCGATCGACGACGGCGTCGAGGTGATGGGCTACACCAGCTGGGGGCCGATCGATCTGGTCAGCGCCTCGAAGGCCGAAATGTCGAAGCGCTACGGCTTCATTCACGTCGACAGAGACGATGCCGGCAACGGTAGCCTCGAGCGCCGCCGCAAGAAGAGTTTCTACTGGTATCGCGATGTGATCCACAGCAACGGCGCCAGCCTGAAAGACCGACGCTAACCCTTCAGCCCGGCGGCAAGCGCCGGGCGTTAACTAACGTTATTCGCTGCTGTTCATGATGGGAAATTCTCTCCCAGGGAATGCTGTTGCCCGCAGTCAGCCGTTATGCGGAGAAATATAATAATGATGAAAAGCTTATTACCTCGTTCCATGACCCTGGCGGCGCTGGCGCTGCTCTGTAGCCAGGCGCAGGCGGAAACGCTGCAAATCGGCAAGGACGTTGAAGCTCCCACCGCCAAATGGGAAGGGGTGGCGCTCGGCTTTGAACCGCCGCAGCCTGGGCTGTTGGGGGATATGCTGGGGATCAGGCCGATCCTGGAGGATCACGGTTTCCACTATAATCTCGGCTACCTCAGCCAGCTGTCGTATAACGCCGGCGGCGGTTACAACCACGATAAACAGGCGTCGTACATCGACCAATTTTCGCTGACCTTCAGCCAGGATCTGCAGGCGCTGACCGGCATTCCGGATGCGGCGATCGAAGGCAATATCGTCAACCGCAACCATGACAACAACCTGACCCGCGATCGGCTGCAGGATCCGCGCGTCGGCCTGACCGATCTGTCGCAGGAGAGCTTTGGCGGGCAGTCGATCACCCGGCTGGGCTGGTTGACCTTCAGCCGTTCTTTCCTCGACAGCCGGCTGCAATGGCGTATCGGCATGATGAACAAGGTGCAGGATTTCGATCAGATCATCCCCTGCGATTTTCAGACGCTGACGCTGTGCGGCGGCAAGTCCGCCAACTCGTTGACCTGGTACAACTGGAACGTGCATTACTGGGGCACCACGCTGCAATACAAGCTGACCGACGGCCTGACGCTCAAGGGCGGCGTGATGGAGCAGAACCCGAGCGCCCCCAGCCGCAGCCACGCCTGGAGTTGGTCCACCAAAGGCAGCAAAGGCTTCCTGTTGCCGATGGAGCTGGAGCTGAAAACCCACGCCGTCAACCAGCTGCCGGGGGTGTATAACCTGGGCGTGCTGTTCACCAACGCGCGCCAGCGCGATCTTTATGAAGGGGTGTCCGGCGGGCCGGGCGCCAGCGATCCGCAGGGCTATCGCAGCCACGATCGCACCTGGTTCCTGTATACCGGTTTCAACCAGCAGATGACGCGCCATGCGGATGACGTCAACCGTGGCCTGAGCGTGTTCTACAGCCTGGGGCTGGGGGATCAGCGCAGCAACTACCTGCACTGGTCCACTTCGACCGGCATCCGCTATCGCGGGCTGTTCGATGCGCGGCCGGACGACTGGCTGGGGCTGGGCGTTTCGGTGGTGAAACTGAGCGACCGCTATAAAGACAATCAGCGTTACCTCAACGAGATGAGCGGCATCAGCGATTATCACGATCCGAACTACCGGCCGGTGCCGGGCCACTCGGTGACGGCGGAGCTGTACTACCGCGTTAACGTCACGCCGTGGCTGCAGCTGCAGCCGGGCCTGCAATACTGGCATCATCCGGCGGGCGTCAGCGAGACGCAGGACGCCTGGGTGACGGCGTTGAAAACGGTGGTGACCTTCTGATCAGGCCGCGTCGTTCTCGCGGTAGCGCCGGCGGGCGTGCTCAAACCAGCTGGCCGGCACGTTGTGCGGCGGCTGCTGTAATCTGAGCAGCCCCTGTTCGACGATATGGCTGGCCTGGCGCCACAGCGTCGGGTCGCCTTCGGTCAGCACTTCCAGCAGGCGCTGTTTCTCGATCAGATAGGTTTGGGCGAAGTGGCTGTCGTAGTCCAGCAGCGAGCGGGTGTTGTCGATCAGATCCGCCAGTTTGATGGTTTTGGCCTGCGGCGATGCGCCGGCGCTGTGGCGCCGATCGCGGTTTTTACGCTCGAAGCGATTGCCGTCCTCGGCGTGGCTGACGTTGGTTAACATCCGCACCAGCTCCGCTACCTGCGGCCCAAAGTGGCTTTCGATATCGCCGAGGGTGGTGGGCGTGTCTTCCACCGTGTCATGCAGCCAGGCGGCCGCCAGCATCTCTTCGGTGTGCGGCACGCTGCGCACCAGCTCCATGACCGCCTGCGGGTGGACGATGTACGGATCGTTGGTGTATTTGCGGCGCTGATCGATGGCCGCATGCGCCTTGGTGGCGTAGCGGCGCGCGCGTTCTGCAAGCGTATTCGTCATTTCCTTTCCCTCCCGGCATCCTCTGCATGAAAAAAATGTAGCATACCTCACAAGAAATAGCTTGCGATTACATCGTGCGCTATCTATATTCACTCACATGAAAAGCACCGATACCGAACAACCCAACGCGAAGAACCTGCTGCTGCTCGATCAGCAGCTCTGTTTCGCGCTGTACTCCGCCAACCTGGCGCTGCACAAAGTCTACCGCAAGCTGTTGAATCAGCTCGAGCTCACCTACCCGCAGTATCTGGTGATGATGGTGCTGTGGGAACGCGATCGGGTGACGGTATCGGATATCGGCGAGCGGCTGTTCCTCGATTCCGCCACGCTGACGCCGCTGCTGAAACGGCTGGAAACCGCCGGTTTGCTGGTGCGCTATCGCGCCACTACCGACGAGCGCCAGGTGATCATCGCGCTCACCGAAGCCGGCCGCGCGCTGCGTGAACGGGCGCAGTCGGTGCCCGAGGCGGTGATGTGCGCCACCGACTGCAGCCTGGACGAGATCGTCTCGCTCAAACAGCAGCTGGAAAAGCTGCGCGGCAGCCTGATCGATCAGATTTGACCCACCGACGCCGGACGCAAGAACGACAGGGGTGGTCTACACTGGTTAATAAGCGTCAAAAATAAGTAGTGCACGATTTAATCGTAAAAGATATATATGTGACCGGCTACCCCTCGCGGGGGCCGTTGTCATCTCGCCAACCAGCAAGAAGGAATGAACGATGTCTATTGAGAAAGTGGTTTACCGCGCTCACGCCACCGCAACCGGCGGCCGCGACGGCCGTGCGACCTCCTCCGACGGCGTGTTGGACGTGAAACTGGGCGTACCGAAAGAGATGGGCGGCGCCGGCGGCGAAGTCACCAACCCCGAGCAGCTGTTCGCCGCCGGTTACTCGGCCTGTTTCCTCGGCGCGTTGAAGTTTGTCGCGGCGAAAGAAAAGGTCAAAATCCCGGCCGAAGCGAAGATCGACGGCACCGTCGGCATCGGTGAAATCCCGAACGGCTTCGGCATCGAAGTGCAGCTGGATATTTCGCTGCCGGGCATCGAGCGCAGCGTGGCGGAAGATCTGGTGAAAAAGGCGCACGTGGTGTGCCCGTATTCCAACGCCACCCGCGGCAATATCGACGTTACGCTGAACGTTAAGTAAGTTTTTTGCCGACACCATGGAAAAAATGGAGGGTTTATCCCTCCATTTTCTTTGATATCCCGTCTGAAAAGTGCTCAAAAAAGCGGTAAATTTTGCCCGTTTTGTGAGAATTCTCTTGATTATTACTCGCAAAATAACGCTTATTGCCGGTTGGCTGAACCAGAAGCCGCAATCAGTGTCTGACTGAGTCAGAACCGCTACACCGTCCCCGGAGCCACCGCGTTACATGAACAAAGTTAAATCGCTATCACAGCAGAATTTATCGTTATTGTTAGCGATCTATATCGGCATCTTTCTAAACCTGTCCGTTTTTTATCGCCGTTTTGATTCGCTGGCGCACGGCATTCAGGGAATTAAGCTTATTTCGGCGGTGACGGAAGTCATCGCTATCGTCCTGTTCACGTTCTTCATCATGCGGCTGGTGTCGCTCGGCGGCCGGCTGTTTTATCGCATCGTCGCCTCGCTGCTGGTGCTGATTTCGGTTGCCGCCAGCTACTACATGACGTTTTTCAACGTGGTGATCGGCTACGGCATCGTGGTGTCGGTGATGACCACCGATATCGATCTGTCGAAAGAGGTGGTCGGCCTGCATTTCGTGCTGTGGATGGTGGCGCTCAGCGCCTTGCCGCTGCTGCTGATCTGGAAAAACAGCCTGCGCTTCACCCTGATCGAACAGCTGAAAACCCCCGGTCACCGCATCAAACCGCTGCTGGTGTTGTTGGCGGTGGTGGCGTTGGTCTGGCTGCCGCTGCGCATGCTGGACGACGAGCAAAGCGTGCAGGAGAAGCTTTCCAACGTCGATCTGCCGAGCTACGGCGGCGTGGTGGCGCACTCGTACCTGCCGTCTAACTGGCTGTCGGCGCTGGGGCTGTTCGCCTATACCCGCTATGACGAAAGTCAGGATCAGAGCACGCTGTTCGATCCGGGCAAACACTTTACCTATGTGCCGCCGGCGGACATCGACGATACCTACGTGGTGTTCATCATCGGCGAGACCACGCGCTGGGATCACATGGGCATGCTGGGCTACGAGCGCGATACTACGCCGCGCCTGTCGAAAGAGAAGAATCTGGTGGCGTTCCGCGGCGAGTCGTGCGACACCGCCACCAAGCTGTCGCTGCGCTGCATGTTCGTGCGCGAAGGCGGCACCGAGGACAACCCGCAGCGCACGCTGAAAGAGCAAAACGTGTTCGCGGTGATGAAGGAACTGGGCTTCTCTTCCGAGCTGTTCGCCATGCAGAGTGAGGTGTGGTTCTACAACAACACCGAGGTGAACAACTATTCGTTCCGCGAGATGATCGCGTCCGAGAAGCGCAACGACGGCAAGGCGGTCGACGATATGCTGCTGGTGGACGAAATGAAGGAGTCGCTGGCGCGTTATCCGAAGGGCAAACACCTGGTGATCCTGCATACCAAAGGCTCGCACTACCTGTACTCGCAGCGTTATCCGCGCAGCTATGCGCGCTATCAGCCGGAGTGCATGGGGGTGGATGACTCCTGCACCAAGGCGCAGCTGATCAACGCCTTCGACAATACGGTGCTGTATACCGACAGCTTTATCAGTAATGTGATCGACCAGGTGCGGGACAAGAAGGCCATCGTGTTCTATGCCGCCGATCACGGCGAGTCGATCGGCGAGAATACGCACCTGCACGGCACGCCGCGCGAAATGGCGCCGCCGGAACAATTCCGCGTGCCGATGATGGTGTGGGCGTCGGACAAGTTCCTCGAGAACCCGCAGCACCTCAGCGCCTTTGAGCAACTGCAGGCGCAGCAACGCATCGGCAGAACGCATCGCCACGTCGAGCTGTTTGACACTATCCTCGGTTGCCTCGGTTACACCTCGCCGAACGGCGGCATCGTGGATAAAAACAACTGGTGCCATCTCCCGCAGAATAAAACGGCGCCTGCCAGCCTGTAATCCCTCCCGCCGGGTGCCTTGCGCACCCGGTAATTTCCGCCAATACATTCTCTTCATCAATTATTCCGGTGTGTGCATACGGTATACTTGCGCACTTCCCCTTCTAACCGGAGATTTCCATGACCCTGCGCGTGGCGTTTATCGACGATCATGACATTGTGCGTTCGGGCTTTGTGCAGCTGCTGTCGCTGGAGGCCGATATTCAGGTGGTGGGCGAGTTCAGCAGCGCGGCGCAGGCGCGCGCCGGCCTGCCGGGGCTGGAGGCGGAAATCTGCATTTGCGACATTTCGATGCCCGACGGCAGCGGGTTGGATCTGCTGGCGGACATTCCCTCCGGCATCCGCGTGGTGATGCTGTCGATGCACGATAATCCGGCGCTGGTGGAAATGGCGCTGGAACGCGGCGCCAGCGGCTTTCTCTCCAAGCGCTGCAAGCCGGAAGATCTGATCACCGCCGTGCGCACCGTCGCCGGCGGCGGCGTCTATCTGATGCCGGAAATCGCCCAGCAGCTGGCGCGGGTGAAGGTGGATCCGTTGACCCGCCGCGAGCGCGAGATCGCGCTATTGCTGGCGCAGGGCCAGGAGGTGCGCGAGATCGCCGCCGCGCTGGGGCTGTCGCCAAAGACGGTGCATGTGCATCGCGCCAACCTGTTCGCCAAGCTGGGCATCACCAATAACGTCGAGCTGGCCAGACGGATGCTGAACCTGTGACGCAGCGTCTGATCACCCAGCTGGCGCTGTTCTTCATTTATGCCGCCAGCGCATTTTGCCTGTGGGGCATTGGCACCGCGCTGATCGACCCGCCCTGGCAGGCGCTGTTGCTGTTCCCGTTCGGCCTGCGCATGGGCATTTTGCTGCAGAGCCCGTACCGTTTCTGGCCGGGGATCCTGCTGGCCGACCTGCTGCTGATGGCGCTGCTGGCGGACCAGTACGGCTACGGCCCGGCGCTGTGGGCGTCGGTGGCGGTGCTGGTGCTGACGGTGCTGCTCAGCCTGCTGGCCTCGCCGTGGCTGTTGCGCCATCAGCAGAGCGACAGCGAATGGCGCTGGCCGCTGTTGCAGGGCGCGGTGGTGGCCGCCGCCGCTTTGCTGCAGGCGCTTGTGTGGCAGCTGGTGAGCGGCGAAGGCGCCCGCGCGCTGCTGCTCGGCCTGACCGGCGGTTTCACCATCGCGCCGACTTGCCTGCTGTTGTGGCACTATCTGGCGCGCCAAATCTGGGTGCCGCTGGAGCCGGGGCTGATCCACAAGCCGGTGGAGCTGCGCCTGGGCCACCTGGCCAGTTATCTGCTGTTGTTTGCATTCAGCATCTGGCTGCAGCAGCAGGTTAACGCCGCCGAGCTGCGCCGCTTTGCGCCTTTCTGCCTGGCGATCCCGATCGTGTTCATGTCTTACCGCTATGGCTGGCAGGGCGCGCTGTTGGCGACGCTGCTCAACGGCGTGGCGTTGATGGTCAACGAGCCGCCGCAGCCCGAGTCGCACCGCGACTTGCTGTTGTCACTGCTGGCCCAAAGCCTGACCGGGCTGCTGCTGGGCGCCGGTATTCAGCGCCAGCGCGAACTGAATCAGCAGCTGCGGCTGCGGCTGGCGGAGAACCGGCAGCTGGCCCGGGCGCTGGTGACGGCGGAGGAACAAACCCGGCGCGAGGTGGCGCGCGAGCTGCACGATGAAGTGGGGCAGACCATCACCGTGATCCGCACACAGGCCAGCATCGTTAAACGCCTGGCGCCGGAGCCGGCGGTGATCGGCTGCGCCGACACCATCGATGCGTTAGCGCTGCGGGTCTACGATGGGGTGCACGATGTGCTGACCCAGCTGTGGCCGGCGGCGCTGAACAACCTGCCGCTGTCGGCGGCGGTGGCGGCGATGCTGCGGGAGTCGCTGCCGCAGGACGCCTCGCTGGTGAGCAGCATGCAGTGGCAGGTGCCGGACGAACTGCTGGATGAAACGCTGAAAATCACGCTGTACCGGGTGTGTCAGGAAGGGGTGACCAATGTGTGCCGCCACGCCGGCGCCAGCCGCCTGGAATTGGACGCGCGTCTGCAGCCGCGCAAAGGCGCCGCGCCGCAGATTGCCTTGACCATCCGCGATAACGGCGTGGGCTTCGATGCGGACCACCATCAGCCGGGGTACGGCCTGCGTGGCATGCAGGAGCGCATCAGCGCTCTCGGCGGCAGCCTGCGGCTCACCTCTGAGCGGGGCGCCTGTTTGAGTGTGATCTTGCCCACAGTTTCACCGGCGCAAGCGCAAAACTAGGAAAAACTCCTAACCGAGTCGGGAATCCGGCGTAAGCCTCCCGCGCGCGCGGGGAGCATCATAGCGGCACTTTATTCAATTCTCTGAGGTTCCACATGTGGTCTTTCCTTAAAAGCCGCCCGGATGCGCCGCAGGTCACCGATCAACGGCAGATCGACGCCAGCTACAAATACTGGCGCATCCAGCTGATGTGCACAATGTACATCGGCTACGCCGCGTTTTACTTCACGCGCAAAAGCTTCAACTTCATCATGCCGGCGATGCTGAGCGATCTGGGCCTGACGATGTCCGACGTCGGCATCCTCGGCACGCTGTTCTACATCACCTACGGCTGCTCGAAATTCATTTCCGGCATGATCAGCGATCGCTCCAACCCGCGTTACTTTATGGGGCTGGGCCTGATCATGACCGGGGTGCTGAATATCTTCTTCGGCCTCAGTTCGTCGTTGCTGATGCTCGGCACGCTGTGGATCCTCAATGCCTTCTTCCAGGGTTGGGGCTGGCCGCCGTGCTCCAAAATCCTCACCAGCTGGTATTCGCGCTCCGAGCGCGGCAGCTGGTGGGCGATTTGGAACACTTCGCACAACGTCGGCGGCGCGCTGATCCCGCTGCTGGTGGGCTTTATCTCGCTGCACTTCAGCTGGCGTTACGGCATGATCATTCCCGGCATCATCGGCGTGGTGCTCGGCCTGCTGATGTGCTGGCGCCTGCGCGACAAGCCCTCCACCCTGGGGCTGCCGAGCGTCGGCAAATGGCGCAACGACGCCATGGAGCTGGTGCAGGAATCGGAAGGCCAGGGGCTGAGCAACCGCGAGATCATCAAGCGCTACGTGCTGACCAACAAGTACATCTGGCTGCTGGCGGTCTCTTACGTGCTGGTGTACATCGTGCGCACCGCGATCAACGACTGGGGCAACCTCTACCTGACGCAGGAAAAGGGCTATTCGCTGATGACCGCCAACTCGGCCATTTCGCTGTTTGAAGTGGGCGGCTTTATCGGTTCGCTGGTGGCCGGTTGGGGTTCCGACAAGCTGTTCCGCGGCAACCGCGGCCCGATGAACCTGATCTTCGCCATCGGCATCTTCCTGTCGGTGGCGGCGCTGTGGCTGATGCCGGGCGTCACCTACCTGCTGCAGGCCTGCTGCTTCTTCGCCATCGGCTTCTTCATCTTCGGCCCGCAGATGCTGATCGGCATGGCGGCGGCGGAGTGCTCGCATAAAGATGCGGCGGGCGCGGCGACCGGTTTCGTCGGCCTGTTCGCCTACCTGGGCGCGGCGCTGTCCGGCTACCCGATCGCGCGGGTGATGGAAATCTGGCACTGGAACGGTTTCTTTGTGGTGATTTCCATCGCCGCCTGCCTGTCGGCGCTGTTCCTGCTGCCGTTCCTGCGTGCGCAGACGCCGGTGCTGAAAACCGCCAAAGCCTGAGTAAAATGCGCTGCGCAACCCCCGGCGCAGCGCATTATGGCGCTTTTATCACCACTTGAAATGCAGGGGAAAAAAAGTGATTGACGCCTATAACCGCCAGCAGTAAGATGCGCCCCGCATCGGCGAGTAGCGCAGCTTGGTAGCGCAACTGGTTTGGGACCAGTGGGTCGGAGGTTCGAATCCTCTCTCGCCGACCACCATTCGAAAAACCTGCTTTTTTAAAGCAGGTTTTTTTTCGTCTGCGGTTTATGAGGATGAGTACCTCCGCAGGAGGTTCGAGCCTCGCGAAGCGAGACAACGTTGCTTTAGCAACGGCCCGCAGGGCGCGCATCAACGATGCGCGTAATCCTCTCTCGCCGACCACCATTCGAAAAACCTGCTTTTTAAAGCAGGTTTTTTTTCGCCTGCAGTTTATGAGGATGAGCACCTCCTGCGATACGACCGGCTTCGCTTTATGGCACGTGTCAATCCGCCGGCCTCGTGAAATATATTTATCCTTTACGCTTAATTAATTCAAACTCCTTATTCCAGTTAGGTTCTTTTTCTCATATTTAAATAAATTCACGCTTGCTGAATAAAACCCAGTTGATTGCGCTCTTGTTTTCACGCCTTTTTTATTTATAGTCTGAATGTACGCGGCGGGAATGATTTTTTCCGTTACGTGGAAAAACGCTGTTTTTATTTGTTGACTTTAATCTTCGTGGATTATTGCGGAATTTTTTCGCTTCGGCAATGCGTAGCGACGATTAACTCTTTTATGTTTATCCTCTCGGAATAAAGGAATCAGTTATGCGCAAATTTAATAAACCGCTGTTGGCGCTCTTGATCGGCAGCACGCTGTGTTCCGCGGCGCAGGCCGCCGCGCCGGGCAAGCCGACCATCGCCTGGGGCAACACCAAGTTCGCCATCGTTGAAGTTGACCAGGCGGCCACCGCTTATAATAATTTGGTGAAGGTAAAAAATGCCGCCGATGTTTCCGTCTCCTGGAATTTATGGAATGGCGATGCGGGCACGACGGCCAAGATTTTATTAAATGGCAAAGAGGCGTGGAGCGGCCCTTCAACCGGTTCTTCCGGTACGGCGAATTTTAAAGTCAATAAAGGCGGCCGTTATCAAATGCAGGTGGCATTGTGCAATGCCGACGGCTGCACCGCCAGCGACGCCACTGAAATTGTGGTGGCCGACACCGACGGCAGCCATTTGGCGCCGTTGAAAGAGCCGCTGCTGGAAAAAAATAAACCGTATAAACAGAACTCCGGCAAAGTGGTCGGTTCTTATTTCGTCGAGTGGGGCGTTTACGGGCGCAATTTCACCGTCGACAAGATCCCGGCGCAGAACCTGACTCACCTGCTGTACGGCTTTATCCCGATCTGCGGCGGCAACGGCATCAACGACAGCCTGAAAGAGATCGAAGGCAGCTTCCAGGCGCTGCAGCGCTCCTGCCAGGGCCGCGAGGATTTCAAAGTCTCCATCCACGATCCGTTCGCCGCGCTGCAAAAAGCGCAGAAGGGCGTCACCGCCTGGGATGACCCCTACAAGGGCAACTTTGGCCAGCTGATGGCGCTGAAGCAGGCGCGTCCCGATCTGAAAATCCTGCCGTCGATCGGCGGCTGGACGCTGTCCGACCCGTTCTTCTTCATGGGCGACAAGGTGAAGCGCGATCGCTTCGTCGGCTCGGTGAAAGAGTTCCTGCAGACCTGGAAGTTCTTCGACGGCGTGGATATCGACTGGGAATTCCCGGGCGGCAAAGGCGCCAACCCGAATCTGGGCAGCCCTCAGGACGGGGAAACTTATGTGCTGCTGATGAAAGAACTGCGGGCGATGCTGGATCAGCTGTCGGCGGAAACCGGCCGCAAGTATGAGCTGACCTCCGCCATCAGCGCCGGCAAGGACAAGATCGACAAGGTGGCATACAACGTCGCGCAGAACTCGATGGATCACATCTTCCTGATGAGCTACGACTTCTACGGCGCCTTCGATCTGAAAAACCTGGGGCATCAGACCGCGCTGAATGCGCCGGCCTGGAAACCGGACACCGCCTACACCACGGTGAACGGCGTGAATGCGCTGCTGGCGCAGGGCGTCAAGCCGGGCAAGATCGTCGTCGGCACCGCCATGTATGGCCGCGGTTGGACCGGGGTGAACGGCTACCAGAACAACATTCCGTTCACCGGCACCGCCACCGGGCCGGTCAAAGGCACCTGGGAGAACGGCATCGTGGACTACCGCCAGATCGCCAGCCAGTTCATGAGCGGTGAGTGGCAGTACACCTACGACGCCACGGCGGAAGCGCCTTACGTGTTCAAACCTTCCACCGGCGATCTGATCACCTTTGACGATGCCCGCTCGGTGCAGGCCAAAGGCAAGTACGTGTTGGATAAGCAGCTGGGCGGCCTGTTCTCCTGGGAGATCGACGCGGACAACGGCGATATTCTCAACAGCATGAACGCCAGCCTGGGCAACAGCGCCGGCGTTCAATAATCGGTTGCAGTGCGTTGCCGGGGGATATCCTTTCGCCCCCGGCTTTTTCACCGCCGAAAGTTTTTTTACGCCGCACAGATTGTGGGCCTGCCCGGCGAAAAATGCGCTCATCGGACTCACCCTTTTGGGTAATCCTTCAGCATTTCCTTCTGTCTTTAACGGCGATCACAAAAATAACCGTTCAGATATTCATCGTTCAGCAACAAAGTTTTGGGGTTTTTTAGCGGAGTTTAAAACCAGTAAATTTATCAGGGTCAGACCAATGCGCTAAAAATGACCGCTTAGCATAAATTTTCATGCTGGAACTGTTAACAAAAGGTTTTTTTTATGTTTGTTTGCTGTTTCTCACAGTCTGCGTAAATCCCCACTGGTTATATTGACGACACCCCAAACAGTTGGCAACTTGATAGCCTCAGGGGTAAGAGCGAGAGTTGTTTGAGTGAATTCCACGCGCTCAGACGTCCCCGTCGCGATGCGTTCCATCCGGCATCCTCTCATCGTACGCCTTCTGCCTTCGGGCGCTGACCGCACAGGCCACGCAATAAAAAATACAGGTCTGGCGGCAATTACACACATCACATCACACAATGGAGCACTAACGATGACACGTTCCTTGGGTAAATCGGGGATTCTGAAATTCGGCATTGGGCTGATCGCGCTGACCGTGGCGGCCAGCGTACAGGCCAAGACGTTGGTTTACTGTTCTGAAGGTTCCCCGGAAGGGTTCAACCCGCAGCTGTTCACCTCCGGCACCACCTACGACGCCAGTTCGGTACCGATCTACAACCGCCTGGTCGAATTCAAAGTCGGCACCACCGAACTGCAGCCGGGCCTGGCTGAGAAGTGGGACGTCAGCGAAGACGGCAAAACCTATACCTTCCACCTGCGCAAAGGCGTGAAGTGGCAGAGCAGCAAAGATTTCAAACCGACGCGCGACTTCAACGCCGACGACGTGGTGTTCTCCTTCGAACGCCAGTTGGATGCCAATAACGCCTACCACAAAGTGTCCGGCGGCAGTTACGAATACTTTGAAGGCATGGACATGCCGAAGCTGATCGCCAAGATCGAAAAAGTAGACGACAACACCGTGCGTTTCGTGCTGAACCGCCCGGAGGCGCCGTTCCTGGCTGACCTGGGCATGGACTTCGCGTCCATCCTGTCCGCCGAATACGCTGACGTCATGATGAAAGCCGGTACGCCGGAAAAAGTCGACCTGAACCCGATCGGCACCGGTCCGTTCCAGCTGCTGCAATACCAGAAAGACTCCAAAATCCTGTACAAGGCGTTCGACGGTTTCTGGGGCACCAAGCCGAAGATCGATCGTCTGGTGTTCTCCATCACGCCTGACGCTTCCGTGCGTTACGCCAAGCTGCAGAAAAACGAATGCCAGGTGATGCCGTTCCCGAACCCGGCCGATATCGCCCGCATGAAGCAGGACAAATCCATCAACCTGATGGAGCAGCCGGGGCTGAACGTGGGTTACCTGTCGTTCAACACCGAGAAAAAACCGCTGGATAACGTGAAGGTGCGTCAGGCGTTGACCATGGCGGTCAACAAGCAGGCGATCATCGACGCGGTTTATCAGGGCGCGGGCCAGGCGGCCAAGAACCTGATCCCGCCGACCATGTGGGGCTATAACGACGCGGTGCAGGATTACGCTTACGATCCGGCCAAGGCGAAAGAACTGCTGAAAGAAGCGGGCATGGCCGATGGTTTCAGCATCGACCTGTGGGCGATGCCGGTACAGCGTCCTTACAACCCGAACGCGCGCCGCATGGCGGAAATGATCCAGGCCGACTGGGCCAAGATCGGCGTGAAAGCCAAAATCGTGACCTATGAGTGGGGTGAATACCTCAAGCGCGCCAAAGCGGGCGAGCACCAGACGGTGATGATGGGCTGGACCGGCGACAACGGGGATCCGGACAACTTCTTCGCCACGCTGTTCAGCTGCGCGGCGGCGAAAGACGGCTCCAACTACTCCCGCTGGTGCTACAAGCCGTTTGAAGATCTGATTCAACCGGCGCGCGCCGAGTCCAACCACGACAAACGCATCGAACTGTACAAGCAGGCGCAGGTGGTGATGCACGATCAGGCTCCGGCGCTGATCGTCGCGCACTCCACCGTGTATGAGCCTGTGCGTAAGGAAGTGAAGGGCTACGTCGTGGATCCGCTCGGCAAGCATCACTTCGAGAATGTCTCTGTAGACTGATTCCGACCTAAACCGGAGATGCACGAATGGACTTGCAGGGGCGCAACAGGTTTGCGCCTCTGCTGACCAGTCTCCGGCGTATGGCCGTTGGATCGTTCAAAGGCATGTGAGCGTTAATAAGCCTGGCGGACGATGAGCTGCCGGGCATTGATACAGAGAGTTCGGGATATGTTGCAGTTCATACTCCGACGTTTGGGGTTAGTTATCCCAACGTTTATCGGCATTACATTGCTGACTTTTGCATTCGTCCATATGATCCCCGGCGACCCGGTGACCATCATGGCCGGGGAACGCGGTATCTCCGCCGAGCGCCACGCGCAGCTGATGGCGGAAATGGGGCTGGACAAGCCGCTCTATCAACAATATTTCTCCTACGTGTCCAACGTGCTGCACGGCGATCTGGGCACCTCACTCAAAAGCCGCATCTCCGTCTGGAGCGAGTTCGTTCCGCGTTTTCAGGCCACGCTGGAGCTAGGCCTGTGCGCGATGATCTTCGCGGTGCTGGTGGGCATCCCGGTCGGGGTGCTGGCGGCGGTCAAACGCGGCTCGGTCTTCGACCATACCGCGGTGGGCATCTCGCTGACCGGCTATTCGATGCCGATTTTCTGGTGGGGCATGATGCTGATCATGCTGGTGTCGGTGCAGCTTAACCTGACGCCGGTGTCGGGGCGCATCAGCGACACGGTATTCCTTGACGACAGCCACCCGCTGACCGGCTTCATGCTGATAGACACCCTGATCTGGGGCGAACCGGGCGACTTTATCGATGCGGTGATGCACATGATCCTGCCGGCCATCGTGCTGGGCACCATCCCGCTGGCGGTGATCGTGCGCATGACCCGCTCCTCGATGCTGGAGGTGTTGGGCGAAGACTATATCCGCACCGCGCGCGCCAAGGGCGTGAGCCGCATGCGGGTGATCGTCGTTCACGCGCTGCGCAACGCGCTGCTGCCGGTGGTGACGGTGATCGGGCTGCAGGTCGGCACCATGCTGGCCGGCGCCATTCTGACCGAAACCATCTTCTCCTGGCCGGGTCTGGGCCGCTGGCTGATCGACGCGCTGCAGCGCCGTGATTACCCGGTAGTGCAGGGCGGGGTGTTGCTGGTCGCCTGTATGATCATTCTGGTTAACCTGCTGGTAGACGTGCTCTACGGCGTGGTCAACCCGCGTATTCGCCACAAGAAATAAGGGGCGCTCTCATGTCTCAAATCACTGAGTCTGCAGTTAAAGGTGCGCCGAAGCCGATGACCCCGTTTCAGGAGTTCTGGCACTATTTCAAGCGCAATAAAGGGGCCGTGGTCGGCCTGGTGTATATCGTTTGGATGCTGGTGATCGCGCTCGGCGCCGGGGTGCTGGCGCCGCATGCGCCGGCGGACCAGTTCCGCGACGCGCTGCTCAAGCCGCCGGTGTGGCAGGAGGGCGGCAGTTGGCAATACATCCTGGGCACCGACGACGTGGGCCGCGATGTGCTGTCGCGCCTGATGTACGGCGCGCGCCTGTCGCTGCTGGTCGGTTGTCTGGTGGTGGTGCTGTCGCTGGTCATGGGCGTGGTGTTCGGCCTGCTGGCCGGCTACTTCGGCGGCGCGGTGGACGCGGTGATCATGCGCGTCGTCGACATCATGCTGGCCCTGCCGAGCCTGCTGCTGGCGCTGGTGCTGGTGGCGGTATTCGGACCGTCGATCGTCAACGCCTCGCTGGCGCTCACCTTCGTCGCCTTGCCGCACTATGTGCGTCTGACGCGCGCGGCGGTGCTGGCGGAGGTGAACCGCGATTACGTCACCGCTTCGCGGGTGGCGGGCGCCGGCGCGCTGCGTCAGATGTTCGTCAATATTCTGCCTAACTGCCTGGCGCCCTTGATCGTTCAGGCTTCTCTCGGTTTCTCGAACGCCATTCTCGACATGGCCGCTCTCGGCTTTCTGGGCATGGGCGCGCAACCGCCGACGCCGGAGTGGGGCACCATGCTCTCCGACGTGTTGCAGTTCGCGCAAAGCGCCTGGTGGGTAGTGACCTTCCCCGGCCTGGCGATCCTGCTGACGGTGCTGGCATTCAACCTGATGGGGGACGGTTTGCGTGACGCTCTCGACCCCAAACTCAAGCAGTAACAGAGGACGAGAGAGATGGCGTTATTGAATGTAGACAAGCTTTCGGTGCACTTCGGTGACGAAGGCACCCCGTTCCGCGCGGTAGACCGCATCAGTTACAGCGTGGATCAAGGTCAGGTGGTCGGCATCGTCGGTGAATCCGGCTCCGGCAAATCCGTCAGTTCGCTGGCGATCATGGGCCTGATCGATTTTCCCGGCAAAGTGATGGCCGACAAGCTGGAGTTCAACGGCCAGGACTTGCGCAAGATCTCCGAAAAAGAGCGCCGCCAGCTGGTGGGCTCCGAAGTGGCGATGATCTTCCAGGATCCGATGACCAGCCTGAACCCGTGCTACACCGTCGGTTATCAGATTATGGAGGCGCTGAAGGTGCATCAGGGCGGCAACCGCCGCACCCGCCGCCAGCGCGCTATCGACCTGCTGACGCAGGTGGGGATTCCCGATCCGGCCTCGCGGCTGGACGTGTACCCGCATCAGCTTTCCGGCGGCATGAGTCAGCGCGTGATGATCGCCATGGCTATCGCCTGTCGGCCGAAGCTGCTGATCGCCGATGAGCCGACGACCGCGCTCGACGTGACCATCCAGGCGCAGATCATCGAACTGCTGCTGGATCTGCAGCAGCGCGAGAACATGGCGCTGTTGCTGATCACCCACGATTTGGCGCTGGTGGCGGAAGCGGCACATCACATCATCGTGATGTACGCCGGCCAGGTGGTGGAATCCGGCAAAGCGGCGGAGATTTTCCGCGCGCCGCGCCACCCGTACACCCAGGCGCTGCTGCGCGCGCTGCCGGAGTTCGCCGCCGACAAGGCGCGGCTGGCTTCGCTGCCGGGCGTGGTGCCGGGCAAATACGATCGCCCGACCGGCTGCCTGCTCAATCCGCGTTGTCCGTACGCCAACGAGCGCTGCCGTAACGAGGAGCCGGAACTGCGCAGCATTCCCGGCCGTCAGGTTAAATGTCACACACCGCTGGATGATGCGGGGAGGCCGACCGTATGAGCCAGAATCAACCTTTACTGCAGGCGATCGACCTGAAAAAGCATTACCCGGTGAAAAAGGGCCTGTTCGCGCCGGAGCGGCTGGTCAAGGCGCTGGACGGCGTGTCGTTCACTCTGGAGCGCGGTAAAACGCTGGCGGTGGTCGGTGAGTCGGGCTGCGGCAAATCCACGCTCGGCCGCCTGCTGACGATGATCGAAGTACCGACCGGCGGCGAGCTGTACTACCAGGGACAGGATCTGCTGAAGCCGGACGTTTCCGCCGAGAAATTGCGGCGCCAGAAGATCCAAATCGTGTTCCAGAATCCTTACGGATCGCTCAACCCGCGCAAGAAGGTCGGGCAGATCCTCGAGGAGCCGCTGTTGATCAACACCTCGCTCAGCGCCGCCGAACGGCGGGAAAAAGCGCTGGAGATGATGGCGAAGGTCGGCCTAAAGACCGAGCATTACGATCGCTATCCGCACATGTTCTCCGGCGGCCAGCGTCAGCGTATCGCCATCGCCCGCGGGCTGATGTTGAATCCGGACGTGGTGATCGCCGATGAGCCGGTGTCGGCGTTGGACGTGTCGGTGCGCGCGCAGGTGCTGAACCTGATGATGGATCTACAGCAGGAGCTGGGGCTGTCCTACGTGTTCATCTCGCACGATCTGTCGGTGGTGGAACACATCGCCGATGAAGTGATGGTGATGTACCTGGGCCGCTGCGTGGAAAAGGGCAGCAAAGAGGCGATCTTCAACAACCCGCGCCATCCGTACACCCAGGCGCTGCTCTCGGCGACGCCGCGGTTGAACCCGGATATGCGCCGCGAGCGCATCAAGCTGACCGGCGAACTGCCCAGCCCGATGAACCCGCCGCCGGGCTGCGCATTCAATGCCCGCTGCCGCCGCGCCTTCGGCACCTGCGTACAGCTGCAGCCGCAGCTGAAGCAGTACGGTGAGCAGATGGTGGCCTGTTTTGCGGTCGATCAGGACGAACATCCGGGGGCGTAAAGCGTCGGATTTCACCGCATAAACCCACGCCGGCTTAACGCCGGCGTTTTTTATTATTTAATCAATCAGTTAATCGAATCGCTTTTCAGGGCATTATTGAATGCTTAACGAAAATCTGACGAATGCTTATTTTTATAGGAATTTTCGCAATGAATTAATAAGCGAATAAAAAATTTAACGGGTGGTGAGTAATAATATTTTTGCCAGATGTTTAACTTCGCCTTTTGTCGGACTTGCTCAATAAAAAAAGCACGCCGTCGGCGTGCTTTGGGTCGATAAGGCCGCGCTTATTGCGGATAAGGCACCCAATCGCCGCCGTTCAGGCGAATGTAAGGTTTCCCCTGATATTGCATCACGATGGCGTTGTCGTTTTCGGAGATGACCGGCGTCTGCGGCAGCCCTTGCGTCAGCGCCTGCCAGTCGACGCTGGACTCGCTGAAGACTTTGCCGTCCACCAGACGTGATACCAGCTCCGACAGCGCCAGATAGCTGCTCGGCGTTTTGATCTGCAGCGGGCTGCCCTGATGCGGCGCCTTCATGCCGATCAGTTTGATACCGACCGGCGTATGGGTGATGTTCGGGCTGGGGATATCGCGCAGGCCGGACATTTGCATCTTGTCACCCACCAACGCCGCGCCGTGCTCCGGCACGATCACCACCACCACTTTGCGGCCGGATTTTTCCAGCTGATCGAGGAAGGTGTTCAGCTGATCGAACAGCTTCTGCGCGCGCGGCTGATAGTCGGCGCTCTTGTTAGAGCCGACGAAGCGGTTGCCGTCGTGCAGCGGAATGACGTTGAAGAAGGTGGCGGTGCGGGCGTCTCCGGCTTTTTGCTGCTGATCCAGCCAGCGGGTCAGCAATTCCAGATCGTTATAAATCGGCTCGCCGTCGAACGACGTCAGTTCGTTGCCGACGCCGGCCTGCGACATCAGCGGCGCCTGCATATCCCCCTGTTCACGCAGCTCTTTCAGGAAGTTGCCGAACACCCCGGAGTGATCGAGCATCAGCTGTTCCTTGAAGCCGAGCTTCGCCAGGTTGTCGAACAGGTAACACTGCTGGTTCACCGGCTGGTACAGATCGTGATGCGAAAGCTGGCCGCAGCTGGCGCGCAGCAACCGTATGGCCGCCGGGCCGCTGTAGGCGGTGGCCGAGTTGAAGCTGTCGAACATGATATCCATCTTCGACCACAGCGGATGATTCTGCAGGTTGACCGCCTCCATATCGGCCCAGGCCAGCGAGCAGATGTTGATCACCAACAGATCGAACGGTTGGGCGTCGGCGGGCAAAGTGGCCGGGAACGCGGTGGCGCGGCCTTTTTCCCGCTCGTAGAACTGGTTCAGATAGGCCGTCAGGTTGGCGCTGGTCGGCGGCAGGCTGTCTGCCGGCGCATTATCTCCTGCCGTCGGCGCGGCCGTGGCCGGCGTGCCGGCGCCGCCGGCGGCAGCCGTGGAACTGGCGGGCAGCAGTGAGACC
Source organism: Serratia sp. ME47 (assembly GCF_903970925.1). NCBI lineage: Bacteria > Pseudomonadati > Pseudomonadota > Gammaproteobacteria > Enterobacterales > Yersiniaceae > Serratia > Serratia sp. ME47. Next base: position 132,948 of record NZ_CAJCKE010000011.1, on the reverse strand, counting down.
GCCGGCCCGGCGATGTTGACGATATTGAGCCACACCAGCGCGGCCACGGTGAACACCGTAACGCGCACCCACTGGGCGACGAACAGGTAGGCGATAAGCAACACGAAGGCGGCGCCGACCATCTGCCAGTTGATAAAGCGGCTGACCAGCTCCAGCAGGTACTGGGCGCTGAAGCCGGCCAGCTGAGAGCCCTGGCTGAGAATGCTGTTGATGCCCGGCAGCCAGGTATCGTGGTAGAACAACGCGATGCCGATCGGGATGGCGAGGTAATGGCGCCAGCGGTGCAGCCGCGGCGAGGGGATCGGCATCAGCAGATAGGCCATGAACACCAGGTTCGGTAGCGCGTGGAAATTCAGGTAGCCGAACCACAGCAGGGCGAATTTCGCCAGAAAGTAGAGGTTCCAGCCACCCAGCCCGCGCCAGTAGCGCCACAGAGCGTTATCGGATTGCGTATTTGAGTTTGGATTCATGGCTGCTTCTTATGACGTTTAATCTGGGAGGATGAGCCTGTGCGCACCCATAAACCGGCGGATTTCAAATAGCGCGGCGATAACAACAGGTTTTGCCAGTATTGACGCAAATGCGGAAAACGCCGGTGAAAGGCGTAGCCCAGCGGAATGAAGACCAGCGCGCACAGCAAGATCAGTTGCAGGATGTCGTTAAGGTTCAGCATGCTTTTCCTCCTGCGGGCCAAGCGGCAGCGTGAAAGCGATCGGCTGGCGGCGTTCTGCGGGCTCTGCGGCCGTCACCACGGGGGGCGGCGGCGCGACGCCCGCGGCGCCGGTGGCGGTAAGCTGCCAGCGCCCCTGAGCCATGCGTTTGATTTCCGAAATGATATCGACATCCTGGTGCCACACCACCCGGTTGCTGAAGGCTTCATCCACCGGCAGGCGGAAGATGAACTTCAGCGCGGTGTTCAGATCGTTGATGCGGCAGGTGGAGAGGAACAGCACCAGGCGCCCCTGCACCACGGTCATCACGTCGCCGAAACGCCGCAGGTGGCACAGGGTCATCGCCTGTTCGGCGCGCAGGCCGGTGGCCGGGCGCAACGCCACCATCACGCCTTTGCCGTCCTCGGGCAGCAAGGTGTTGGCCATCAGCGAAAGCACCGCCTGGCTAAACGGTTCCGGCCGCATGTAGCCTTTCAGCTGCAGCGGACGCAGCCCGGCCAGCAGCGCATCGATGTCGGCGGGCACGTGACGTGAGAAGCGCTGCCCCTGGATGCCTTCAAGCATGGTCAGAAAACGCGACAGCGGCGCGACGTGCGGCACGATCAGGTTGGCGCCGCAGGCCAGCAGCAGCCGTTCGTCGCTGTAGCGCAGGCTGGCGCTCATCTCGCGCACCGCGATTTTCAGGCCGTTGCCGCGGCTGCGGCGCAGGGTGTGGATTTGGTGCGCCAGATGATCGATTTGGTCGCTTTGATACAACGCGAAAATCAACGTCGCCGAGAGTCTCAGCATGCCGTGCTGCGCCAGTTCGTCGTTGCTCTCCAACAGCTGCCAGTTGGCGGACAGCGGCGGTGCGCCTTCCAGGATGCTGCGCTCGGCCAGATACTGGCCTTCGTCGCTGCGCAAGGCGGTGGGGGAGGGTTGGCTATTTTCCTCCTCGCCCTGCCAACCGCCTTCCGCCGCATACAGCGTCAGCAGCTGATTGGCGTTGATGCCGTTTTCGGTGCTCCACCAGTTCACCAGGTATTGCGCGCTGTCCTGCTGCCATTGCAGGCTGGACAGGCCGTTCAGGATGCGGTGCTGTGTGCTGAGCTGCCCTTTGAGCTTATTGATGCCGCCGCCGTGGCTGAGGATCAATAGCGTACACCCCTGCCGCCGCAGCCAGGCGGCGAGGGTGCGCGTCCATTCGCGCAGTTCTTCGGTGGTGAAGGTTTGCCACAGGCTGGCGTGGGCCAGCAGGATAAGTAAGCGATTTTGCGGCCGCAGGGCGCGCATCAGATCGTCGCTCAACTGCGCCAGCGCGGCTTTTTTCTCCGGTAGTTGATACAGCGGCAGCTTCTGCAAAGCGGGCGCAGCCAGCTCGGCCAGCAGGCGATCGGGTTTGTCTCCGCTGCAGATCAGGGCGAGCTTGCGGGTGGCCGGCTGGGCGGCGATGGCCTGGCGACACAACAGCGCGGCGTCGCTTTGCCTGTCGATATTGATCCAATAAAGCCCGGGGGCCTGCATCACCGACAGCTCTTCCCAAATCTGCCGAATGCCTAGAGAAAAAGAGTGCGCCATAGGATGTGTTCTACTTTCGTTGAAAGCCGACTAAAGGCGTTTATATTTAAAGATAGCCATTTTTACGCTGGCAATAACAAATCTCCGATGCTCTTCAATAATATTTGTTGAGAATCATCTTATTGCCTGTCTCTTTTTGTATCGTTGCTATAGTTAATTAACATAGCCTATTTTCGCCAAGGCGGAAGAATGAATAACGCACCCAGCCATTTTCGTGCAGCGGCGCCGGAGGAGAGCCAGGATGACCTGCAGGCGCTCAGCCAGGCTTTTTCATTACCAAAATTAAGCTATGTCGATATTTCGCGGCAGGAGCGGTTAACGCAAATGATGACGCGCTGGCCGCTGCTGGCCGAATTGGCGCAAAACGCGGGGAGCCACTGATCTATGCCGGCGATCGCGCTGCAAGGGTTGCGGGGTGGAATGGGGACGACGTCAGTCACGGCGGCGCTCGCCTGGGCGTTGCGCCAGCTTGGCGAGTCGGTGCTGGCGATAGACTTTACGCCGGACAATCTGCTGCGCCTGCATTTCAACACGCCGTTCGAACTGGCGCGCGGCTGGGCACGCGCGGAACAGGACGGCGGCGGTTGGCGGGAAGGCGCGCTGCGTTATTGCGAAAACCTCGACTTTTTACCGTTTGGCCGCCTGAATGCGGCGGAACGGCTGGAAGTGCAACATCGGTGTCAGGCGCATCCCGATCGCTGGCGCGATAATTTGCGTCAGCTGATGGCCGGCGATCCGCAGCGCTGGATCCTGCTGGACGTCCCGGTCGGGGATGGCGTTTTGGCGCAGCAGGCATTGCAACTGGCCGACAGCGTGTTCGTGCTGTTGAACCCCGACGCCAACTGCCAGGTGCGGCTCCATCAGCAGGCGCTGCCGCACGCAAGTCATTTCCTGATTAACCATTACTCTTCGGCCAGCCGGCTGCAGCAGGATTTGCATCAGCTGTGGCTGCAAACGCTGAGCGGCCTGTTGCCGGTGGTTATCCACCGCGATGAAGCGCTGGCGGAAGCGCTGGCGGCCAAACAGCCGCTGGGCGAGTACCGCCCCGAGAGCCTGGCGGCGGATGAAGTGCTGACGCTGGCCAACTGGTGCCTGATCAACCTCAAACGGGGCATTGCGCCATGAGTCGGGTGCTGAGCCTGCTGCTGGTGCCGCCGGTGCGCCAGGCGGTGCAGGCGCGTTACCGCGCCTATCGCCGCAGCGGGGCGTCGGCGCTGACCGCCTTTTTCACTACGCTGTTGGTGGCGCTGGGGTGGATGCTGCTGCGTTTGGAGTCACCGGCCTGGCGGCGCGTGCGCGCCGGCCGCGCTTACTGGTTCCCGCATCTGTCCGCCGAACGCCCCCGCCCGGCGGATGCGCTGCGCTATTTGCTGCAGGGGGCGTGGCTGCTGCTGTTCCGCAGCGGCCGCGCGCCGGTGCAGCGCGATTATTTCGCCGGTTGGCGGCGGCTGCAGCAGCGCTATGCCGACTGGCTGCAGGGCTTGCCGCAGCGGCTGAAAAACGCCGGCGTGGAACAGCGCTCGGTAGAGCGACTCGGCCGCATGAACCGCGGATTGCGGCGCGCGCTGTTCATTCTGGTCGGCGTGCTGGCGGCGATCCTCGCCATGCTGTGCATCTCGCAACCGTTCGATCTGTCGGCGCAGTTCGTGTTCGTTCTGCTGCTGTGGGGGATCGCGATGGTGGTGCGCCGGGTGCCGGGGCGCTTGCCTGCGTTGATGCTGATCGTGCTGTCGTTGACCGTCTCCTGCCGTTACCTGTGGTGGCGCTATACCGCCACGCTGAACTGGGACGATCCGCTCAGCCTGGTATGCGGCCTGCTGTTGCTGGTGGCGGAAACTTACGCCTGGGTGGTGTTGGTGCTGGGCTATTTCCAGACTATCTGGCCGCTTAACCGCCAGCCGGTGCCGTTGCCCGAAGACAGCGCCACCTGGCCGACCATCGATCTGATGGTGCCGACCTACAACGAAGACCTCGGGGTGGTGAAGCCCACCATCTATGCGGCGCTGGGCATCGACTGGCCGAAAGAGAAAGTGAACATCTATATCCTTGATGACGGCAATCGCCCCGAGTTCCGGGCGTTCGCCGCCGAGGTGGGAGTGAAGTACATCGCCAGGCCGACTCACGAACACGCCAAGGCCGGCAACATCAACAACGCGCTGAAGCAGGCCACCGGCGAGTTCGTGGCGATTTTCGACTGCGACCATGTCCCGACGCGCTCCTTCCTGCAGCTGACCATGGGGTGGTTCTTCAAAGACAAAAAGCTGGCGATGCTGCAGACCCCGCACCACTTCTTCTCGCCGGATCCCTTCGAGCGCAACCTTGGCCGCTTCCGTCAGACGCCCAACGAGGGCACTTTGTTCTACGGGCTGGTGCAGGACGGCAACGACATGTGGGACGCCACCTTCTTCTGTGGCTCTTGCGCCATCCTGCGCCGCAGCGCGCTGGACGAAATCGGCGGCATCGCGGTGGAAACCGTCACCGAAGACGCCCATACCTCGCTGCGTTTGCACCGGCGCGGGCATACCTCGGCCTATATCCGCATTCCGCAGGCCGCCGGGCTGGCGACCGAAAGCCTGTCGGCGCACATCGGCCAGCGCATTCGCTGGGCGCGCGGCATGGTGCAGATCTTCCGGCTCGACAACCCGTTGCTGGGCAAGGGGCTGAAACTGGCGCAGCGCCTGTGCTACGCCAACGCCATGCTGCACTTCCTGTCGGGCATCCCGCGGCTGATCTTCCTCACCGCGCCGCTGGCGTTTTTGCTGTTGCATGCCTACATCATCTTTGCGCCGGCGCTGGCGATCGCGCTTTACGTGCTGCCGCACATGATCCACGCCAGCCTGACCAACTCGCGCATCCAGGGGAAATACCGCCATTCGTTCTGGAGCGAAATCTATGAAACGGTGTTGGCCTGGTATATCGCGCGGCCGACGACGGTGGCGCTGTTCAATCCGCACAAGGGCAAATTCAACGTGACCGCCAAGGGCGGGCTGGTGGAGGAGGAGCACGTCGACTGGGTGATCACCCGGCCTTACATGTTCCTGGTGGTTCTTAACCTCGCCGGGCTGGCGTTCGGCGCCTGGCGTCTGGCCTATGGCCCGACGGACGAGGTGATGACGGTGATCATCAGCCTGGTGTGGGTGCTGTACAACATGACCATTCTCGGCGGCGCGGTGGCGGTGGCGGTGGAAGCCAAACAGGTGCGTCAGGCGCACCGCGTGGAGATCGCCATGCCGGCGGCGATCGCGCGTGCCGACGGCCATCTCTACCCCTGCACGCTGCGCGATTACTCCGATGGCGGCGTGGGCATCGAGATGCGGGTGGCGGACACGTTGAAAGAAGGCGACAAGGCCTCGCTGCTGCTCAAACGCGGCCAGCAGGAGTACAGCTTCCCCTGCGTGGTGACGCGCGCCTTCGGCAACAAGGTGGGGGTGCGTCTGGTCAGTCTTTCCACCCGCGAACACATCGATTTTATTCAGTGCACCTTCGCCCGCGCCGATACCTGGGCGCTGTGGCAGGACGGGTTCCCTGAAGACCGGCCGATCGAAAGCCTGCGCGACGTGCTGGCGCTGGGCTTCCGCGGCTATGTGCGCATGGCGGACTACGCGCCGCCGCTGGTACGCGGTCTGCTGGTCGGGGTCACGTCGCTGACCGCCTGGGTAGTGTCGTTTATTCCGCGCGGCGTCGGCAGGGATCCGACCTTGGGTCAACAAGAAACCGTGGGTTAGCTGCGAGTTCAACCGCCCGCTCACTCGCCCGGTGAACAGGCTCCAACATTGATGATGATACGATGACGAGAAAAATAACCTGGTTAACTGCTCTGGCCTTAGGCATCAGCACCCTGTCGCAGGCCGAAACCGCCACCGCGCCGACCGTGGCGGCCCAGCCGCCGATCGCCGCGGCGGCCGATACGGCGACCGCGCCACCGCCGGCCGCCGCGCCGCAGGATCCGAATGCGCCGGTGCGCGACGTGTCGCTGCCGTTTGCGCAGATAGCGCCGCCGCCGGGCAGCTTTGTTCTGCGCGGCACCCGGCCGGACGGGCAGATCGAATTCGGCGTGCGCAGCGATGAGGTGGTCTCGCAGGCGATGCTCGACCTGGAATTTACGCCGTCGCCGGCGTTGATCCCGGTCGAGTCGCACGTCAAGGTCTACCTGAACGACGAGCTGATGGGCGTGACCACGATCGCCAAGGAGCAGTTGGGCAAGCCCAATCGCATCCAGATGGCGATCGATCCGCGCTATATTACCGATTTTAACCGCGTCCGGCTGGTGTTCGTCGGCCATTATCAGAACATCTGCGAAAACCCGGCCAGCACTTCGCTGTGGCTCGACGTCAGCAAATCGAGCGCGCTGAAGCTGCGCTTCCAGACGCTGCCGGTGAAAAACGAGCTGTCGCACTTCCCTGAGCCGTTCTTCGACAGCCGCGACAATCGGCCGCTGACGCTGCCGATGGTGTTCGCCGGCCAGCCGGATCTGGCCCAGCAGCGCGCGGCGGGCATTCTGGCTTCCTGGTTCGGCAGCAAGGCGCAGTGGCGCGGGCAATCCTTCCCGACGCTGTATAACGCGCTGCCGACGCAGCACGCGGTGGTGTTCGCCACCAATAAGCAGCGCCCGGATTTCCTGCGCGATTACCCGGCGGTCAACGGCCCGACGGTGGAGATGATCAGCCACCCCGACAATCCCTACGTCAAACTGCTGCTGATTCAGGGGCGTGACGACAACGATTTGATCACCGCGGTGAAGGGCATCGCGCAGGGCGACATTCTGTTCCGCGGCCAGAACGTGACGGTGGACAAGGTGGAACAGCTGGCGCCGCGCCAGCCTTACGACGCGCCGAACTGGGTGCGCACCGATCGGCCGATGACCTTCGCCGAACTGCAGCAATACGCCGAACAGCTGCAAACCAGCGGCATCGAGCCCGGCCCGATTTCATTGACCATGAACCTGCCGCCGGATCTGTTCCTGATCCGCAGCACCGGCATCGACATGCACCTGAAATACCGTTATACCGCGCCGCGCATTCAGGACGGTTCGCGGCTGAGCGTCAGCCTGAACAACCAGTTCGTGCAGGCTTACTCGCTGGTGCCGGAACACGAGCAGGGGGCGCAGCTGCTGCGCCTGCCGTTGACGCAGGGGCTGCTCGATTCCGACAAGAACGTCAGTATCCCGGCGCTGCGGCTGGGTGCCACCAACCAGCTGCGCTTTGACTTTGACTACACCACGCTGCTGGCCAGCGGCGCGGAAGGGCGCTGCGAAACCTACTCCTTCACGCAAAACCACGCGGTGATCGACGGCGCGTCTACCATCGATTTCTCCGGCTACCGCCACTTTATGGCGATGCCGGACCTGCGCGCCTTCGCCAACGCCGGCTTCCCGTTCAGCCGCCTGGCGGATCTTTCACAAACGCTGGTGTTGGTGAACCAGAAACCGCAGCCGGCACAGGTCAGTGCGCTGCTGAACGCGCTCGGCGTGATCGGCGCGCAAACCGGCTACCCGGCGCTGGCCTTCACGCTGAGCGACGACTGGTCGCAGGCCAAGGATCGTGACGACGATATCCTGATGGTCGGCACCATTCCGCAGGCGCTGCGCGACGACAAGAAAATCAGCCTGCTGGTGGACGCGACCCAAAGCTGGGTGAAACAGCCGACGCGCCAACCGCCGCTGCCCAGCTCGGAAGTGCTGGCGGAGGACGCCAAGCCGGACAGCAAGACCACCGTCAGTTCCGAGGGGGCGATGTCGGCGATCATTGGCGTGCAGTCGCCGTTCAACGACCAGCGCAGCATCGTGGCGCTGTTGGCGGACAGCCCGCGCGGCTATGAGCTGCTGAACAATGCCCTGCTGGACAGCGGCAAGCGCGCCGCGGTGTTCGGCTCGGTGGCGGTGATCCGCGAATCGGGGGTCAACAGCCTGCGCGTCGGCGATGTTTACTATGTCGGTCACCTGCCTTGGTGGGAGCGGCTTTGGTATGCCCTCTCCACGCATCCGGTCCTGCTGGCGGTGCTCGCGGTGGTGCTGGTGGTGATCCTGGGGTTGATGCTGTGGCGCGGCCTGAAGGCCTTCAGCCGGCGGCGTCTGGCGCCTGAAGATCGGGATTGACGGCGGTGAACGCGATGCTGCAACGCCTGTCGCTCGGCATGCTGCTGCTGTGCGCTTTCAGCGCGGCGGCGGCCTGCGAATGGCCGGGCTGGCAACAGTACAAGCAGTTCTACATCAGCCCGCAGGGGCGGGTGATCGATCCGAGCAGCCCGAACAAAATCACCACGTCGGAGGGGCAGAGTTACGGCCTGTTCTTCGCCCTGGTGGCCAATGACCGGCCGACCTTCGACCAGCTGTTGACCTGGACGGAGAACAACCTGGCGGCGGGCGATCTCAGCGCCCGTTTACCCGCCTGGCTGTGGGGCGAGGGCGACGACAAGCAGTGGAAGGTGCTGGACGCCAACTCGGCGTCGGACGCCGATCTGTGGATCGCTTATAACCTGCTCGAAGCCGGCCGCCTGTGGAAAAGCCGGCGTTATCAAACCCTGGGGACGCTGCTGTTGCAGCGCATCGGCCGCGAGGAAGTGGCCGACATCCCCGGCCTGGGGCTGATGCTGCTGCCGGGCAAAGTCGGGTTCGTGGCGGAAGATCGCTGGCGGCTGAACCCCAGCTACCTGCCGCCGCAGCTGTTGACGCGTTTTGCGGCGCTGAACGGCCCGTGGCGCGCGATGCGCGAGATCAATCAGCGGCTGTGGTTGGAGACCGCGCCGCACGGCTTCTCGCCGGACTGGGTGGTATGGCGGGTCGGCGCCGGCTGGCAGCCGGACACCGTCAAGCCGAACGTCGGCAGCTACGACGCCATTCGGGTCTATCTGTGGGCCGGCATGCTGGCGGACGACGATGAACACAAGGCGGCGCTGCTCAAACGCTTCCAGCCGATGGCGCAGCTCACCGCCAGCCAGGGCGTGCCGCCGGAGAAAACCGATACCGCCAGCGGCAAAACCACCGGCGACGGCCCGGTCGGCTTTTCCGCCGCGATGTTGCCGATGTTGGCGGCGCAGGCCGACGCGCTGGCGGCCCAGCGGCAACGGATCGGCGAACACCCGCCGGGTGACGACGCCTATTTCAGCGCCTCGCTGACGCTGTTCGGCCAGGGGTGGGATCAACAACGTTATCGCTTTAATCGTCAGGGTGAATTGCAACCCTCGTGGGACGGCCAATGCACAACTTCAAAATAAACTGGCTGAATTTGATTCCGCTGAGTCTGGCGATGCTGCCGCAGGCGCGCGCTGCGGAGGCCGTGGCGCCGGAGCAGTGGCTGCTGGAGCAGGTGCGCATTGGCGAGGCCGGCAACAAGGACGATCTGGTGCGCCAATCGCTGTACCGGCTCGAACTGATGGATCCGAACAACCCGGACGTGATCGCCGCGCGCATGCGTTTGGCGCTGCGGCAGGGCAACATGGCGCTGGCGCAGCAGCAGTTGGACAAGCTGAAAACGCTCGCGCCGCAGTCCAGCGCTTATCGCCAGGCGCAAATGAACATGCTGCTGACCCAGCCGGAAACCCGGCAAAAGCTGCAGCAGGCGCGCCTGATGGCGACCGCCGGCCGGTTGCCGGAGGCCAAGGCGCAGTACGATGCGTTGTTCCACGGCGAGCCGCCGACGCTCGATCTGGCGGTGGAATACTGGCGGTTGGTGGCGCGCTTGCCGGGACAGGAGGCGAAGGCGTTAAAGCAGCTGCAGGCGCTGGATCAGCAATATTCCGGCAACGCGGCGCTGCGCATGTCGCTGGCGCGCATGCTGTTCAGCCAGAATCAGGACGCGCAGGCCTATGAACTGCTGCAGAAGATCGCCGCCGATCCGGCCGGGCGCGGCGATGCCGCCGATCTGTGGCTGGACAAGGTCAAAGCGATGCCGGTCAGCGCGCAGAGCGTAGCGGCGCTCAACCGTTTCCTCGGCGTGTTCGACACCGGCGATCAGGCGACCAGCGCCCGTGAAGAGCTGGCCAGACAGCAGAAACTGTTGGCCGATCCGGCTTATCAGGCGCGGGTGCGCGGCCTGGCGCAGGTGGATAAAGGCGGCAGCCGGGCGGCCATTCCTGAGTTGCAAAAGGCGTTGGCGGCGACGCCGAACGACGCCGAGGTACTGGGCGCGCTCGGCCAGGCCTATTCACGCGCCGGTGACCGCCCGCAGGCGCTGAAGCTCTTTCGCCAGGCGCTGGCGGCCGACAAGAATGGCTACGGCAGCGGCAAATGGCAGAGCCTGATCAAAAGCACCAGCTACTGGCTGGCGATCGACGAGGGCGACAAAGCGCTCAAGGCCGGCAATCTCGCGCTGGCACGGCAGAAATATCAGCAGGCGCGCCAGCTCGACGACAGCAACGGCGACGCGTTTCTCGGCCTGGGCGATGTGGCGGTGGCGAGCAAGGATGACGCCGCGGCGGAAGGGTTTTATCAGCAGGCGCTGCGGCGCGATCCCGGCAACGGCAGCGCGCTGCGCGGCCTGGTGAATATCTATCAGCGCCAGTCGCCGGAAAAAGCGCTGGCCTACCTTGACGGCCTGCCGCGCAGCCAGCAGGCCAAGCTGCGCAGCACTCTCGATGGGCTGCGGCTCGACAGGCTGAAACAGCAGGCGGAGACGCTGGCGCAGCAGCAACAGTGGCAGCAGGCGGCGGAAATCTATCGGCGCGCCCAGCCGATGGCGCCCGACGATGTCTGGCTGACCTATCGCTATGCCCAGGCGCTGCGTCAGGCCGGGCAGCCGCAACAGGCGGACGCCTTATTCCGGCAGCTGGCGCAGCGCCAGCACGCCAATCCGCAGCTGACCTACGCCTATGCGCTCTATCTTTCCGGCAGCGATCGCGACAGGCAGGCGCTGGCGCAGCTCAATACGCTGCCGGCGGCGCAGTGGAACGACAATATGCGCGAACTGGCGCAGCGGCTGAAAATGCAGGCGACGATCGCACATGCCGAAGGGCTGCGGGCGGCCGGTGACGAACCGGCGGCGGAAGCCTATCTGCGCCGGCAGCCGGCGGACACGCGCATCGATTTGCTGCTCGCCGACTGGGCGCTGGCGCGCGGGGAGTATGCGGCGGCGCTGGACGACTATCAGCGGGTGAAACGCCGTGAACCGAACAATCCGGATGCGCAACTGGGCGAGATCGAAGCCTATGTGGCGCAGGGGGATCTGGACGCGGCGCGCCAGCGGCTGAAAACCGAACCGCAGCCGCAAGACGCTTCGCTCAACAGCCAACGGCGGGTCGCCAATGCCTGGGGCGCGGTCGGCGATGCGCAGCAGGCCGAGGCGCTCTTCGGCCGGCTGAAAACGGCGGCGGCTTCAGAACCCGTCGGGCAGACCAAAGCGCTGATCTACCGCGACGCCGCCCGCCTGGAGCGGGCTCAGCAACAGCCGGAGCGGGCGCAGCAGGATTACCGCCAGGCGATGGTGGCCGGCGGCATCACGCCGACGCTGCCGCAGGACAATGACCGCTACACCTATTTGACGCGCAATAATCCGGGCGACGACTGGCTGAAACGCGGCATCCGCTCCGATGCCGCTGATTTGTATCGGCAGCAGGACGTGAACGTCACGCTCGATCACGATTACTGGCGCTCGAGCGGCACCGGCGGCATTTCCGACTTCAACGCGCACGACACCATGCTGCAGGTGGACATCCCGCTGTATGACGGGCGCGCCTTCTTGCGCACCGACACCGTGCAGCTGGATGCCGGCCGCTTCTCGACCGACGGCAGCGGCAAGTACTACGAAACCTTCGGCACCTGCAACACGCAAGGGTGCCGCGGCGATGAACACCAGAAAACCACCGGCACCAGCGTGGCGGCCGGTTGGAAAAACGATCGCTGGGCCGCCGATATCGGCACGACGCCGATGGGCTTCGAGGTGGTCGACTGGAGCGGCGGCCTGGCCTACAGCGGCGACTGGAACCACATCGGCTGGACGCTGGCGGCCTCGCGGCGGCCGATCTCCAGCTCGCTGCTGGCGTTTGGCGGCGCCAAGGATCCGAATACCGGCACTACCTGGGGCGGCGTGCGCGCCACCGGCGTCAGCCTGAGCGCCAGCTACGATCGCGGCGAGGCGAACGGCGTGTGGGCCGATCTCAGCGCGCACCAGATCACCGGCAAGAACGTGGCGGACAACCAGCGGCAGCGGTTGATGGCCGGCTATTACTACAAGGTGATCAACGAAGACAATCGCCGCCTGAGCGTTGGGCTCAATACCATGCTGTGGCACTACCAGAAAGACTTGAGCGGCTATTCGCTGGGACAGGGCGGCTATTACAGCCCGCAGCAATATCTGTCGCTGTCGCTGCCGGTCAACTATCGTCAGCGCACCGAGAACTGGTCGTGGGAGCTGGGCGGTTCGGTTTCGCTGTCGCATTCGAAAACCGACAGCCAGCGCCGTTATCCGCTGCAAGGCCTGATCCCGGATTCACTGCCCGATAAGTTCGCCGTCGAGGACGGCAGCGCCTCAAGCGGCGTCGGTTATACCCTGCGGGCGATCGTCGAACGCCGTCTCAGTTCGCACTGGACGCTCGGCGCCGGCATCGATATTCAGCAGGCGAAGAACTATACGCCGAGCCACGCGTTGATTTATCTGCGTTATTCCCTGGCCGGCTGGCAGGGGGACCTCGATTTGCCGCCGCAGCCGCTGACGCCTTATGCCGACTTCAAGTAACCGGGAGGAGAGAGATTCGGAGTGTCGGACACCGGGGAGTTTTGTTACCCTGTGTCCGGGTCGTGTTTGTTCGCTCTAGGAAAAGACTGAAACCCGCGATTTTCTTGGTTATGCCTGCGGCATAGCCAGATAAAAACAGCCGATGATCGAGTATACTCAGCCCGGTTCGAGGGGGCGGGTGAGAGTCAGCCCCCTTTTTGTTTCAGCCCGATTTTACGGAGAGCAGGTTTGCGGGTCAGGCGTTCGTTAACGATTAAGCAGATGGCGACAGTGTCCGGCGTGGCGCTGGTCACGATCTGTATCTTTATCGTGATTCAGTTGTTCCATTTTGTGCAGCAGCGCAGGGATGACTACGCCCAGCAACTGGAGAATATCGCTCACTCCGTACGCCAGCCGCTGGCGGAAGCGGTGCTGCGCATGGACGTGCCGGAAGCCAAAAAGGTGCTGAATACGCTGTTGCCGGTCGGCATTCTGAGCCGGGCGGATATCGTCTTGCCGAACGAGTTTCAGGCGCTGCACGCCAATTTCCCGCCGGAGCGGCCGGTGCCGACGCTGATCGCCCGGCTGTTTGAGCTGCCTATCCAAATATCCGTGCCGCTCTATTCGCTGGAACGGGTGCCGGCCAACCAGCAGCCGCTGGCCTATCTGGTGCTGCAGGCCGATTCGTTCCGCATGTACCAGTTTATCCTCAGCATTTTGTCGACCATGCTGTCGACCTACCTGCTGCTGGCGCTGATCCTGTCGGTGTCCATCACCTGGTGCATGAACCGGCTGATGGTGCATCCGCTGCGCGCGATGGCCAAAGAGCTGGAAAACATCTCGCAGGACGAAGCGCCTTATCACCAGTTGATGCTGCCGGCGCTGCACCAGGACGACGAGCTCGGCCTGCTGGTGCGCAACTACAACCGCAATCAACAGACGCTGGCCAAGGCGCATGCCGACATGAGCCGCCTGAGCACCCGCCACCCGGTGACTGAACTGCCCAACCCGGCCTTGCTGAACGCGTTGCTGGAACAGCATATCGCCTCCAGCCTGCGCCCCGAGCGTTTTAACCTGCTGGTGATCGGCATCGAGACGCTGCATGAAGCGTCGGGCGTGATGAGCCCGGCGATGCGCGAGGCATTGCTGTTGGCGCTGGCGAAGAAGCTGCGCGGCTGCATCGACGAAAACGGCGTGCTGGCACAGCTGAGCAATACCGAATTCGCCATCCTGGCCAAGGGCATCGAGCGGCCGTTCCACGCCATGCAGCTGGCGCGGCGCATCATGGCGGAGATCAACGCGCCGTTGACGCTGGAAGGCCTGGCGCTGCGGCCCAACGCCAGCATCGGCATCGCCCACTACCTCAATCAGGGGGAGAGTGCGGAACAGCTGCTGCGCAGCGCCACCTCGGCGATGATGTCCGCGCATCGCGAAGGGAAAAATCAGATCCTGTTCTTCGAACCCAGCCTGACGGAGCGCACGCAGAAGCGATTGACGCAGGAGAGCGAGATCCTGCACGGCATTGAGCAGCGGCATTTCACGCTGTTCCTGCAGCCACAGATCGACATGCAGTCCAACGAGGTGATCGGCGCCGAAGCGCTGCTGCGTTGGCAGCAGTACGACGGCAGCTATACCCTGCCGGCCGACGTCATTCCGCTCGCGGAAGAGCTGGGCGTGATTGTGCCGCTCGGCAACTGGGTGCTGGAAGAGTCCTGCCGTATCCTGGCGGACTGGCAGCAGCGCGGCATTGCGCTGCCGCTGGCGGTCAACGTTTCCGGCATTCAGATGCAGGACGAGGCGTTTGTTCCGCATCTGAAAAATCTGCTGGCGCAGTATCGGATCGATCCGCGCAAGCTGCTGCTGGAGATCACCGAGACGGTACGCATCGACGATCTCGACCGCGCGCTGGCGCTGCTGCGCGAGCTGCACGATCTGGGGCTGTCGATCGCGCTGGACGACTTCGGCATGGGCTACTCCAGCCTGGAGTACCTGAACCGGTTGAAATCCCTGCCGATCGATTTGATTAAAATCGACCGCAGTTTCATTCAGGGGCTGCCGGCCGACGATGCGATGGTGCGCATCGTCAGTTCAATCTCTGAAGTGCTGGCGTTGCCGGTGATGGCCGAAGGCGTGGAAAACGCCGAGCAGCGCGACTGGCTGCTGAAGCACGGCATTCGCAGCGGGCAAGGGTTCCTGTTCGCTCGGCCGCTGCCGCGTGAAGCGTTCGAAACCGAGTTTTGCCGCGCGGCGCCGTGAGCGCCGCGTTACCTTTCCGGTACTTTTCCCCGTCCGAAAATCGCTATTCCCCTCATACCTCTTTTGCGTTAGTGCAAACAAAGGCTTACGCAATTTTCAGCTTTGCACCCGGACTGACGCGTTTCAGCTCTTAAATTCACATCAACCCTGAGGGGTGGGTGCAACAAATTATTTCCATGTTGTTAAGTGGGTGTTATTTTCCGCGCAAGCAATGAACAGGCTGGATTTTTAGACTGCCGCCTGGTGCGTGTCTTCCCCCCATAGGATGTTCATATGAAAACAACAATTTTTAAGAGCCTCTATTTTCAGGTGCTGACGGCGATCACGCTGGGTATCCTGCTTGGCCACTTCTACCCTGACCTCGGCGCCCAGATGAAACCCTTGGGCGATGGCTTCGTCAAACTGATCAAGATGATTATCGCCCCGGTGATTTTCTGCACCGTGGTGACCGGCATCGCCGGCATGGAAAGCATGAAGGCGGTGGGGCGCACCGGCGCCATCGCGCTGCTGTATTTTGAAATCGTCAGCACCCTCGCGCTGATTATCGGCCTGGTGATCGTCAACCTGGTGCAACCGGGCGCCGGCATGAACGTCGATCCCGGTACGCTGGACGCCAAAGCGGTGGCGATCTACGCCGAGCAAGCGCAGCAGCAGGGCATCATTCCGTTCCTGCTGGACATCATCCCCGGCAGCGTGATCGGCGCGTTCGCCAGCGGCAACATTCTTCAGGTGCTGCTGTTCGCGGTGCTGTTCGGCTTCGCCCTGCATCGTCTGGGCGACAAAGGGCAGCTGATCTACAACGTGATCGACAGCTTCTCGCGGGTGATTTTCGGCATCATCAACATGATCATGCGCCTGGCGCCGCTGGGGGCCTTCGGCGCCATGGCGTTTACCATCGGTAAATACGGCGTCGGCACGCTGGTGCAACTCGGCCAGCTGATCGTGTGTTTCTATATCACCTGCATTCTGTTCGTGGTGGTGGTGTTGGGCAGCATCGCCCGCGCCAACGGCTTCAGCATCTTCAAATTTGTCAACTACATCAAAGAAGAGCTGCTGATCGTGCTGGGGACCTCGTCGTCTGAATCCGCGCTGCCGCGCATGCTGGATAAAATGGAGAAGTTGGGCTGCAAGAAATCGGTGGTGGGCCTGGTGATCCCGACCGGATACTCCTTCAACCTGGACGGCACCTCTATCTATCTGACCATGGCCGCGGTGTTTATCGCGCAGGCGACCAACACCCACATGGATATCATGCATCAGATTACCCTGCTGGTGGTGTTGCTGCTCTCCTCCAAAGGGGCGGCGGGCGTGACCGGCAGCGGCTTTATCGTGTTGGCCGCCACCATCTCCGCCGTAGGCCACCTGCCGCTGGCCGGCCTGGCGCTGATCCTCGGCATCGACCGCTTTATGTCGGAAGCCCGCGCGCTGACCAACCTGGTGGGCAATGGCGTGGCGACCGTGGTCGTGGCCAAATGGTGTAATCAGCTGGATGAGAAGCAGCTGAAAGACACCCTGAACAACAAAAACGCCGGCGCGGACAAAACGCTGCCTTCCGCCTGATTTTGGCGGTAAATCACCGGTCGCATCCGCGGCCGGTGAGCTTCTTCCCCTGCCTCGTAACGATTTTTTGCATTAAAAACCCCGCAATCTATTATTTTTCACTCTAATGAGTGACATCCGCAAAGGCGCGCGGTCTAACACGATGGTACACTTTCTGCTTTCCGCCCCACCGTGAAACTCAGGGCGTATTTTTATGATTCCATTGAATGGAATACACGCATTTGCATAAGAAATTGGATAGTCATTAAGTAGGGGTTCACATGCAGGGCACCAGAATTCATCTTATAGTTGGTGGGCTGCTACTGGCGGCAGCCAGTAGCAGCGTGCAGGCTGAAGCACTACAACCCGATCCTGCCTGGCAGCAGGGGGCGCTGGCCAACGGGTTTTCATGGCAGATTCTCGATACGCCGCAGCGGCCGAGCGACCGCGTGGAACTGCGGCTGATCGTCAATACCGGCTCTTTGGTGGAGTCTTCGCAGCAGACCGGCTTTGCCCACCTGTTGCCGCGGCTGGCGTTGACGCGCAGCGAAAGCTTCACGGCGCCGCAGCTGCGGGCGCTGTGGCAGCAGAGCGTAGATAACGAGCGGCCGCTGCCGCCGGCTATCATCTCGTACGATTTCACCATGTATAACCTCAGCTTGCCGAACAACCGGCCCGATCTGCTGAAAGAAGCGCTGGCCTGGCTGGCGGACACGACCGGCAAACTGGCGATCGACGAGCACACGGTGCACGCGGTGATGAATTCCAGCATCAATCCGGTCGGCACTTTCCCACCCAATACCAAAGACGCCTGGTGGCGTTACCGCCTGAAAGGCTCGACGCTGCTGGCGCACGATCCGGCGCAGCCGGCGAAACGGCCGGTCAACCTTGAGCAGTTGAAGAAATTCTATCAGCAGTGGTACACACCGGACGCCATGACGCTGTTCGTGGTCGGCAAGGTTGACAGCCGCAGCCTGGGCGAGCAGATCAACAAGGCCTTCTCGCCGCTGCAGGGCAAACGTGAAACTCCGGCTCCGATGCCGACCCTGACGCCGCTGCCGCAGCAGCCGGTGAGCCTGATCAGCGAGCAGGTGAAGCAGGATACGCTGTCGATCATGTGGGATTCGCCGTGGCATCCGATTCGCGATTCGCAAAGCCTGCTGCGCTACTGGCGTGGCGATCTCGCCCGCGAGGCGTTGTTCTGGCACCTCCAGCAGACGCTGGAAAAAAGCGACCAGAAAAACCTGCATTTGGGCTTTGACTGCCGCGTGCAGTACCAGCGCGGGCAGTGCGCCATCCACCTGGATACGCCGAACAACAATCTGAACGGCAGCCTGGGCTTCATTGCCCGCGAACTGGCCAACGTGCGTGACAACGGCCTGTCGAAAGAGGAATTCGATGCGCTGCTGGCGCAGAAAAACGATCAGCTGAGCAAGCTGTTCGCGACCTACGCCCGTACCGACACCGACGTGCTGATGAGCCAGCGTCTGCGGTCGCAGCAGAGCGGGGTGGTGGATATCGCGCCGGAGCTGTACCAGAAGCTGCGCCAGGAGTTCCTGTCCAGCCTGACGCTGGAGACACTGAATCAGGCGCTGAAGCTGCAGTTGTCTCAGGACGCGACGCTGGTGCTGATGCAGCCGAAGGGCGAGCCGGAAATGAGCATGAAGCAGCTGCAGGATACCTATAACGGCATCATGATGCCGCCGCCGGCGGTGGTGACGGAAGAAGCCAAACCGGCGGACACCGCAGTCGCTTCGCCGGCGACGGACGCCGCTGGCGCGCAGTAATTCGTGGCAGGGGGCTCAGGCCCCCTCAGTTGCGGTACAGCACCTTGATGATATGGTAACCGAACTGGGTTTTGACCGGGCCGTAAGGTTTGAGCAGCGGGATGCTGAACACCGCTTTATCGAACGCAGGCACCATTGCGCCTTTGTTGAATTCGCCCAGCGAGCCGCCGTTGCGTTTTGACGGGCAGCTCGAGTATTTGCGCGCCAGCGTGTCGAAGCTGACGCCGCGCTTTAGCTTGGCCAGCAGCTCGTTGGCCAGCTTTTCATTGTCTACCAGAATGTGCAGGGCGCACGCCGTTTTTGCCATGGTATTGCCTTTGTCGATGCGAAAATTGCGCTGATTATACCCGCTAAATCTCATCGGCGCTTTCTGCTACAATTCCCTTCCACGTTTTACAGTCGAGCAAGTCAGCGCCATGCGATTAAACCCCAGCCAACAACAAGCCGTCGAATTCGTTACCGGGCCCTGCCTGGTGTTGGCCGGTGCCGGTTCCGGCAAGACGCGCGTTATCACCAACAAGATAGCCCACCTGATCCACCACTGCGGCTATCAGGCGCGGCACATCGCCGCCGTGACTTTTACCAACAAAGCCGCGCGCGAGATGAAAGAGCGCGTGTCGCAAACCCTGGGACGCAAAGAGGCGCGCGGGCTGATGATTTCCACCTTCCACACCCTGGGGCTGGAGATCATCAAGCGGGAATATGTGGCGCTGGGCATGAAGTCCAACTTCTCGCTGTTCGACGATCAGGATCAGCTGGCATTGCTGAAAGAGCTGACCGAAAAGTGGCTGGAAAGCGATAAGACGCTGGTGGCGCAGCTGATTTCGACCATCTCCAACTGGAAAAACGACCTGATCGATCCCCAGCGGGCGGCAGAGTTGGCGCGCTCGGAGCGCGACAAGCTGTTCGCCCATTGCTACGGTCTTTACCACGCCCATATGCGGGCGTGCAACGTACTGGACTTCGACGATTTGATCCTGTTGCCGACGCTGCTGCTGCAACGCAACGAAGAGGTGCGTGAACGCTGGCAGCAGCGCATCCGCTATCTGCTGGTGGATGAGTATCAGGATACCAACACCAGCCAATACGAGCTGGTGAAGCTGTTGGTGGGCCATCGCGCGCGCTTTACCGTGGTGGGCGACGACGACCAGTCGATTTACTCCTGGCGCGGCGCGCGGCCGCAGAATCTGGTGCTGCTGAAGGAAGATTTCCCGGCGCTGCAGGTGATCAAGCTGGAGCAAAACTACCGTTCCAGCGAGCGCATTTTGAAGGCGGCCAATATCCTGATCGCCAATAACCCGCACGTGTTTGAAAAAAGGCTGTTTTCCGAGCTGGGGTATGGCGAAGAGCTGAAGGTGGTGACCGCCAACAACGAGGATCACGAAGCCGAACGCGTGGTGGGGGAACTGATCGCCCACCACTTCGTGAAAAAGACCAACTACGGCGACTATGCGATTCTCTACCGTGGCAACCACCAGTCGCGGGTGTTTGAAAAGATGCTGATGCAGAACCGCATTCCGTACAAGATTTCCGGCGGCACGTCGTTCTTCTCTCGCCCCGAGATCAAGGATCTGCTGGCCTACCTGCGCGTGCTGACCAACCCGGACGACGACAGCGCCTTCCTGCGCATCGTCAATACCCCCAAGCGCGAGATCGGCCCGGCGACGCTGCAGAAGCTCGGCGAATGGGCCAACCAGCGCAACAAGAGTTTGTTCCACGCCAGTTTCGATCTGGGGCTGAGCCAGCACTTGACCGGGCGCGGGCTGGAATCGCTCCAGCGCTTCACCCACTGGTTGGGCGGCATCGCCCAACAGGCGGAGCGTGAGCCGGTGGCGGCGGTGCGCGATCTGATCCGCGGCGTGGATTATGAAAGCTGGCTGTTTGAAACCTCGACCAGCCCGAAGGCCGCCGAAATGCGGATGAAGAACGTCAATACGCTGTTCGGTTGGATGACGGAGATGCTGGAAGGCAACGATTTGGACGAGCCGATGACGCTGACCCAGGTCGTGACGCGCTTCACCCTGCGCGACATGATGGAGCGCGGTGAAAGCGAAGAGGAGCTGGATCAGGTGCAGCTGATGACGCTGCACGCTTCCAAAGGGTTGGAGTTCCCCTACGTGTTCCTGGTGGGTATGGAAGAGGGGTTGCTGCCGCACCAGAGCAGCATCGACGAAGACAATGTCGATGAAGAGCGGCGTCTGGCCTATGTAGGGATCACCCGCGCGCAAAAAGAGCTGATCTTCACCCTGTGCCGCGAACGCCGTCAGTACGGTGAGTTGGTGCGGCCGGAGCCGAGCCGATTCCTGCTGGAGCTGCCGCAGGACGATTTGGCGTGGGAAACCGAGCGCAAAGTGGTGAGCCCCCAGGAGCGGATGCAGAAGGGGCAGAGCCATCTGGCCAATATCCGCGCCCAGCTGGCCAAGGCCAAAGGCGGGAATTAAAAAGAAAGGGCGCTCATCGCGCCCTTGCTATTTCAACGTTGTTCTTCCAACCGCAGCGTCCAGTGGACGTAGCTCTGCCAGTGGCTTTCCTGCTCCAGCGCCTCGGCGCGCAGCGGATGCTGCTCCAGCCAACCCGGCGGCAAGATCACCGTCAGTTCATCGTCCTGATTGGCGCGTAAACGCACCGCCGGCAGCGTGTCGTCGCGGCGGCGGCTGGCGAAGATGATCGCCAGGCGCAAAATGCGGCACAGACGCTGCGCGGTGCGCGGCGGCAGGGCGTTTTGCTGGTTCAACAGCGACAGGTCGAGGGTGTTGCTCTGGTTTTGCAGCAGGGTGGCCAGCAGTTTTTTCTGCGCGGGGGTAAAGCCGGGTAAGTCCAGGTGGCGGATCAGGTAGGCGGCGTGTTGCGGCGCCTGCTTGAAATCGACGCTGAGGCCGAGTTCGTGGATCAGGCTGGCGCTGTGCAACAGCTCGCGACATCGCGCATCCAACTGCCACTCGTTGGCGACCTGCTGCGAGAAGTTGGCGGCGAGCTGGCTGACGCGCTCGGCCTGCTCGGTGTCGATCAGGTAGCGACGCTGCAGGTTGCGGATGGTGCGGATGCGAATATCCTGCTCCACCGGCAGATGCAGCATGCCGTAAACCAGGCCTTCACGCAGCGCCCCGCCGGCCAGCATCATGCTTTCGATGCCCAGCTCCTGGAAGATGGCCAGCAGAATGGACAGGCCGCTCGGGAAGACCAGCGCGCGTTCCAGCGTCAACCCTTCGATCTCCAGCTCTTCCAGCTTGCCGCACTGAATGGCCCGCTGTTTCAACTGGCGCAGCTTGGGCAGGGTGATGCGTTCATCCATGCCTTGCGCCACCATGATTTCCTGCAGTGCTTGTACGGTGCCGGAAGCGCCGACGCAGATTTGCCAACCGTGCTGGCGCAGCTGCGGCGCGATCGGCCGCACCATGTCGCGCGCGGCCTGTTCGGCGCGCTCGAAGTTTTCTTGCCCGAGGTTGCGATCGCTGAAGTAGCGCTCCAGCCAGGTGACGCAGCCCATCGACAGGCTGTACAGCTGCGATGCCTGTGCGCCGGTGCCGGTGACCAGTTCGGTGCTGCCGCCGCCGATATCGACGACCAGCCGCCGATCCGGCCCGCCGGTGGTGTGCGCGACGCCATGATAAATCAGCCGCGCTTCTTCTTCGCCGCTGATGACCTGCACCGGGCAGCCGAGGATTTGCTCGGCGGCTTGCAGGAACTCATCGGCGTTGGACGCCAGGCGCAACGTGGCGGTGGCGACGACGCGGATCTGCTCGCGCGGGATGTCCTGCAGGCGTTCGGAGAACAGCCGCAGGCACTGCCAGCCGCGTTGCATGGCCTCATGCGACAGGTGATTGTGTTGATCCAGCCCGGCCGCCAGGCGCACCTTGCGCTTTATCCGCGCCAGAGTCTGAATGCTGCCGGCCACCTCGCGCACCACCAACATATGGAAGCTGTTGGAGCCGAGATCGATGGCAGCATAAAGCGTGCTGGAGCTGAGCATGGCGATCAGCTCGAGCGTTTACGGTTGCTGCGCGGCGCGCCGCCGCGACGTGGCGCGGAGTTGCGACGTGGGCCGTTGCCGCCGCGCGGACGCGACAGGCGCTTCGGCGCCGGCAGATCGGTCAGCAGCGCATCGCTGTTGTACTTGCTCACCGGAATGCTGTGATCGATATAGGTCTCGATCGCCGGCAGGTTGAGCGCGTACTCTTCACAAGCCAGGCTGATGGAGTGGCCGCTGGCGCCTGCTCGGCCGGTACGACCGATGCGGTGCACGTAGTCTTCGCAGTCGTCAGGCAGATCGTAGTTGAAGACGTGCGTGACGGCGGGAATGTGCAGACCGCGCGCGGCGACGTCGGTGGCGACCAGGATATCCAGATTGCCCTTGGTGAAGTCGTCGAGGATGCGCAGGCGTTTTTTCTGCGCCACGTCGCCGGTCAGCAGGCCGACGCGGTGACCGTCGGCGGCCAGGTGGCCCCAGATGTCTTCGCAGCGGTGCTTGGTGTTGGCGAAGATGATGGCGCGATCCGGCCACTCTTCTTCGATCAGCGTCTGCAGCAGACGCATTTTTTCTTCGTTGGACGGGTAGAACAGCTCTTCTTTAATGCGGTGGCCGGTTTTCTGTTCCGGTTCCACTTCAACATATTCGGCGTTGTTCATCTGCTCGAAGGCCAGTTCGCGTACGCGATAGGACAGCGTGGCGGAGAACAGCATGTTCAGGCGTTGATCGGCCGCAGGCATGCGGCGGAACAGCCAGCGGATGTCTTTGATAAAGCCGAGATCGTACATGCGATCGGCCTCATCCAGCACGACGACCTGCATCGCGCCGAGATCGACATAGTTCTGCTTGGTGTAATCGATTAAACGGCCGGTGGTGCCAATCAGAATGTCCACGCCGCTTTCCAGCACTTTCAGCTGTTTGTCGTAGCCGTCGCCACCGTAGGCCAGGCCCAGCTTCAGGCCGGTGCTCTGGGAGAGGGCTTCCGCATCGGAGTGGATTTGCACCGCCAGTTCACGCGTAGGCGCCATGATCAAGGCGCGCGGCTGATTGGTCTGGCGATCCTGTTTCGCCGGGTGGGTCAGCAAATAGTGAAAAGTAGACGCCAAAAACGCCAGCGTCTTTCCGGTACCGGTTTGCGCCTGACCTGCAACGTCACGCCCGGAGAGCGTGAGCGGCAATGCTAACGCCTGGATGGGCGTGCAATTGTGAAACCCTTTTTTCTCAAGGGCTTCAAGGACTAACGGGTGCAGGGCGAAGTCGGAAAACTTCTGTTCGGTCAAGTGTGTTTTGCTCATAGTGTGGTAGAATATCAGCTAACTATTGCTTTACGAAAGCACATCCGTTGAAATAAACGCGGTGCAATAAAATCACCTTGAGTTGGTTAATGCTACACCAACAAGGTAGACATAATCCTGTGGAGTAGAACATGAGCGATAAAATTATTCACCTGACTGACAGCAGCTTCGAAGCTGACGTGCTGAAAGCGGAAGGGCCGATCCTGGTCGATTTCTGGGCTGAATGGTGTGGGCCGTGCAAGATGATTGCTCCGATTCTGGATGAGATTGCCGAAGAGTTCGAAGGCAAACTGACCATCACCAAGCTGAATATCGATCAGAACCCGGCTACCGCGCCTAAGTACGGTATCCGTGGCATCCCTACGCTGTTGCTGTTCAAGAACGGTGAAGTGGCCGCGACCAAGGTTGGCGCGTTGTCCAAAGGTCAGCTCAAAGATTTCCTGAACGCGAATCTGTAATCGGGCGGGAAGCCCAGTATCAGGCGCCTGGCGGTGATGTTCAATTCACCGCTAGACGCCTGCCAAGAAGCGTGTTAAGTTTAACCACACTGCATATAGAACTTGCCCGAAGTTTTAAATCTAAAGAGTTTGAATCTAAAGCTATACTCTGTGTCGAACCACCGGCGTTGAAAGTAAACTGAACTCAACCCGTGTTTTGGCAATCAAACGGTTTTGCAAAAATCATTTTTAAGGTACCTTCGATCTTCAACCGTCAATGCGTGCGCCCGATGTAAGCCATTTCTTACCGCGACGGCTCTGCGCCCGGTGATCGAACGTCCAGTAAACAGGCACGCATCTCGCTGCCATACCATTCACGATACAAGTTCGAGACATACCCCGAGTTTAAGAACCCACCACTATGAATCTTACCGAATTAAAGAATACGCCGGTTTCTGAGCTGATTACTCTCGGCGAAAATATGGGGCTGGAAAACCTTGCCCGCATGCGCAAGCAGGACATCATCTTCTCCATTCTGAAGCAACATGCGAAAAGCGGAGAAGATATCTTCGGCGACGGCGTGCTCGAGATATTGCAGGATGGATTCGGTTTCCTCCGCTCTGGAGACAGTTCCTACCTCGCCGGTCCCGACGACATCTACGTATCCCCTAGCCAAATCCGCCGCTTCAACCTCCGCACAGGTGACACCATTTCCGGTAAGATTCGTCCGCCAAAAGAAGGCGAACGCTATTTTGCCCTGCTGAAAGTCAACGAAGTCAACTACGACAAGCCGGAAAACGCCCGCAGCAAGATCCTGTTCGAGAACTTGACGCCGCTGCACGCCAATTCCCGTCTGCGGATGGAGCGCGGCAACGGCTCGACCGAAGACTTGACGGCGCGCGTACTGGACCTGGCGGCGCCAATTGGCCGCGGCCAGCGTGGTCTGATCGTGGCACCGCCGAAAGCCGGTAAAACCATGCTGCTGCAGAACATCGCGCAGAGCATCGCCTACAATCACCCAGACTGCGTGCTGATGGTGCTGCTGATCGACGAACGTCCGGAAGAAGTGACCGAGATGCAGCGCCTGGTGAAAGGCGAAGTGATCGCATCGACCTTCGACGAGCCGGCTTCGCGTCACGTGCAAGTGGCCGAAATGGTGATCGAGAAGGCCAAGCGCCTGGTTGAGCACAAGAAAGACGTGATCATTCTGCTCGACTCCATCACCCGTCTGGCGCGCGCCTACAACACCGTGGTGCCGGCCTCGGGCAAGGTGCTGACCGGTGGTGTGGACGCCAACGCCCTGCATCGTCCGAAGCGCTTCTTCGGTGCGGCGCGTAACGTGGAAGAGGGAGGCAGCCTGACCATCATCGCGACCGCGCTGGTTGATACCGGTTCGAAGATGGACGAAGTGATCTACGAAGAATTTAAAGGTACCGGCAACATGGAATTGCACTTGGCGCGTAAAATCGCCGAGAAACGCGTATTCCCGGCTATCGATTACAACCGCTCCGGTACCCGTAAAGAAGAGCTGCTCACCACCTCTGAAGAGCTGCAAAAAATGTGGATCCTGCGCAAAATCATTCATCCGATGGGTGAAATCGACGCGATGGAGTTCCTCATTAATAAGTTGGCGATGACTAAAACCAACGATGAATTCTTCGATATGATGAAACGCTCATAATTCGTTAAAAAATTCGCTGAACGCCACGCCTAGTCGTGGCGTTTTTCGCTTTTGGCGGATACGATAAGTAGCAGTAATGGAAAAGTAAGTTGTTTCCTCGACTTATTGAGAATTCATCTTGTTTGTCGGTCGGTTTCGCGCCGGTCGGCTTTGCTGCTGTCATTTTGTCAGTCGATGCGAAGAAAATAGGCATGAATCACCGTTGTCATAGGAAATGACCGAAAGGTAGCGGGGGCCGATGGCACAAGCCTTAGCCCGTGGTAAGCTGCCTTATCTTCTACAGAGATCTGTTAACTGTGAACTTACTCACTATGAGTACTGAAATTCTATTTGTTTTCCTGTTTTCTTTGGCTTTTCTCTTTGTTGCCCGCAAGGCGGCAAAACGTATTGGTCTGGTAGATAAACCCAATTATCGCAAACGCCATCAGGGGCTGATTCCTCTGGTCGGCGGTATTTCCGTTTATGCCGGGTTGTGCTTCGCGTTTTGGATCTCTGAACAACCCATCGCACACGCCAAGCTTTATCTTACCTGCGCCGGTATTCTGGTGTTTGTGGGGGCGCTCGACGATCGTTTCGATATCAGCGTTAAAATTCGCGCCCTGGTGCAGGCGCTGGTCGGCATCGCCATGATGGTGTTTGC
Source organism: Serratia sp. ME47 (assembly GCF_903970925.1). Classification (NCBI taxonomy): domain Bacteria; kingdom Pseudomonadati; phylum Pseudomonadota; class Gammaproteobacteria; order Enterobacterales; family Yersiniaceae; genus Serratia; species Serratia sp. ME47. The sequence continues at coordinate 106,472 of NZ_CAJCKE010000011.1, read as the reverse complement.
CGGTCTGTATCTGCGCAGCTTCGGCCATGTGCTGGGTGACTGGGAGATGCTGCTGGGGCCGTTCGGCTATCTGGTGACGCTGTTCGCGGTATGGGCGGCGATCAACGCTTTCAATATGGTCGACGGCATCGATGGTCTGCTGGGCGGTTTGTCGTGCGTCTCCTTCGGGGCGCTGGGCCTGCTGCTGTACCTGAGCGGCCATCATGAGCTGGCGTTCTGGTGCTTTGCGATGATCGCCACTATCGTTCCCTATATTTTGCTCAATCTCGGCATCCTCGGCCGCCGTTATAAGGTGTTTATGGGGGATGCCGGCAGCACCCTGATCGGCTTTACCGCCATTTGGCTGCTGCTGCAAAGCTCACAGGGAAAGGCGCACTCGATCAACCCGGTGACCGCGCTGTGGATCATCGCTATTCCGCTGATGGACATGATAGCAATCATGTATCGTCGTTTACGCAAGGGGATGAGCCCCTTCTCTCCCGATCGTCAACATATTCACCACCTGATCATGCGCGCCGGCTTTACGCCGCGGCAGGCTTTCGTGCTGATCACCCTGGCGGCCGCGTTGCTGGCGGCGGTGGGCGTGATCGGCGAACGCCTGACTTTTATCCCTGAGTGGGTTATGTTGGCATTATTCTTGCTTGCCTTCTTCCTGTACGGTTACTGCATCAAGCGCGCCTGGCGGGTTGCGCGATACATTAAGCGTATCAAGCGCCGGCTGCGGCGTTCGGGCGATAACAAGCAAGTACCTTAACCAGAGACCAGAGGCTTTTTGGCTGTGATGAATCCAGAAACAACGTCTGACAAGCATACCCCGGCGGTGGATAACGAACTCGATATCCGCGGCCTCTGCTGCACCCTGTGGCGCGGTAAACCGTGGATTATCGGTATTGCGGTGCTGTTCGCGGCGGTCGCGCTGATCGTTTCTTACCTGGTTAAGCAAGAGTGGAGCGCCACCGCGATCACCGACAGGCCGACGGTGAATGCGCTGGGCGGTTATTACTCCCAGCAGCAGTTCCTGCGCAATCTGGATGTGCGCACGCTACCGGCGGCGGCGGCCGGCGATCAGCCGAGCATCGCGGATGAAGCGTACAATGAGTTCATCATGCAGCTGGCGGCTTACGACACGCGTCGCGATTTCTGGCTGCAGAGCGATTACTACAAACAGCGTCAGGAAGGGGATGCCCGTGCCGATGCGGCATTGCTCGACGAGCTGATCAATAACATCCTGTTCACGCCGCGCGACGACAAAAAAGTCCCGAACGACGGCGTGAAGCTGACGGCGGAAACCGCCGCGGACGCCAACCGCCTGCTGCGCCAATACGTGGCCTTCGCCAGCCACCGCGCAGCCCTGCACCTGAACGAAGAGATCCAGGGCGCGTGGGCCGCTCGCACCACCTCGATGAAGGCACAGGTCAAGCGTCAGGAAGCGGTCGCGGAGTCGGTTTACAAGCGCGAGCTGAACACCACGCAACAGGCGTTGAAAATTGCCGAGAGCCAGGGGATCAGCCGTACGCAAACCGACACTCCGGCCGAACAGTTGCCGGATTCGGATCTGTTCTTGCTGGGCCGGCCAATGCTGCAGGCGCGTCTGGAAGGCCTGCAGGCCTCCGGCCCGACCTACGATCTGGATTACGATCAGAACCGCGCAATGCTGGCGACGCTGAACGTTGGCCCGACGTTGGATGAGAAGTTCCAGACCTATCGCTATTTGCGCACGCCGGAAGAGCCGGTAAAACGCGACAGCCCACGCCGGGTCTTCTGGCTGATTTTGTGGGGTGCGATGGGCGCGTTGGTTGGCGCCGGTGTGGCCTTGGCGCGTCGGCCGCGTAGTTAAAAAAATAATATAATAATCTGATGCAGGGTGCGTGAGCGCCCCATTCGCAGGCGGGGCCTGCGATTAACCGACCAAAAGAGATTCGCTGTGAAAGTGTTGACTGTTTTCGGCACCAGACCTGAAGCCATTAAAATGGCGCCGCTGGTACATGCACTGGCCCAGGATGAGGCCTTTGAAGCAAGAGTCTGCGTAACGGCACAGCATCGTGAGATGTTGGATCAGGTATTGCGGTTGTTCGAGATCACGCCGGATTACGACCTGAACATCATGAAACCCGGCCAGGGGCTAACGGAAATCACCTGTCGCATCCTGGAAGGGCTGAAAGGGGTGCTGGAAGACTTCAAACCGGACGTGGTGCTGGTGCACGGCGATACCACCACCACGCTGGCGACCAGCCTGGCGGCGTTCTATCAACGCATCCCCGTTGGGCATGTCGAAGCCGGGCTGCGTACCGGCAATCTGTATTCTCCCTGGCCGGAAGAGGCCAACCGCAAACTGACCGGCCATCTGGCGATGTACCACTTCGCGCCGACCGAGAACTCGCGCCAAAATCTGCTGCGCGAGCTGCTGCCGGACAACCGCATTTTCGTGACCGGCAATACGGTGATCGACGCGTTGTTCTGGGTGCGCGATCGCGTGATGAGCGATGCTGCGCTGCGCGCCAGCCTGGCGCAGCGTTACCCGTTCCTCGATGCCGACAAAAAACTGATTCTGGTCACCGGCCATCGCCGGGAAAGCTTTGGCGGCGGTTTTGAGCGGATTTGCAGCGCGCTGGCGGAGATCGCCCGCAGCCACCCGGAAGTGCAGGTGGTGTACCCGGTGCATCTCAATCCGAATGTCAGCGAGCCGGTGAATCGCATTTTGAAAGGCATCGACAACGTCATGCTGATCGAGCCGCAGGATTATTTGCCGTTTGTCTATCTGATGACCCACGCTTACATGATCCTCACCGACTCCGGCGGCATTCAGGAAGAGGCGCCCTCGTTAGGCAAGCCGGTGCTGGTGATGCGCGACACCACCGAGCGCCCGGAGGCGGTAGATGCGGGCACGGTGCGCCTGGTCGGCACCGATGTGGCCAAAATTGTTGAAGCGGTGACCCGGCTGTTGACGGACGAAAGCGAATATCACGCGATGAGCCGGGCGCACAACCCATACGGCGACGGGCATGCCTGTCAGCGTATCCTCGAAGCTTTAAAGAATCATCAGGTGACACTATGAGTTTTGACACTATTTCGGTTATCGGCCTGGGTTATATCGGCTTGCCAACGGCGGCGGCGTTTGCTTCCCGCAAGAAAAAAGTGGTGGGCGTAGATGTTAACCAACATGCGGTAGATACCATTAATCGCGGTGCTATCCACATCGTCGAACCGGATCTGGATAAAGTGGTCAAGGATGCCGTCGACGGCGGTTTCCTGCAGGCGGTGACCAAACCGCTGGCGGCCGATGCGTTCCTGATCGCGGTGCCTACGCCGTTCAAGGGCGACCATGAGCCGGATCTGGCCTATGTCGAGGCGGCGGCGAAATCGCTGGCGCCGGTGCTGAAAAAAGGCGATCTGGTGATCCTTGAGTCCACCTCGCCGGTGGGCGCCACTGAACAGATGGCGGAATGGTTGGCGCAGGCGCGCAGCGATCTCAGCTTCCCGCAACAAGCGGGCGAAGCGGCGGACGTGAATATCGCCTATTGCCCGGAGCGCGTGTTGCCGGGGCAGGTGATGGTGGAGCTGATTCAAAACGATCGCGTGATCGGCGGCATGACGCCGAAGTGCTCGGCGCGCGCCAGCGAGCTGTACAAGATTTTCCTCGAGGGGGAATGCGTGGTCACCAACTCACGCACTGCCGAGATGTGCAAGCTGACGGAAAACAGCTTCCGCGATGTGAACATCGCCTTTGCTAACGAACTGTCGCTGATTTGCGCCGAACAGGGGATCAACGTCTGGGAACTGATTCGCCTGGCGAACCGTCACCCGCGGGTGAACATTCTACAGCCTGGCCCAGGCGTCGGCGGCCACTGCATCGCCGTCGATCCGTGGTTTATCGTGGCGCAGAACCCGCAGCAGGCGCGCTTGATCCATACCGCACGTCTGGTGAACGACGGCAAACCGTTGTGGGTGGTCGACCGGGTGAAAGCGGCGGTGGCCGATTGCCTGGCCGCCACCGACAAGCGGGCGTCAGAGGTGAAAATCGCCTGCTTCGGTCTGGCCTTCAAGCCGAATATCGACGATCTGCGCGAAAGCCCGGCGGTGGAAGTGGCCCACCTGATCGCCGAATGGCACGTCGGTGAAACGCTGGCGGTGGAACCGAACGTCGAACAGTTGCCGACTTCGCTGGCGGGCCATGTGACGTTGACGCCAATCGCGGAGGCGTTGCAACAGGCCGATGTGATCGTGATGTTGGTCGATCACCAGCAGTTCAAGACCATCCGGCCGGAAGAGATTAAGCAAAGCTGGGTGGTGGATACCAAGGGAGTTTGGCGTTGAAGCGTATCTTAGTCACCGGCGGCGCCGGATTTATCGGCTCTGCGGTCGTGCGGCATATCATCGAGGCCACCGGCGACAGCGTGGTGGTAGTGGATAAGCTGACCTATGCCGGTAACCTGGAGTCGCTGGCGGTAGTGGCCGACAGCGATCGTTATGCCTTCGAGCAGATCGACATCTGCGATCGCGCCGGGTTGGATCGGGTGTTTGCCCGTTATCAACCGGACGTGGTGATGCACCTGGCGGCGGAAAGCCACGTCGATCGCTCTATCGACGGCCCGGCGGCGTTTATCGAGACCAATGTGGTCGGCACTTACACCCTGCTGGAAGCGGCGCGCCATTACTGGCAGCCGTTGTCGGCGGAGAAGAAGCAGGCTTTCCGCTTCCATCATATCTCCACCGACGAAGTGTACGGCGATCTGCACGGCACTGACGATTTGTTCACCGAAACCACGCCCTATGCGCCGAGCAGCCCGTATTCCGCCTCCAAGGCGTCGAGCGATCATCTGGTGCGCGCCTGGCTGCGCACCTATGGTTTGCCGACCCTCGTCACCAACTGTTCGAACAACTACGGCCCTTATCACTTCCCGGAGAAGCTGATCCCGCTGGTTATCCTGAATGCCGTCGCCGGTAAACCGCTGCCGGTATACGGCAACGGCGCGCAGGTGCGCGACTGGCTGTATGTCGAGGATCACGCGCGCGCGCTCTATCAGGTGGTGACCGAAGGTGTGGTGGGCGAAACTTACAATATCGGCGGCCATAACGAGCGCAAGAATATCGAAGTGGTGCAGACCATCTGTGACCTGCTGGAAGAACTGGCGCCAAACAAACCACAGGGCGTGGCGCACTACCGCGATCTGATCACTTACGTTAAGGATCGCCCGGGCCACGACATGCGTTACGCCATCGACGCCGGCAAGATCGACCGTGAGTTGGGATGGCAACCGCAGGAAACGTTCGAAAGCGGCATTCGCAAAACCGTGGTTTGGTACCTGAATAACGAAGTCTGGTGGCGCCGGGTGCAAGACGGTTCTTATGCCGGCGAGCGTTTGGGGCTGTCCGATTGAATGTCACGCCGTGCGGCCTGTGCGCGGTGCGGCGGATTTGGGAGCAAGTATGAAAGGTATTGTGCTGGCAGGGGGTTCCGGGACGCGTCTGCATCCAATTACCCGCGGCGTATCGAAGCAGCTGTTGCCGATTTACGATAAACCGATGATCTATTACCCGCTGTCGGTGCTGATGCTGGCGGGGATCAAAGACATTCTGATTATCTCCACGCCGGAAGATCTGCCTTCTTTCAAGCGTTTGTTGGGCAGCGGCGAAGCGTTTGGCATCAATCTCAGCTATGCCGAGCAGCCTAGCCCCGATGGCCTGGCTCAGGCATTTCTGATTGGCGAAGAATTCTTGGCCGGCGAGCCGAGCTGCCTGGTGTTGGGCGATAATATTTACTTTGGCCAGGGATTCAGTCCCAAGCTGAGAAGCGTTGCGGCGCGCACCGCCGGCGCCACGGTATTTGGCTATCAGGTGATGGATCCCGAGCGTTTTGGCGTAGTGGAATTCGATGACCGCTATCGGGCATTATCGATCGAAGAAAAGCCGGTTAAACCGAAGTCTAACTGGGCGGTGACCGGGTTGTATTTCTATGATGCTCAGGTTGTGGAGTTCGCCAAGCAGATCAAACCGTCACCTCGGGGTGAGCTGGAGATCACCAGCATCAACCAGATGTATCTGGAGCGCGGAGAACTGACCGTCGAGCTGCTGGGGCGCGGTTTTGCCTGGTTGGATACCGGCACTCACGACAGCCTGCTGGAAGCCAGCAGCTTCGTGCAGACGGTCGAGAAACGTCAGGGCTTTAAAATCGCCTGTCTTGAAGAGATCGCCTGGCGCAATGGCTGGCTGGATGATGAGGGCGTGAAACGCGCGGCTCAGACGCTGGCCAAAACAGGTTACGGCAAATACTTACTGGATTTATTGCATGCGCGTCCACGCCAGTATTGAACCGCTGAATTGGGAGAGTGACTTCTTCCAATTGAAAAGCGCCAAGTTACATTTCGACGACTCTGCGGCCCCCGTCAGCCACGCTGATTTGGATGCTTATGCGTTGGTGCAGGCTAAAATCCCCGCTTACCGATTGGAGTGGGCCGATGCGCTGTCGGCGCTGGGCTTCCGGCTGGTCGAAGGCGAAGTGGACCTGGCAGTGAACATTGCAACTGGACGCGAGACGGTCGATACCGCTGCGGCCGGGGTGCGGATGGCTGTACCTGAGGACATCCCGTCGTTGCGGGCTGCCGCCGGTGACGTGTTCGCCGCCAGCCGATTTCGCGCACCGTGGTACGATCGCGCCGATAGCGGGCGATTCTATGCGGCCTGGATCGAAAAAGCGGTGCTGGGCACCTTTGATCATCAATGCTTGCTGGTATTGGACAACCAGGGGCAACCCGAAGGATTTGTCAGCCTGCGTGACATTGGCGACCAGGAAATGCGTATCGGCTTGCTGGCGGCCTATCCCGGCGCATCAGGCCGGGGCATTGGCTCCAGACTGATGGCGGCGGCGCTGGCCGAATGCCGGCGGCAGGGGATGCAGCGCCTGCGGGTCGCGACCCAGGTAGGCAATATCGCCGCATTACGACTCTATCAACGACAGGGTGCCGTGATTGAAAGCACCGCGTATTGGTTATACAGAGGTAGACATGATTCCATTTAACGCTCCACCGGTTGTTGGCACTGAACTGGAATATATGCAGGCTGCGATGAGCAGCGGCAAGTTGTGCGGCGACGGCGGTTTTACCCGTCGCTGCCAACAGTGGATGGAACAGCATTTCGGCAGCGCGAAAGTGCTGTTGACGCCTTCCTGCACCGCGTCGTTGGAAATGGCCGCCATCCTGCTGGATATTCAGCCGGGCGACGAAGTGATCATGCCGAGCTTTACCTTCGTTTCAACCGCCAACGCCTTTGTGCTGCGCGGCGCCAAAGTGGTGTTCGTCGATCTGCGTCCGGACACCATGAACATCGACGAAACCAAAATCGAAGCGGCGATTACCGATAAAACCCGCGCGATCGTGCCGGTACACTACGCCGGCGTCGCCTGCGAGATGGATACCATCATGGCGCTGGCGAAGAAATATAACCTGTTCGTGGTGGAAGACGCCGCGCAGGGCGTGATGTCGACCTACAAAGGCAAGGCATTGGGCACCATCGGCCATATCGGCTGCTTCAGCTTCCATGAAACCAAAAACTATACCGCCGGCGGCGAAGGCGGCGCGACGCTGGTGAACGATCCGGCCCTGATCGATCGGGCGGAAGTCATCCGCGAGAAAGGCACCAACCGCAGCCAGTTCTTCCGTGGCCAGGTCGACAAATATACCTGGCGCGACATCGGTTCCAGCTACTTGATGTCTGACCTGCAGGCCGCCTATCTGTGGGGTCAGCTGGAAGTGGCGGAGCGCATCAATCAGCGCCGCCTGTCGCTGTGGCAGAAGTACTACGACAGTTTCCTGCCGTTAGCGCAGGCCGGCCGTATCGAGCTGCCGACTGTGCCGGCGGACTGCGAGCACAATGCGCACATGTTCTATATCAAGCTGCGCGATATCGAAGAGCGCACCGCATTTATCGACTATCTGAAAGAAGCCGAGATCATGACGGTGTTTCACTATATCCCGCTGCATGCGTGCCCGGCCGGCGAACAGTTTGGCCGCTTTGCCGGTGAAGATCGCTATACCAGCCAGGAAAGTGCGCGTCTGGTGCGTTTGCCGCTGTTCTACAATCTGTCCGATGCCAATCAACGTACGGTTATCAATAGCATACTGAGCTTTTTCGCCTGATATGTCGTTGGCAAAAGCGTCGATATGGACCGCCGGCTCCACGCTGATCAAAATTGGCGTGGGGCTATTGGTGGTGAAACTGCTGGCGGTGGCGTTTGGCCCCAGCGGCGTGGGGCAGGCGGGTAACTTCCGCCAGTTGATCACCGTGCTGGGCGTGCTGTCCGGCGCGGGCATTTTTAACGGCATCACCAAATACGTGGCGGAGTACCACCAGGACTCGCAGCGTCTGCGTCTGGCGGTCGGCACCGCGTCGAGCATTGTGCTGGGCTTTTCGACCTTGCTGGCGCTGGTGTTTTTGTTCGCCGCCGAGCCGATCAGCATCGGGCTGTTCGGGCATGCCGATTACGTCGGCGTGGTGCGCGCCGTCGCCTTCATTCAGATGGGCATCGCCTACGCCAACCTGTTCATGGCGGTGCTGAAAGGCTATCGCGACGCGATGGGCAACGCGCTGGCGGTGATCGGCGGCAGCCTGATCGGCGTGGTGGCTTATTATCTGTGCTTCAAGCTGGGCGGCTATGAAGGCGCGCTGGCAGGGCTGGCGTTGGTGCCGGCGTTGGTGGTGTTGCCGGCCGGGCTGATGCTGTGGCGGCGCAAAACGTTGCCGCTGCGCTACCTGGCTCCGCGCTGGGACAAAGGGGTGGCCGGCAATCTCGGCAAATTCACCCTCATGGCGTTGATCACTTCGGTGACGCTGCCGGTGGCCTACGTGATGATGCGTAACCTGTTGGCCGCGCATTACGGTTGGGATGAAGTGGGGATCTGGCAAGGCGTCAGCAGCATTTCCGATGCCTATCTGCAGTTTATCACCGCCTCGTTTACCGTCTATCTGCTGCCGACGCTGTCGCGGTTGACGGACAAGGGCGCTATCTCGCGGGAGATCGTGCGCTCGCTGAAATTCGTGCTGCCGGCGGTAGCGGCGGCGAGCTTTACGGTGTGGTTGCTGCGTGATTTCGCCATCTGGCTGCTGTTCTCGGACAAGTTCGTCGCCATGCGCGATCTGTTTGCCTGGCAGCTGGTGGGCGACGTGCTGAAGGTCGGGGCCTATGTGTTCGGCTATCTGGTGATCGCCAAAGCGTCGCTGCGCTTTTATATCCTGACGGAAGTCAGCCAGTTTCTGCTGCTGACGCTGTTCTCGCACTGGCTGATCCCGCTGCGCGGCGCGCTGGGGGCGGCTCAGGCCTATATGGCAACCTACATCGTGTATTTCGCGCTCTGTAGCTGCGTGTTTCTTATTTATCGTAGACGAGTATGACCACACTGATTCACGTTCTGGGATCCGATATCCCGCATCATAACCAGACGGTGCTGCGCTTCTTCAACGACGTGCTGGCGCCGCGTTTGCCGGCTGAGCAGACGCGGCATTTTATGGTGGCGGCCAAGGATGTGGCGGCACTGGGGGATTTCCCCGCCCTGAACATTGAGCCTTACGCCGACAAGAAGAGCCTGGCGGCAGCGGTGATCGCCCGCGCCCAGGCCGATCGCGATGCGCGCTTCTTCCTGCACGGTCAGTTTAACCCGGGGCTGTGGCTGGCGCTGCTGAGCGGCAAGATCAAGGCGCATCAGGTCAGTTGGCATATTTGGGGTGCCGATCTGTACGAAGACGCCACCAGCTGGAAATTTCGGCTGTTTTACCTGCTGCGCCGCATTGCTCAGGGGCGAGTGGGGAACGTGTTCGCCACCCGCGGCGACGTGATCCACTATCAGCAGCGCCATGCGCGGGTGCCGGCCTCGTTGTTGTACTTCCCGACGCGGATGGATCCGGCGCTGACCGACGTTCACGTCGAGAAAAATCTGGCCGGGCCGATGACGATTCTGGTGGGCAACTCCGGCGATCGCAGCAACCGGCATATCGAAGCGCTGCAGGCGATACATCAGCAGTTCGGCGCCGACGTGCGCGTGATCCTGCCGATGGGCTATCCGGCCCATAACGACGCCTACATCGAGCAGGTGCGCGCCGCCGGGTTGCCGCTGTTCGGCGAGAAAAACCTGCAGCTGCTCACGCAGCAGGTGGCGTTTGAGGACTACCTCAACATCCTGCGCGCCTGCGATCTGGGTTATTTCATTTTCAATCGCCAGCAGGGGATAGGCACCCTGTGTCTGCTGATTCAGTTTGGCGTGCCTTTCGTGCTCAGCCGGCAGAACCCGTTCTGGCAGGATTTGGCGGAACAGCACCTGCCGGTGCTGTTCTACGGCGACTCGCTCGACGAGGCGGTGGTGCGCGAAGCGCAGCGTCAGCTGGCGGCGGTGGACAAGCAGACGATCGCCTTCTTTAATCCGAACTATGTCGATGGCTGGCAGCAAGCCCTGGCGCTGGCGGCGGGAGAGCACTCATGACGTTGGCGCAATTCGGCGGCCTGTTCGTCGTCTACCTGGTCAGCCTGACGTTTATTCTGACGCTGACCTACCAGGAGTTTCGGCGCGTGCGCTTTAACTTCAACGTCTTCTTCTCGCTGCTGTATTTGCTGACGTTTTATTTCGGCTTCCCGCTGACCTGTCTGCTGGTGTTTCAGTTTGACGTCGAGGTGGTGCCGGTGGAGTTTCTGCTGTACGCCTTGCTGTCGGCGACGGCGTTTTACGCCATCTATTACGTCACCTACAAGACCCGGCTGCGCAAGCGCCGCTCTCAGCCGCGCGCGGCGCTGTTCACCATGAACCGGGTGGAAACCCATATGACCTGGGTGCTGCTGGCGCTGGTGGCGATCGGGACCGTGGGTATCTTCTTCATGCAGAACGGCTTCCTGCTGTTCAAGCTCAATTCCTACAGCCAGATCTTCTCCAGCGACGTGTCCGGCGTGGCGCTCAAACGGTTCTTCTACTTCTTCATTCCGGCGATGCTGGTGGTCTATTTCCTGCGGCAGGATCTGCGCGCCTGGTTCTTGTTCCTGGTGGCGACGGTGGCGTTCGGCATTTTGACCTACGTGATCGTCGGCGGCACCCGCGCGAATATCATCATCGCCTTCGCGCTGTTCCTGTTTATCGGCATCGTGCGCGGCTGGATCACGCTGTGGATGTTGGCGGCGGCCGGCATATTCGGCGTGGTCGGCATGTTCTGGCTGGCGTTGAAGCGCTACAGCCTGGACGTCAGCGGCGCGGAAGCGTTTTATACCTTCCTCTATCTGACCCGAGACACCTTCTCGCCGTGGGAAAATCTGGCGCTGCTGCTGCAAAATTACGACAAGATCGATTTCCAGGGCCTGGCGCCGATCCTGCGTGATTTCTACGTCTTTATCCCAACGTGGCTATGGCCGGGCCGGCCGGACGTGGTGCTGAACTCGGCCAACTATTTCACCTGGGAAGTGCTGAACAACCACTCCGGGCTGGCGATATCCCCGACGCTGATCGGTTCGCTGGTGGTGATGGGCGGCGCGCTGTTCATCCCGCTCGGCGCGATTCTGGTGGGCATGATCATCAAGTGGTTCGACTGGCTGTATGAGTTGGGCAAAACCGAACCGAACCGCTATAAGGCGGCTATCCTGCAAGGATTCTGCTTCGGCGCGGTGTTCAACATGATCGTGTTGGCGCGCGAAGGGGTGGACTCATTCGTTTCGCGCGTGGTGTTCTTCTGCATTATTTTCGGCGCCTGTCTGGTGCTGGCGAAGTTGCTGTATTGGCTGTTCGATACCGCCGGGCTCATCAAGGCCAGAGTGACGCGCGCCCGCGCGCTGGCCTCTCCCCCACGGGCGGACGGTCTTTTGTAAGGGTAATGACGACGATGGAAACAAAGATTTCGGTGCCGCAGTATGAGCTGCGCGGTTTCAGCCTGTGGGGCTTTCGCGATATGGCGCACTGCATGGACTTTCTGTTCGACGGCGGCCGGGTCAAACAGGGCACGTTGGTGGCCATGAATGCGGAAAAGATCCTGAAGGCGGAAGAGGACCCGGCGCTGCATGCGTTGCTGGATGAAGCGGAGTACAAGTACGCCGACGGCATCAGCATGGTGCGCTCGATTCGCCGCAAATACCCGGCGGCGGACGTTTCGCGCGTCGCGGGCGCCGATCTTTGGGAAGCCTTGATGCAGCGCGCCGGCCGTGAAGGCACGCCGGTCTTCCTGATCGGCGGCAAGCCGGAGGTGCTGGCGGAAACCGAACGGAAGCTGCGCAGCCAGTGGAACGTTAACCTGGTGGGCAGCCAGGACGGCTATTTCAAACCGGAGCAGCGAGAGGCGCTATTCGAGCGTATTCGCGCCAGCGGCGCCGCCATCGTGACGGTGGCGATGGGATCGCCGAAGCAGGAGATCCTGATGCGCGACTGCCGCAAGGTGCATCCGCAGGCGCTGTATATGGGCGTGGGCGGCACCTACGATGTGTTTACCGGCCATGTGAAGCGTGCGCCCAAGGTGTGGCAGAACCTCGGTCTGGAGTGGCTTTACCGCCTGCTCAGCCAGCCCAGCCGCATCGGCCGGCAGCTGAAGCTGTTGAAGTTTGTCGGCTACTACTACAGCGGCAAAATGTAATCGCTTATCCGGGGTGGAATGTGTCGGTTCGCCCCGGTCTGCTGTACCAATAATCTGCTTTTGCCTATTTCTCCCGCATATCTATAACCCCCAGCCCTAAACGTCGCCGCATTTATTCCATAAAGTTTTAAATTGCGGTTTGCTTATAGCGACGAAATGCGAAACGATACCGCCCGGAAATTATCCCTGGCCGCTGAAGCCTGATGCGACAGCGCTGAACGATGTTCTTCTCACGGTAACTTCGCTCCGACTACCCGTTGATGCCAACCCGAACGGCAGGGGATGATTTATTCTTTTAATAATGACAATAACGACCGGCAGCGGCCGGCAGGCAAACACAACCCGAGAAAAATTATTGAGGATTTATGGCACACAAAGAGAAACCGCAAGGGCTACACCGAGGCCTTGAGGCCCGGCACATCGAGCTTATCGCTCTCGGGGGCACCATTGGTGTCGGCCTGTTTATGGGATCGGCCAGTACGCTGAAATGGGCCGGGCCGTCGGTACTGCTGGCTTACATCATCGCCGGGCTGTTCGTGTTCTTCATTATGCGTTCGATGGGGGAGATGCTGTTCCTCGAGCCGGTCGCCGGGTCGTTCGCCGTTTACGCGCATAAATACATGAATCCCTATTTCGGCTACCTCACCGCCTGGGGTTACTGGTTTATGTGGATCGCCGTCGGCATTTCGGAGATCACCGCCATCGGGGTGTATGTGCAGTTCTGGTTCCCGGAAATACCGCAGTGGGTCCCCGCGCTGATCGCCGTGGCGATGGTGGCGCTGGCCAACCTGGCGGCGGTGCGCCTGTACGGTGAGCTGGAGTTCTGGTTCGCCATGATCAAGGTCACCACCATCATCGTGATGATTTTGGTGGGGCTGGGGGTGATCTTCTTCGGTTTCGGCAACGGCGGTGAACCTATAGGTTTCGCCAATCTGACGGCGCACGGCGGCTTCTTTGCCGGCGGCTGGAAGGGCTTCCTGTTTGCGCTGTGCATCGTGGTGGCGTCCTATCAGGGGGTTGAGCTGGTGGGCATTACCGCCGGTGAAGCCAAAAACCCGCAGGTGACGCTGAAACGTGCGATCAACAATATCCTGTGGCGCATCCTGATCTTCTATGTCGGCGCGATCTTCGTCATCGTGACCATCTTCCCGTGGAACGGCATCGGCACTACCGGCAGCCCGTTCGTGCTGACCTTCGCCAAGATCGGCATCGTCGCCGCTGCCGGCATCATTAACTTTGTGGTACTGACCGCCGCGCTTTCCGGTTGCAACAGCGGCATGTACAGCGGCGGCCGCATGCTGTACGCCCTGGCCAAGAATCGCCAACTGCCGGCGGCGCTGACCAAGCTTTCCGCCAGCGGCGTGCCGGTCAACTGCATCGCCGTCACCATCGGCTGCCTGTTGGTGGGCTCCGCGCTGAACTACATCATCCCTAATCCGGAGCAGGTGTTCGTCTATGTCTACAGCGCCAGCGTGTTGCCGGGCATGGTGCCGTGGTTCGTGGTGCTGATAAGCCAGCTCTATTTCCGCCGCGCGCACAAGGAAGCGATCAAAAACCACAGCTTTAAGTCGATCATGTTCCCGTATGTGAACTATCTGACCATCGCTTTTCTGGTTTGCGTGCTGGTCGGCATGGGAATCAACCCGGATACGCGAATTTCCCTGCTGGTCGGGGCGATTTTCTTAGCAGGCGTCAGCCTGTGCTACTTCGCTTTCGGCATGCATAAGAAACATCATCCGGCTGAAAATCGGGTAGAAACGCGGCAATAAACGGTGAAAAGGGGCTACGGAGTGCGCTTTCCTGCGCAGGAGTGAGCAAAGCGTAATCAAACGCAACATTTCTGCGAAAAAGCACTAGACAGGATTGGCGTAAATCCGTAGTATCCCCTCCCGCAACGGCGCTACGCGCCCGTAGCTCAGCTGGATAGAGCGCTGCCCTCCGGAGGCAGAGGTCTCAGGTTCGAATCCTGTCGGGCGCGCCATTAAGTTTGTGCGCAGGAGCTGCGGTGGTAATATTACCGCGTGAGTAAGAAGAAGTAGTAATGGTGGCTATAGCTCAGTTGGTAGAGCCCTGGATTGTGATTCCAGTTGTCGTGGGTTCGAGTCCCATTAGCCACCCCACTTTCTAAGCGAAGTGAAGATTTAGCAGTATTTTGTGACAGTGCGAAGGTGGCGGAATTGGTAGACGCGCTAGCTTCAGGTGTTAGTGTTCTTACGGACGTGAGGGTTCAAGTCCCTCTCTTCGCACCACGCAAAATATCTGATAAATATAAGATTTATATGGACAACGGTCTGATAAATCGGGTAGTATGAGCAACACAAATCGGCGAGTAGCGCAGCTTGGTAGCGCAACTGGTTTGGGACCAGTGGGTCGGAGGTTCGAATCCTCTCTCGCCGACCACTTTCAAAGAAACCGACGCAAGTCGGTTTTTTTACGCCTGCAGTTTATGAGGATGAGCACCTCCGCAGGAGGTTCGAGCCTCGCGAAGCGAGACAACGTTGCTTTAGCAACGGCTCGAAGGGCGTTACATCTTGGGGCGCGCGTCATCTTTCTCTCGCTGACCAGTTTCAAAGAAACCGACGTAAGTCGGTTTTTTACGTCCGCCGTTTATGAGGGTAAGTCCTTCCCGCCGCGACGAAACGCATAGCGACCAACCCGTGCAGCATTGCACGGGTTTTTGCGTATCTGAACATTGGCATTTTGTCTCAACCGGCACGTGTGTAGGTTTTCAGCGACAATGTGGTTCGACGTTGTCGCCAGATTGAGACACATAATGCATTGATTTTAAACATTAAAAGTGGCTTTGGCTTAAGTCGTCGTTTTGCGGCGACAGCGTCAGATCGGCCGTGGGTAAAGAACGACAGGGGACGGCATGCTGAGAGAAAGTTAGGCATAAATAAAAATTCAATATTTTCAATCAATTGAATGCTATTTTTATAGCGACTTTCCTGGATCTGAAAGTTGGCACGCCAAGTGCAATACCTACAGCGTAGATGCTCATTCCATTTCTTATGTTCGCCTTAGGCTTCATAAACCCTGGGAATGACGCAGAGCCGATTTAGGGTGCCTATCGCCCACGAGAACGATGACTAACCCGTCATCACGCTCAGGGCAAAACGTTGAGTGAGGCACCGCCCCTGTTGTCCTAGACCTGATTGCTTCTTTATACACTTGCCATGCGGCAAGTGTTTTTTTTTGCGCTTCAGCAAGCTAACGGGCAAAAAAAAGCGTGGCACCGAGGCCACGCTTTCTCTGCCGGGCGGGCCGTTATTCGCCGCCGTTCTGTTTCAGCGTCAACATCAGTCCTTCACGCCGCATCTGCGCCGCTTCATCCGAACGATGCAGTTTCTCCAGCGTATCGGCCAGCCAGGCGTAATCGTAGGCGTCCGGACGCTGTTTCAGCGCTTCGCGGAAGGCGTCGGCCGCCTGCTGCCACTCGCCGTGCTTCATCAGCAACTGCCCCAGCGTGCTGTTCAACAGCGGCGTCGCGCCGTGCTGCTTCATCTGCTGACGCAGCGCTTTCTCAAGCTGCTCGGGGTTGCCGGACTTCAGCCGTGGCAGCAACAGCACCAGGCGCTCGTCATATTGGCGTTTCAGGCCGTCGAGCACAATCTCCTGCGCCAGTTCGTGGTCGTTGCATTCGATCAGGTGCTCCACCATCGCGATTTGCAGCGGCACTTCGTGACGCGTCTTGCGGCTCTGATCTTTCCACCAGCGCTTCAGGCCTTCGCTGCCTTCGTCCGCCATCGCCTGATTCATCAGCCCGATGTAAGCCTGTTGCTGCAACGCCTGCAGCTGCTCTTCGCTATGCAGTTCGATTTTACGCATCGACGGCAGCACTTCCAGCAGCGACGCATAGGCGCCGGTGCGCAGATAGGCTTGTTCCGCCAGGCGCAACACTTCCGGATGGCGCGGCGCCTGGTTCAGCAGGCGATCGACGCCGTGGCGCGCGGCGTGGTTCTCGCCCTGCGCCAGCTGGATGCGAACCCGGGTGATATCCACCGGCAGCTGATCGGTATCGGCGGCTTCGGCGGCCCGCTCCAGATACTGATTGGTGCGGAAGTCATCGCCGCGTTGCTGCGCAGCCTCGGCGGCCAGCAGATAGTTCACCACCGGTTGCTCAGCGTGGTCGGCGTTGCGCGTCATCAGCTTTTCAACCTGCTTGTAGTCGCCCTCCGCCAGTTTGATCAGCGCGGCTTTGGTTTGCTGACGCGCGCGGGTGCGCTTGCGGCCGATAAACCAACCGCGCGTGCGGGCGCCGGTACGGAAGATGCGGCGCAGGATCCACTCTATCGCCAGCAGCACTACGAACAGCAGCACCAACATGATCACCAGGCCGGTGACGCTGGTTTCAATATTATAGTTATCGGTCTGGATCAGCACATAGCCCTGATGCCCGGCCAACATCGGCCCGAGCACCACGCTGGCGATCACCACCAGGAACAGAAATAGCACGCGTAACATGGCTTAACCCTCCTGATGAGCGGCAGGGGACTGGGTCATCAGGTTGCGCACCCGGGTCTGCATCACTTTTTCGAGCAGCGGCTGGCTTTTCAGCTGATCCGGCACGTCCATCGAGATCGACTGTTGGCTCAGGCTGTCCAGCTCTTCAAGGAAGGCCTTGGTCGCCGGGTCGGTGGTGTCGAAATAGGCGCGCACCCAGGTGGAGACGGTTTCCAGCGACTGCTTGTAGGTCTCGTTCTGGTGACGCGGAATGGCCTGTGCGGCCACCAGCAGGCGCGAACGGATGTTTTCGCGCAGGTAGATGTCCTGATTCGGGGCCAGCAGCGGTTCGGCGCTGGTATCGCGACGGCGGATGGTGATGAAGTCGGCCATGAAATTGCGCCAGCTCTTGGCCAGGTTCTGCCGCCATTCGCCGATCGAGCCGGAGAGCTCGCTGCTGTTTTGATCCATCGGCGCTTCGTCGGTGTCGTTATCGGCCAGGCGCAGGTTATCCACCTGATTGGACAGCTGATTGACCTTGAGGATGATGCCGTCGTAATCGACCTGGGTCAGCGTAGAAAGCGTGCTGATGTCTTCGGTAATGGCGCGGCGCACGTCGAGCAGGCTCGGATCGTTCATGTCCGCCAGGCTGGCGTCGGCGCTTTTCAGCAGCGCGGCGGCGCTGGTCACGTCCTGATCGCTCCATAGCTTGCGGCCGGCCATTTTCACCAGGAAATCGGCCTGCGCCAGCAGCCAGGTTTTGGCGTCGCTGCCGGAGATGGTCGCCACTTTTTCCTGCAGCTCGCTCAGTTGGCGCGCCAGGTTCGCCTGCTCGCGATCGGCGGCGTCCAGGGTTTTACCCTGTTGTTGCAACAAGCCTTCCAGCGCATTTCTTTCCTGCTGCTGGCTCTGCTTCACGCCGTCAAGCTGCTGCTGCAGCGCCTGATTGGCGGCGATCAGCTGTTGTGCCTGCTTGTGCGTATGGTAATAACCGCCCGCGCCGAGGGCGATGACCAGCACGATAGCGATCGCGCCGAGCACCGGGCCGGTGTTCTTGCCTTTGCGGCTGGCAGCGGCTGGCTGCTGGGAGCTCTCAACCGCGGTGGTGGGTTCTTCAACCGGGGCGGCTGGGGTATTTTGTTCCGTCATAGTGGCACATCCCATAGTCAGATTATTGTAGCGCGCGGATCAGCGCGTCATTATCGGCGTTGTCAGCTACCCGAATCGTACGCCAGCCCAATTCCCGGGCGAGGGTAGCCAGGCGTTCGCTCACTACTACCAGGCGGCAACGCAGCAGCCATGAAGAACGATAGTAATCAGGAACTAAAGTATAGAGCTGTTGTAACATTTCACCGCTGGTCACCACCAGCGTATCCACACCGGCGCGCTGCCAGTGGGCGCTTTGCTCGCTGCCGTCGTAGTGCACCGGGCTGCGTTGATAACATTCATAATAGCTGACGTCGGCGCCGCGCTCGCTCAGCGTCGACCCCAACAGTTCGCGGCCGCCGTTGCCGCGTAAAATCAGCGCGCGTTTGCCCGCCAATTTTTGCAGCGCCGGCAGCAGCAGCAGCGTTTCGCTGATCTCGCGTTCGCGCGGGTATTCCACCGGCAAACTGCTGATGCGGTGCAGCGCCAGCCCGGTGGTGCGGCCGATGGCGTAATAAGCCAGGTGAGCGGGCCAGCTCAGCCCGGCGCGGCCGATAACCGAATCGGCATAACTCACCGAATGTTGCGACAGCACGAACACCAGATCGCCGGCGCTAAGCTGCTGCAACGCCTGCGGCAGCTTCGGCAGATCGCCGCCCGGCGCGAAGTCGATCAGCGGTGCATGATAGGCAACCCGGCCGAGTGCGCGCAGCCGGCTCACTAACAGCTCCCCCGAAGGCGATGGGCGGGTTACCAGGATCGTCATGCCGGCGGATTTCCCTGATAAACCTCGCGCAGGATCTCGCGCGCGCCGCGCGCCAGCAACTCTTCCGCTAGCTCAATGCCCATCCGTTCGGCCTCGGCGGCCGGGCCGCGGCGTTCGCCGCGCACCATCTGGCTGCCGTCCGGCGCGCCGACCAGGGCGCGCAGCCACAGGCTGTCGCCATCCAGTTCGGCATAGCTGCCGATCGGCACTTGGCAGCCGCCTTCCAGGCGGGTGTTCATCGCCCGCTCGGCGCGCACGCGGGTTTCGGTGGCCGCATGGTTCAGCGGTGCCAGCAGCGCGCGGGTGACGCTGTCGTCGAGACGGCATTCAATGCCGACCGCACCCTGGCCGACCGCCGGCAGGCACTCTTCGGCGCTCAGCGGGCTGCGGATGCGTTGCTCCAGGCCTAAACGCTTCAGGCCGGCCACCGCCAGGATAATCGCGTCGTAGTCGCCGTTGTCCAGCTTGGCCAGGCGAGTGCCGACGTTACCGCGCAGGTCGCGCACGACAAGATCCGGGCGGCGTTCACGCAGCTGGCACTGACGGCGCAGGCTGGAGGTGCCGACCACGCTGCCCAGCGGCAGCTGATCGAGCGAGGCGAAACGATTGGAAACAAAAGCGTCGCGCGGATCTTCGCGTTCGCAAATGGTGGTCAAACCGAGCCCGGCAGGGAAATCGACCGGCACGTCTTTCATCGAATGCACGGCGATGTCGGCGCGGCCTTCCAACAGCGCGAGCTCGAGTTCTTTAACAAACAGGCCTTTACCGCCGACTTTCGCCAACGGCGTATCCAGAATAACGTCGCCGCGGGTGACCATCGGCACCAACTCGACCTGCAGGCCGGGATGGCAGGCCATCAGACGTTGCTGCACATAATGTGCTTGCCAAAGTGCAAGCGGGCTTTGTCGGGTGGCAATTCGAATAATTTTGTCTAACATGCTTGTTACCGTTTTTATATTTCGCCATCCATCCTACCACTGAGAGTCAATACTGTCAGTGCAAGAAGCCGGAGGCGGAAAAAGGACAACGGAATCAAAGGGACGTGTGATGTGCTTTGGGGCAGTTAACACTGCGGGTAAATCGTTTAGGGAAGCGCTACAATAATTGTGAAGCGTTACCTCCTTTACGGTCAATCAGCAAGGTGTTAAATTGATCACGTTTCCAGCAATAAGTCGCCAAATATTCTTCTTACACTAACGGCGCTTATGGAATACGGGTTTTTTTCTAAACACCGGGATAATCAGGCGAGACGTCTTGTACCTCTACATCGAGACATTGAAGCAGAGACTGGATGCGATCAATCAGCTACGCGTCGATCGCGCCCTGGCGGCTATGAAGCCCGCGTTTCAACGGGTATACAGTCTGCTGCCCACCTTACTGCACCACCACCACCCGCTGATGCCGGGTTACCTGAACGGTAACGTTCCCCACGGCATTTGCCTCTACACGCCTGATGAAACTCAACAAGATTACCTGAACGATTTAGAAGACAAATGGGGCAGCCCGTTTGACAAACCGGCCAGCGGCGAGCTGCCGATCACCGGCGTCTATTCGATGGGCAGCACCTCATCTATCGGCCAAAGCTGCACCTCGGATCTCGATATCTGGGTCTGCCACCAGTCCTGGCTGGACAACGAAGAACGCACCCGCCTGCAGCAAAAATGCAGCCTGCTTGAGAAGTGGGCCGCCTCGATGGGGGTGGAAGTCAGCTTCTTCCTGATCGACGAAAACCGTTTCCGCCATAATGAAAGCGGCAGCCTGGGCGGCGAAGACTGCGGCTCGACGCAGCACATCCTGTTGCTGGACGAGTTCTACCGCACCGCGGTGCGCCTGGCCGGCAAACGCATCCTGTGGAACATGGTGCCGGGCGAAGAAGAAGCGCACTACGATGAATACGTGCTGTCGCTGTACGCGCAGGGCGCGCTGACGCCGAACGAGTGGCTGGATCTCGGCGGCCTGAGTTCGCTGTCGGCGGAAGAGTACTTCGGCGCCAGCCTGTGGCAGCTGTACAAGAGCATCGATTCGCCTTACAAGGCGGTGCTGAAAACACTGCTGCTGGAAGCCTATTCCTGGGAATACCCCAATACCCAACTGCTGGCGACGGACATCAAACATCGCCTGCACCAGGGCGAGATCGTCAGCTTCGGGCTCGACGCCTACTGCATGATGCTCGAGCGCGTCACCCGCTACCTGACCGACATCAACGACACCACCCGCCTCGATTTGGCTCGTCGCTGTTTCTACCTGAAAGTGTGTGAAAAGCTGTCGCTGGCCAAGGCCTGCGTCGGCTGGCGGCGCGAGATCCTCAGCCAATTGGTCAGCGAGTGGGGCTGGAGCGAAGAGCGTCTGGCGATGCTGGACAACCGCGCCAACTGGAAGATCGAGCGAGTGCGCGAAGCGCACAACGAACTGCTCGACGCGATGATGCAGAGCTACCGCAACCTGATCCGTTTCGCCCGCCGCAACAACCTCAGCGTTAGCGCCAGCCCGCAGGATATCGGCGTGCTGACCCGCAAACTGTATGCGGCGTTCGAAGCGCTGCCCGGCAAGGTGACGTTGGTGAACCCGCAGATCTCGCCGGATCTGTCGGAAAACGATTTAACCTTTATTCATGTGCCGGTTGGCCGCGCCAACCGCACCGGCTGGTACCTGTACAATCAGGCGCCGGCCATGGATTCGATCGTCAGCCATCAGCCGCTGGAATATAACCGTTACCTGAACAAGCTGGTGGCCTGGGCCTATTTCAACGGCCTGCTGACGCCGCAGACCCGCCTGCACATCAAGAGCGGCAACCTGTGCGACACCGCCAAGCTGCAGGAGCTGGTGGCCGACGTTTCTCATCACTTCCCGCTGCGCCTGCCGGCACCGACGCCGAAAGCGTTGTATAGCCCGTGCGAGATTCGCCATCTGGCGATCATCGTCAATCTGGAAAACGATCCGACCGCCGCCTTCCGCAATCAGGTGGTGCACTTCGATTTCCGCAAGCTGGACGTGTTCAGCTTCGGCCAGCAGCAGCAGTGTTTGGTGGGCAGCATCGATCTGCTGTATCGCAACTCCTGGAACGAAGTGCGTACCCTGCATTTCAGCGGCGAGCAGTCGGTGCTGGAAGCATTGAAAACCATTCTCGGCAAAATGCACCAGGACGCCGCGCCGCCGGAGTCGGTGGAAGTGTTCTGCTACAGTCAGCACCTGCGCGGCCTTATTCGTACCCGCATTCAGCAGCTGGTGTCGGAGTGCATCGAGCTGCGCCTGTCCAGCACCCGGCTGGAACCCGGCCGCTTCAAGGCGGTGCGCGTCGCCGGGCAAACCTGGGGGCTGTTCTTCGAGCGCCTGAGCGTGTCGGTGCAGAAGCTGGAGAACGCGGTGGAGTTTTACGGCGCCATCTCCAACAACAAGCTGCACGGCCTGTCTATCAAGGTGGAAACCGATCAGGTGCATCTGCCGCCGGTAGTGGACGGCTTCGCCAGCGAGGGGATCATCCAGTTCTTCTTCGAAGACACTTCAGACGACAAGGGCTTCAACATCTATATTCTGGATGAGTCGAATCGGGTGGAGGTGTATCACCACTGCGAGGGCAGCAAAGAGGAGCTGGTGCGCGACGTCAGCCGCTTCTATTCCTCGTCGCACGACCGCTTTACCTACGGCTCCAGCTTCATCAACTTCAACCTGCCGCAGTTCTATCAAATCGTGCAGCTCGACGGGCGCACCCAGGTGATCCCGTTCCGCAGCAACGTGCTGTCCAGCCTGTGCGTGACGGTGGCCGACGGCGCCGCTCAGCCGCTGAAGCAGCAGTTCCAGCTGCATTGACGCCGCAAGGGCTCGGTTGCCGAGCCCTGCTTAGCCTCAGGAAAAACTCAGTTCCTCGCCGGCCTGCGCGCTGGCCGCTTCGCTGAGCAGTTGGTAAAACGGCTGCCCGCTGCGATCGCATACCCAGACGCCGTCGCGGTAGTTGAAGTGGTAACCGCCGGCCTTAGTGGCGAGCCACACCTGGTGCAGCGGCTCCTGGCGGTTGATGACGATTTTGGTGCCGTTTTCGAAGCTCAGCGTCATCACGCCGCCATTGGTTTCGTAATCGATATCCGCATCGCCGTCAAAATCGTCCAGTGTCTCTTCAATATTCAGCATCAGCTGGTCGGCCAACTGGTGAAACTCACTGTCGTTCATATTCAATTCCTATTGCTTTTCATGATCCACCTGCGATTATAGAGACCTTGGACGCATGAATTACAGGCATTAATGCAAATGAAAAAACAACTACGCTATGCGCTGATGGCCGTTCTGGTTACCGGCCTCGCCGGCTGTGGTCTGAAAGGCCCGCTTTACTTCCCACCTGCCGACTCCGCCGGCCAAAAACCGGCCAAACCGCCGGTGCAAACGGGCGATCAGGTGCAAAAGAACCAGCAGGAGCAGTCTGGCTCTCAGCAAAAACCGTCGATGGTTGCCCAGTAACACCCGGTTTGCGGTGGCGAGCGCCGCCGCAAAATCAAGACGGATAGCGCGTCCAGATAGCGGAGTATGATATGCAGTTCTCCAAAATGCACGGTCTGGGCAACGACTTTATGGTGGTCGATGCCGTTACACAGAATGTCTATTTTTCACCTGAGCTGATCCGCCGGCTGGCCGATCGGCACCTGGGCGTCGGCTTTGACCAGATGCTGGTGGTAGAACCGCCTTACGATCCCGAGCTGGATTTTCACTACCGAATTTTTAACGCCGACGGCAGCGAAGTGGCGCAGTGCGGCAACGGCGCGCGCTGTTTCGCGCGCTTTGTGCGGCTGAAAGGGTTGACCAACAAGCGCGATATCCGCGTTAGCACCCAAACCGGGCGCATGGTGCTCAGCGTCACCGACGACGATCTGGTGTGCGTCAACATGGGTGAGCCGAATTTCGATCCGCAGGCGGTGCCGTTCCGCGCCGCCAAGGCGGAAAAGACCTACATCATGCGCGCGGCGGAACATACCGTGCTGTGCGGAGTGGTGTCGATGGGCAACCCGCATTGTGTTTTGCAGGTGGATGATGTAAAAACCGCCAAGGTGGAGCTGCTTGGGCCGGTGCTGGAAGGGCACGAGCGCTTCCCGGAACGGGCCAACATCGGCTTTATGCAAGTGGTCAGCCGCGATCACATCAAGCTGCGCGTTTACGAGCGCGGCGCCGGTGAAACGCAGGCCTGCGGCAGCGGCGCCTGCGCGGCGGTGGCGGTAGGGATCCAACAGGAATTGCTGTCAGAAGAGGTGCATGTAGAACTGCCGGGCGGCAGCCTGCATATTCGCTGGAAAGGGCCGGGCAATCCGCTGTTTATGACCGGTCCGGCAACCCATGTCTATGACGGATTTATTCATCTATGAAAAGCGTAGAAGAACAGAGCGTCGCCGGCCTGGCGCTGGATGACGACGCCGTGATGCAGTACCTGCTGCAGAACCCGGATTTCTTTATTCGCAACGCGCGCCAGGTTGAGCAGATGCGCGTGCCTCACCCGGTGCGCGGCAGCGTTTCGCTGGTGGAATGGCATCTGGCTCGCCAGCGCAATCACATCGAACGGCTGGAAGAAGAGATCACGTTGTTGATGGAGCAGGCCAGCGCCAACGAAGGGCTGTTCGCCAGGCTGCTGCACCTGCAGGCCGATCTGGCCACCGCCGACAGCCTGCAGGACATGCTAAACCGGCTGCAGCGCTGGGCGCGCGGCTTCGGTTTGGCCGGCGCCACGGTTCGGCTGTTCGCCGAGCGCTGGAATATCGGCGCGCCTTCCGATTTCACCCACCTGGCGCTGACGCGTTCGGCGTTCGAGCCGTTCCGCATTCAGCGGCTGGGCAGCGAACAACACTATCTCGGCAGCCTGAACGGCCCCGAGCTGCTGCTGCTGTTGCCGCAGGCCAAACAGATTGGCCAAATTGGCTCGGTGGCGCTGTCGATGTTGGGTGACGACGGCGAGCTGGGCATGGTGATCTTCAGCAGCCGCGATACGCAACATTATCAGCAGGGCATGGGTACGGTGATGCTCAATCAGCTGGCGCGCATGCTGCCGGCGCTGCTGGAACGCTGGATCGAACGCGCATGACGCCGATTGCGCCCAGCCTGCAGCAGCCGGTGGACGCTTTTCTGCGTTATCTCAAGGTAGAACGGCAACTCAGCCCGCTGACGCAGCTCAGCTATTCACGCCAGCTGACGGCGCTGATGCGCCTGGCGCAGGAGATCGGCGTCACCGACTGGACGACGCTGGACGCCGCCCGGGTGCGCATGCTGGCGGCGCGCAGCAAACGCGCCGGTCTGCAGTCCGCTAGCCTGGCGCTGCGGCTCTCTTCGTTGCGTAGCTTCCTCGATTGGCTGGTCAGCCAGGGCGTGCTGCACGCCAACCCCGCCAAGGGCATCCGCACGCCGCGCAGCGGCCGCCATCTGCCGAAAAACATCGACGTCGATGAAATGAACCAGCTGCTGGAGATCGATCTCAACGATCCGCTGGCGGTGCGCGATCGCGCCATGCTGGAGGTGATGTACGGCGCCGGCCTGCGCCTCTCCGAGCTGGTGGGGCTGGATTGCCGCCATGTCGATATGGCGGCGGGCGAGGTGTGGGTGATGGGGAAAGGCAGCAAAGAACGCAAACTGCCGATTGGGCGCACCGCCGTCACCTGGCTGGAACACTGGCTGGCGATGCGCGATCTGTTTGGGCCGCAGGACGACGCCATGTTCCTGTCCAATCAGGGGCGACGCATCTCGACGCGCAACGTGCAAAAACGCTTCGCCGAATGGGGCGTGAAGCAGGGCGTCAACAGCCATATCCATCCGCACAAGCTGCGCCACTCCTTCGCCACCCATATGCTGGAGTCCAGCGGCGATCTGCGCGCGGTGCAGGAGCTGCTCGGCCACGCCAACCTGACCACCACGCAAATTTATACCCACCTCGACTTTCAACATCTGGCGAACGTGTACGATGCCGCGCATCCGCGCGCCAAACGGGGGAAATCCTGATGCATTTTTATCGCCCGCTGCGCCCGCTGGCGGCGCTGACTTTCGATCTGGACGACACGCTGTATGACAACCGTCCGGTGATCCAGCAAACCGAGCAGCAGTCGGTGGCCTTCCTGCAGAGCTACCATCCCGGCCTGAACGGCTTCCAGTCGGCGGATTTCCACCGCCTGCGCCAGGAACTGCGCGAGCAGGATCCGGAGATCTACCACGACGTCACCCAGTGGCGCTGGCGCGCCATTCATCTGGCGTTGAGCCGGCAGGGGCTGCGCGACGCCGAAGCGGCGATCGGGGCCGATGCGGCGATGCAGAATTTCGCGCTGTGGCGCAGCCGTATCGAAGTGCCGGAAGCGACCCATGCCACGCTGAAGGCGCTGGCGGCGCGCTACCCGCTGGTGGCGATCACCAACGGCAACGCCGATCCGGCGCAGTGCGGCCTGGACGGCTACTTTCAGTTTGTGCTGCGTTCCGGGCCGGACGGGCGCGCCAAGCCGTATCAGGACATGTATCACCTGGCCGTCGAGCGGCTGGGCGTGGCGCCCGAGCAGATCCTGCACGTGGGCGACGATCTGACCACCGACGTGGCCGGCGCGCTGCGCGCGGGGCTGCAGGCCTGTTGGATCAACGATCGGCAACGCAGCCTGATGCAGGCCGCCGACAGCCGCCTGCTGCCGCATATTGAGATTTCGCAGTTGGCATCGCTGACAGCATTGTTATAATCCCTGCCAGAACTCTGTATAAATTTCCAGTGAAAAACCCGTCGCCGGCGGGTTTTTCCTTAACCATTAGTGGTGCCTATGGACGTCTCCGATCTGCTCGACAGCCTGAATGAAAAACAACGTGAAGCCGTGGCGGCGCCGCGCAGCAACCTGTTGGTTCTGGCCGGAGCGGGCAGCGGCAAGACGCGGGTGCTGGTGCATCGCATCGCCTGGCTGCTGTCGGTGGAGAACTGTTCACCGTATTCGATCATGGCGGTGACCTTCACCAACAAGGCGGCGGCGGAAATGCGCCACCGTATCGAACATCTGATCGGCACCAGCCAGGGCGGCATGTGGATCGGCACTTTCCACGGTCTGGCGCACCGCCTGCTGCGCGCTCATCATCTGGAAGCCAACCTGCCGCAGGATTTCCAGATCCTCGACAGCGACGACCAGCTGCGGTTGCTCAAGCGCATCATCAAGGCGCTGAACGTCGACGAGAAACAGTGGCCGCCGCGTCAGGCGATGTGGTACATCAACGGCAAGAAAGACGAAGGCCTGCGCCCGCAGCACGTCGAGACCTACAACAACCCGGTAGAGGCCACCTGGCTGCGTATCTACCAGGCCTATCAGGAAGCCTGCGATCGCGCGGGGCTGGTGGATTTCGCCGAGCTGCTGCTGCGCGCGCACGAGCTGTGGCTGAACAAGCCGCATATCCTCAACCACTATCGCGAACGTTTCACCAACGTGCTGGTGGACGAATTCCAGGATACCAACAGCATCCAGTACGCCTGGATCCGCCTGCTGGCGGGCGGCAACAGCAACGTGATGATCGTCGGCGACGATGACCAGTCTATCTACGGCTGGCGCGGCGCGCAGGTGGAAAACATCCAGCGCTTCCTGAAGGATTTCCCCGGCGCGGAAACCATCCGCCTGGAGCAGAACTACCGTTCCACCAGCAACATCCTGAAAGCGGCCAACACCCTGATCGCCAACAACGACGGGCGCATGGGTAAAAACCTGTGGACCGAAGGCGGCGAAGGCGAGCCGATTTCCCTCTACTGCGCCTTCAACGAACTCGACGAAGCGCGCTTTGTGGTCAACCGCATCAAGACCTGGCAAGACAACGGCGGCGCGCTGAACGATTGCGCCATTTTGTACCGCAGCAACGCCCAGTCGCGCGTGCTGGAAGAGGCGCTGCTGCAGACGGCGATGCCGTACCGCATCTACGGCGGCCAGCGGTTCTTCGAACGTCAGGAAATCAAGGATGCGCTGGCTTACCTGCGCCTGATCTCCAACCGCAACGACGACGCGGCCTTCGAGCGCGTGGTCAACACTCCGACGCGCGGCATCGGCGATCGCACCCTCGACGTGGTGCGCCAGGCGGCGCGCGATCGCCAGCTGACGCTGTGGCAGGCGACGCGCGAACTGATGCAGGACAAGGTTCTGGCCGGCCGCGCCGCGTCGGCGCTGCAGCGCTTCATCGAGCTGGTGGAGTCGCTGGCGCATGAAACCGCCGATATGCCGCTGCACGTGCAGACCGATCGGGTGATCCGCGACTCCGGGCTGTTCATTATGTATGAGCAGGAAAAGGGCGAGAAGGGACAGGCGCGCATCGAAAACCTTGAGGAACTGGTGACGGCGACGCGCCAGTTCAGCTATCAGGAAGAAGATCAGGATCTGATGCCGCTGCAGGCATTCCTGTCGCATGCGGCGCTGGAAGCGGGCGAAGGCCAGGCCGACGCCTATCAGGACGCGGTGCAGCTGATGACCCTGCACTCGGCCAAGGGGCTGGAGTTTCCGCTGGTGTTTATCGTCGGCATGGAAGAAGGCATGTTCCCGAGCCAGATGTCGCTGGACGAAGGCGGCCGTCTGGAGGAGGAGCGCCGTCTGGCCTATGTGGGCGTGACGCGCGCCATGCAGAAACTGACGCTGACCTATGCCGAAACGCGCCGTCTGTACGGCAAAGAGGTTTATCACCGGCCGTCGCGCTTTATCGGCGAATTGCCGGAGGAGTGCGTGGAAGAAGTGCGCCTGCGCGCCAGCGTATCGCGCCCGGTCAATCACCGCCGCATGGGCACGCCGATCAGCGAGAACGACACCGGTTACAAGCTGGGCCAGCGGGTGCGTCATCCCAAGTTTGGCGAAGGCACCATCGTCAATCTGGAGGGCAGCGGCGAGCACAGCCGGCTGCAGATCGCCTTCCCGGGTGAGGGCATCAAATGGCTGGTGGCGGCCTACGCGCGTTTGGAAACGGTATAAAGAGAGAGGCGTTGCAGGGGCCAGCCCCTGCAACCTTTCACGATCAGTGAGGGTACCGGTCGCCGACCTGTGCGGTGGCATACCAGCGCATCACCGCTTCGGTGCCTTCACCGCCTTCCTGCGGCGCCCACTGCATGCAGTCTTCTTCGGTCAGCGCCTGATACGGGCCCTGCTTCACTTCGAACACTACGCCGCCGGCATCGACCGACAGCACCGCATGCCAGGTAAAGGCCGGCATCTCCAGCACTTTAGTTTCTTCGCCGAGCAGGGTGCGCTGTGTTACGACGCCGTCATCGTTGAACTGCAGCACCACAAAGCGGCCGCGCAGCGGCGTCAGCAGCTCCCAGGTTTGCGGGTGGCGGTGCGGGCGGATATAGGTGCCGGGTTCCATGGCGATCGCCAGGCGTTGCACCGGGTCGCTCAGCTCTTCGTGTAAGGTGCGGTGCGCGCGCAGGCGGGCCACGCTGGCGGCCTGTTCGCTCATCGCGGTCAGTTCATGGGCGGTAATCTGTTTCATCGTTTAAATCCGCATGCTTGTCGTACCATTAGGGTGATGTCATCTTAGCAACATTCTTGGTGGCGGTAAGCGATCGCCGCGACTTTTTCAGTACGGTTTAAGCCCCATTTCTGCTATTGATCATCGTGATGATTTGTTGCGCAATTATCCCGCCTAACGTGTTGACAGGCTTTTTCTTCTCGGCGTAACATGCGCGCACTATTATCATTGAGGACAGACGCCTTGGACACACCCAGTAGATACTGGCTCACTGACCTGCGCCGCAGGTATAACTTCTAAGGCTCTCCGTTTTTGCTGATAGCCTTCGTGGTTGTCGGCGACCCCGCAAAGTGTCGCTATGAGTCAGATCTCTTCATGGTCTGAAACAAATCGGTGATACGCATCCCCTCTGTTTCTGTGCTTCAACGCGTTGTCCGCACCCGTTACCTTCACGGAGTTTTGGCACATGCTGAGCGCTTTTAAATTAGATAACCGCCGCTTGTCCCGTCTGGAACTGGACGACTCAGATGATCTCACGTCATCGCTGTGGGTTGATCTGGTCGAGCCGGAAGAGGGCGAGCGTGAGCGCGTGCAGAATGAGCTGGGACAAAGCCTGGCGACGCGTCCTGAACTGGACGACATCGAAGCCTCCGCCCGTTTCTTCGAAGACGAAGACGGTCTGCATATCCACTCCTTCTTCTACTTTGAAGATGCGGAAGATCACGCCGGCAACTCCACGGTGGCGTTCACCATCCGCGACGGGCGCCTGTATACCCTGCGCGAGCGCGAACTGCCGGCGTTCCGCCTGTACCGCATGCGCGCCCGCAACCAGACCATGCTCGAAGGCAACGCTTACGAACTGCTGCTGGATCTGTTCGAGACCAAGATTGAACAGCTGGCGGACGAGATAGAGAATATCTACAGCGATCTGGAACAGCTCAGCCGGGTGATCATGGAAGGGCATCAGGGCGACGAATACGACGCCGCGCTCTCGACGCTGGCGGAGCTGGAAGATATCGGCTGGAAGGTGCGTTTGTGCCTGATGGATACCCAGCGCGCGCTCAACTTCCTGGTGCGCAAGGCGCGTCTGCCGACCGGCCAGCTGGAGCAGGCGCGTGAAGTGCTGCGCGACATCGAATCCCTGCTGCCGCACAACGAATCGCTGTTCCAGAAGGTGAACTTCCTGATGCAGGCGGCGATGGGCTTCATCAACATCGAACAGAACCGTATTATCAAGATCTTCTCGGTAGTGTCGGTGGTGTTCCTGCCGCCTACGCTGGTGGCTTCCAGCTACGGCATGAACTTCGAATTCATGCCGGAACTGAAATGGTCGTTCGGCTACCCGGGCGCGATCACGCTGATGATCCTGGCGGGCCTGGCCCCTTACCTGTACTTCAAGCGCAAGAACTGGCTGTAACCCGGCGACGCCGGGCTCAGCGCAGCTTGCGCTGGGTATAGAGCGCGTCGAGGGTGAACAGGATCAGCGCCGCCCAGATAAAGCCGAAGGTCACCAGCTTGTCCTGGCCGACGGTCTCGCCGTAGAAGGTGACCGCCAGCAGGAACATCAGCGTCGGGCCGAGATACTGGAAGAAACCGAGCGTTGACAGGCGCAGCCGGGTAGCCGCCGCGGTGAAGCACAGCAGCGGCACGGTGGTGACGATGCCGGCGGCGACCAGCAGCAGGTTCAGCGACCACGGGTTGGCGCTCAGGTGGCTGGTGGGGCTGTCGGCGAACAGGAACAGATAGGCCGCCGCTACCGGCAGCAGCCATAGCGTCTCAATCAGCATGCCGGTCTGCGCGTCGATGGCGATTTTCTTGCGCAGCAGGCCGTAGAAGGCAAAGCTGAACGCCAGCCCCAGACCGATGATCGGCAACGACCCGAACTGCCAGAGCTGCACCAGCACCCCGGTGAACGCCAGCGCCACCGCCACCCACTGCATGCGGCGGAAACGTTCGCCGAGAAACAGCATCCCCAACAGCACGTTAACCAGCGGGTTGATGAAGTAGCCCAGGCTGGCTTCCAGCATATGGTGATTGTTCACCGCCCAGATGAACAGCAGCCAGTTGCCGCCGATCAACAGCGCGGTGACCGCCAGCAACAGCAGCCGTTTGCGATTTTGGCAGGCGGCGCGCACTTTAGGCCAGTTGCGGCCCAGTGTGATCAGCGCCAGCATGAAGAAAAACGACCAGATGATCCGGTGGGTGAGGATCTCATCCGCGGACACTTGCTGGATCAGTTTGAAATAAGCCGGGGCGATGCCCCACATAAAATAGGCGGCCAGGGCAAAGAAAATGCCCTGACGCGTTTGCTTTGCGTCCATGACGTCACTCTGGTGGGGAACTTAAGATGCGGTGAGTGTACTGAAGACGCTCACCGCACACAATCATCAGCCGACCAGGTAGGTGGCGGTGGCGGTCGCGATATGCAGGCCGTCGTGGTTATGCAGTTCTACGCGCGCGACGGCGACTTTGTTGCCGCTGCGCAGCACGCTGGCGGAGGCGACGAAGTGCTCGCCGCGGCCGGGGCGCAGGTAGTCGACGCGCAGGTCGATGGTGCCCATGCGCGACAGCTTGGCGGCGATCTCCTCTTCGACCAGCGGCTCCAGGCGCGTAAGCACGCCGCCGGCGCAGGCCAGCCCGGCGGCGACGTCAAGCACGGCGGCGATCACGCCGCCATGCAGAATTTCCTGCGCGGCGTTGCCGACCAGCTTGCGCTGGTTGGTGAAGCTCAGCTCGACGTAGTCATCGTCGAAGCGGCGCAGCTCCAGGCCAAGCTCGCGGTTGAACGGCATGTGGTAGACAAAAATTTCGCCGATCTTGCGGCGGGCGGCTTCCAGGGTCAGTGGTGTTGTCGACATAGCGGGTTTCCGTTTTTCTTTTGCGTTTTAAGGGAGCTAACTGGTCAGTCCAGGTTAATGGAATGTTGATTTTATGCTTAACCTTTGTTGCTTGCCAGCCCGTTTAGGCAAAAGAGTCACGCGCGCGTTGGTGTCATGCTGAACGATATTGTGTAATCATACCCGGTGGGTGTGTACCGATGAAAAAATGGGGAAGTGTGTGTCAACCGCAGCAGTGATTAACAGAGAGTTGCTGGCCGAGCAGGTATTGCGCGATACCTTCGGCTACCAGCAATTCCGTCCGGGGCAGCAAACGATTATCAATGCCGCGATCGGCGGGCAGGATTGCCTGGTGGTGATGCCGACCGGCGGCGGCAAGTCGTTGTGTTACCAAATCCCTGCGCTGGTGATGGACGGCCTGACGCTGGTCGTTTCTCCGCTGATCTCGCTGATGAAGGATCAGGTCGACCAACTGTTGGCCTACGGCGTTTCCGCCGCCTGCTACAACTCGACGCAAACCCGCGAGGAGCAGTTGGACGTCATGGCCGGCTGCCGCAACGGCACCATCAAGATGCTGTACATCGCGCCGGAGCGGCTGATGATGGAAAGCTTCCTCAACCTGCTCGATCACTGCCCGCCGGCGATGCTGGCGGTGGATGAGGCGCACTGCATCTCCCAATGGGGCCACGACTTCCGGCCGGAATACCGCGCGCTGGGGCAGTTGAAACAGCGCTTCCCGTCGATGCCGGTGATCGCGTTGACCGCCACTGCCGACGAAGCCACGCGCGGCGATATCGTGCGTCTGCTGTCGCTGCAGGATCCGCTGGTGCAGGTCAGCAGCTTCGACCGGCCGAACATCCGTTACACGCTGGTGGAAAAATTCAAACCGCTCGACCAGCTGTGGCGCTTCGTGCAGGATCAGCGCGGCAAGAGCGGCATTATCTATTGCAACAGCCGCGCCAAGGTGGAAGACACCGCCGCGCGCCTGCAAAGCCGCGGGCTGAGCGTCGGCGCTTACCACGCGGGGCTGGACAACGATCGCCGCGCCCAGGTGCAGGAGGCGTTCCAGCGTGACGATCTGCAGGTGGTGGTGGCCACCGTCGCCTTCGGCATGGGCATCAACAAACCCAACGTGCGTTTTGTGGTGCATTTCGACATCCCGCGCAATATCGAATCCTATTATCAGGAGACCGGCCGCGCCGGGCGCGACGGCCTGCCGGCCGAAGCCATCCTGCTGTACGATCCGGCCGACATGGCCTGGCTGCGCCGCTGTCTGGAGGAGAAACCCGCCGGGCAACAGCTGGACATCGAGCGTCACAAGCTGAACGCCATGGGCGCTTTCGCCGAGGCGCAAACCTGCCGCCGCCTGGTGCTGCTCAACTACTTCGGCGAAGGCAAGCACGAAAACTGCGGCAACTGTGATATCTGCCTCGATCCGCCCAAGCGCTACGACGGGCTGGAGGACGCACGCAAGGCGCTGTCTTGCGTGTACCGCGTCGGCCAGCGCTTTGGCCTCGGGTACATCGTGGAAGTGCTGCGCGGCTCCAACAATCAGCGCATTCGCGAATACGGTCACGACAAGTTGCCGGTGTACGGCATCGGCCGCGATCAAACCACGGAGCACTGGACCAGCGTGCTGCGCCAGCTGATCCACCTGGGCTTTATCACCCAGAACATCGCCATGCACTCGGCGCTGCAATTGACCGAGGCGGCGCGTCCGGTGTTGCGCGGCGAGGTGGCGCTGCAGCTGGCGGTGCCGCGCATTCAGAGCCTGAAGTCGCGCAGCAGCGCCAACCAGAAATCCTACGGCGGCAATTACGATCGCAAGCTGTTCGCCAAGCTGCGCAAACTGCGCAAGTCGATCGCCGACGAAGAAAACATTCCACCCTACGTGGTGTTCAACGACGCCACGCTGCTGGAAATGGCCGAACAGATGCCGATCAAGGCCGGCGATCTGCTGAGCGTCAACGGCGTGGGGCAGCGCAAACTGGAGCGTTTCGGCGCGCCCTTTATGGCGATGATCCGCGACCATCTCGACAATGACGAAGACTGAGGGCGATAAATCATGCTGATGCTGTTTCTCACCGTGGCGCTGGTGCATCTGATTGCGCTGATGAGCCCGGGGCCGGACTTCTTTTTCGTGTCGCAGACCGCCGCCAGCCGCTCGCGCCGCGAGGCGATGATGGGCGTGGTCGGCATTTCGCTCGGCATCGTGGTATGGGCCGGCGTGGCGTTGATGGGGCTGCATCTGATCCTGCAGAAGATGGCCTGGCTGCATCAGATAATCATGGTCGGCGGCGGCATTTACCTGTGCTGGATGGGGTGGCAACTGCTGCGTTCCGCGCGGGCGCAGCAAGCTCCGCCGGCGGCGGAGGCCCAGGTGGCGTTGCCGAAGGCCGGGCGCAGCTTTATTCGCGGCTTCTTGACCAACCTGTCCAACCCGAAAGCGGTGATCTATTTCGGCAGCGTGTTCTCGCTGTTCGTCGGCGACAGCGTCGGCGCCGGGGCGCGTTGGGGGCTGTTCTTGCTGATCGTCGCCGAGACCTTCGTCTGGTTCAGCCTGGTGGCGGTGGTGTTCGCGCTGCCGGCGATGCGCCGCGGTTATCAGCGGTTGGCCAAGTGGATAGACGGGGTGGCTGGCGTGCTGTTTACCGGCTTCGGGTTACACCTGATCTTTACCCGCTAACCGGCAGTGAAATGCCCAAGGCCGAGCAGCGATGCCCGGCCTTTTTTGTCAGGCTTTGCGGGCGGTCGCCAGCAGCCCCGCCACCAAAATAAACAGCGAACCGAACACCCGGTTGAGCAGCTGCATTTGACGCGGGGTCTTCAGCCAGCCGGCGATGCGCGTCGCCAGGGTGGCGTAACCAATCATCACCAGAATATCCACCACCACGGTGGTGACGCCGAGCACCAGATACTGTTCGGCCTGCGGCTGATGGGGCAAGATGAACTGCGGGAACAGCGCGGCGAGGAACACGATGCTTTTCGGGTTGGTCAGGTTGACCAGCACCGCACGGCGGAACAGGCGGCGGCGCGGCATGCTGCCCGCCAGCGCATGCAGATCCAGCGCGCCGGCGGCGCGCCATTGCTGGATGCCGAGCCACACCAGGTAGGCGGCGCCCAGCCATTTCAGCAGCTCGAACGCCAGCAGCGATTGCGATATCAGCGCGCCGAGGCCGATGCCCACCAGCACGATGTGCGCGCTCAGCCCGACCTGCAGCCCGGCGATTGACGCGGCGGCGCCGCGATAGCCGTGGCTGATGCCGGTGCTCATGGTGTTGATGGCGCCGGATCCGGGGGAGAGGCTAAGGATAAGCGTGGTCAGCAGGTAGGTTAACCACCAGTCCAAGGTCATGGTTCTCGGCTCCCTGAAAGTGTCGTTTTGTGCCACAATGCGCCGAGGCGGCGCCGTTTTTTGTCAGAATTGAATCACAATACGCTAGTATGATTTCTTGTGCCAGCGGTCACATTTTCCGCCGGCTCCACAGGGAAAACGCTCTCGATGACCTCGTTCACTCTCAGCTCCGATGACTGGTTAACGCGTGAAACGCAGTTCGCTGCCTTCGCCACCGGGCCGCTGCTGGATTTCTGGCGGCAGCGCGAAGAAGGCGAGTTCAGCGGCGTGGACGGCGTGCCGATCCGCTTTGTGCGTTTCCGTTCCGCGCGGCATCAGCGGGTGGTGGTGGTCAGCCCCGGCCGCATCGAAAGCTACGTGAAATACCCTGAGGTGGCCTACGACCTGTTCCACTGCGGTTACGACGTGGTGATCGTCGATCATCGCGGCCAGGGGCGCTCCGGGCGTTTACTGGCGGATACGCACCGCGGTCATGTGGTAAACTTTGCCGACTACGTGGACGATTTCGAGCAGTTGTGGCTGCGCGAGGTCGAGTCGCGCGGTTACCGGCAGCGTTTCGCGCTGGCGCATTCGATGGGCGGCGCGATCCTGGCGCAGTTCCTGCAGCGCCGGCCGCAGGCGTTCGACGCGGCGGCGTTTTGCGCGCCGATGTTCGGCATCCAACTGCCGATGCCGGGCTGGCTGGCCGACCGCATTCTCGACTGGGTGGAGACACGCCCGGCGATCCGTGATTATTACGCGGTGGGCACCGGCCAGTGGCGTCCGCTGCCCTATGTGGTCAACGTGTTGACCCACAGCCGCGAGCGCTACCGGCGCAGCCTGCGTTATTACGCCGACTATCCCGAGCTGCAGGTGGGCGGGCCGACTTACCATTGGGTGCGTGAGAGCATCCGCGCCGGCCGGCAGATCATCGCGCAGGCCGGGAAAATCACAACGCCGCTGTTGCTTTTGCAGGCCGGTGAAGAACGGGTGGTCGACAACCGTTCGCACCAGGCTTTTTGTCAGGCTCTGTCAGACGCGGGGCGCCCTTGCGAAGGGGGGCTTCCGTGGGTTATCAACGGCGCACGCCATGAGATCCTGTTCGAGCGGGACGCGATGCGCGCCGAAGCACTGAACGCAATCCTGCGCTTCTTTGCTCAACACTTAGGCGGCGCGCTGCCGCCGACAACTCCATCAGAGGTTAGAACATAACGCTATGTATCACGTCGTCGCTTCCGATTTAGATGGCACGCTGCTGTCTCCCGACCATACCCTGTCGCCGTACGCCAAAGAAACGCTGAAGTTGCTGACCCAGCGCGGCGTGCATTTCGTGTTCGCCACCGGCCGCCACCACATCGACGTGGCGCAGATCCGCGACAGCCTGGAAATCAGCGCCTTTATGATCACCTCCAACGGCGCGCGGGTGCACAACACGGCCGGCGAGCTGATCTTCAGCCATAACCTGGACGGGGATATCGCCCGCGATCTGTACGGCATGCTGCACGACGATCCGCAGATCACCACCAACGTCTACCGCAACGACGATTGGTTTACCAACCGCGAAAGCCCGGAGCAGGAAGAGTTCTTCCAGGAGTCGGTGTTCAAATATCAGCTGTTCGAGCCGGGCCTGCTGGAAACCGACGGCGTCTGCAAGGTTTACTTCACCTGTGAAGACCACGAGCGGTTGCTGCAGGTGGAAGACGCCATCAACGCCCGCTGGGGCGATCGGGTCAACGTCAGCTTCTCGTTCCCGACCTGCCTGGAAGTGATGGCGGGCGGCGTGTCGAAAGGGCATGCGCTGGAAGAAGTGGCCAAGATCATCGGTTATACGCTGCAAGAGTGCATCGCCTTCGGCGACGGCATGAACGATCTGGAGATGCTGTCGATGGCCGGCAAGGGCTGCATCATGCGCGATGCGCATCAGCGCCTGAAGGATATGCTGCCGGAGCTGGAGGTGATCGGTTCCAATGCCGATAACGCGGTGCCGCACTACCTGCGCAAGATGTTCCTCTGAAATAACAAGGGCGCCTTGCGGCGCCCTTGGCATTACTTGTGCTGGCCCTGCTTCTGCAGGAACTGCACGCCCTTGTCCGGGAAGTCGGTGAACACGCCGTCGACGCCGGCCTGGTTGTAAATCACGTCATACAGTTGGTTCACGTCGGTCACGTACTTCGGCAGCGCATCGGCGCGAATGGTGAACGGATGCACCGCCAGCTTGCTGGCGTGCGCTTCTTTCACCATGTCGGTCAGAACGATGTGGCCCGGCTTGGATTTATCCGCCACCACCAGCATGTGGTAGTCCGGCCCGATGCCGTCGGCATACTGAGCGATTTTCTTCATCGCGCCCGGTTTGAACATCCAGTCATAGTCGTATTCCACCCACTTGCCGTCGGCTTTCTGCTCGTAGGTTTCCTGCCAGTCGTTGTAGGCGATCAGCTGCACCAGCTTCAGATCCATGCCCAGCTTCGGCTCCAGCTCGTTCTTGATGCGTTTGAGCTCGTTGGCGTCGAAGCACTGCAGGTAGACGTTGTCGTTCTTGCCGGTGTAACCGTACTGCTTGAGCACCGCCAGCACTTTGCTGGAGATGTCTTTGCCTTCCTGCTTGTGGAACCAAGGCGCTTTGATTTCAGGATAGATGCCGATGTTTTTGCCGGTCGAATGGTTCAGACCCTGTACGAATTCGATCTCTTCCTGGAAGGTGTGGACGCGGAAGTCGGATTTGCCCATCGGGAAGCGGCCAGGGTAGCCCTGTACCTTCTTGCCGTTTTCGATGTCAAAGCCTTCGGTGAACTTCAGCGATTTGATCTCCGCCAGCGTAAAGTCGATGGCGTAATAACGGCCGTCTTTGCGTGCGCGGTTCGGGAAACGTTCGGCGACGTCGGTGACGCGATCGAGGTAATGGTCGTGCAGCACCACCAGCTCGTTGTCCTTGGTCATCACCAGATCTTGCTCGAGGTAATCGGCGCCTTGCGCGTAGGCCATCGCCTTCGCCGGCAGGGTGTGTTCCGGCAGGTAGCCGCTGGCACCGCGGTGGGCGATCACCACTTTGTCCGCCGCCTGCGCGGCGCTGACCATTGAGGTGGCGAGAATGATCCCTGTCAGCAGGGCTTTGACTTGAGTCCGCATTCCGTTTTCTCCGTGTTGTTGGGGGCAGGGTAGTAAAAAGGCCGCAGGGCGGCCTTTAAATCATGCAAAAGTCGTGTGACGGTTAGCCGCGCTTGCCGGCAGCGATTTCCGCGTGGTGTTTCTTCTCGTTCAGCATGGTCAGCAGCAGCAGGATAACCGCCAGCACGCCGCCGCCGATCATCACCATGAAGCCGCCGTCCCAACCGAAGAAGTCTACGGTGTAACCGACGATGGCGCTGGCCGCAACCGAGCCGCCCAGGTAGCCGAACAGGCCGGTGAAGCCCGCGGCGGTGCCGGCGGCTTTCTTCGGCGCCAGCTCCAGCGCGTGCAGGCCGATCAGCATCACCGGACCGTAGATCAGGAAGCCGATGACCAGCATACAGATCATGTCCACGGTCGGGTTACCGGCCGGGTTCATCCAGAACACCACGGTGGCGATGGTCACCAGCGTCATGAAGAACACGCCGGTGGCGCCGCGGTTGCCTTTGAACACTTTGTCCGACATCCAGCCGCACAGCAGGGTGCCCGGGATACCGGCGTATTCATACAGGAAGTAGGCCCAGGAAGACTTGTCCAGCGCGAAGTGCTTCACTTCTTTCAGGTAGGTCGGCGACCAGTCCAGAATGCCGTAACGCAGCAGGTAGACGAACACGTTGGCGACCGCGATGTACCACAGCAGCTTGTTCGGCAGGATGTACTGCATGAAGATCTGCTTGGCGGTCAGCTCTTCTTCGTCTTTTTCGCTGTAGTCGTCCGGGTAGTCGTTTTTGTACTCTTCAATCGGCGGCAGGCCGCAGGATTGCGGGGTGTCGCGCATCAGGCCGAAGGCGATCAGGGCCACCAGGATGGCGCCGAAGGCCGGCATGTACAGCGCCGCGTGCCAGTCGTTGAACCAGGCCATGCCCAGCAGGAACAGCAGCGGCGGCAGGCCGCCGCCCACGTTGTGGGCGCAGTTCCAGATGGAGACGATGCCGCCGCGTTCTTTCTGCGACCACCAGTGCACCATGGTGCGGCCACACGGCGGCCAACCCATGCCTTGGAACCAGCCGCACAGGAACAGCAGGACGAACATGATGGCGATGCTGGAGGTTGCCCACGGCACGAAGCCCATGAACAACATCACCGCCGCCGCCAGGATCAGGCCGGCAGGCAGGAACACTCGCGGGTTGGAACGGTCGGAGACCGAACCCATGATGAATTTGGAGAAGCCGTAGGCGATGGAGATGCCCGACAGCGCGAAGCCGAGGTCACCGCGGCTGAAGCCTTGTTCGATCAGGTAAGGCATGGCCAGGGTGAAGTTCTTACGCACCAGATAGTAGGCGGCGTAACCGAAGAAGATCCCCAGGAAAATTTG
Source organism: Serratia sp. ME47 (assembly GCF_903970925.1). Lineage (NCBI taxonomy): Bacteria > Pseudomonadati > Pseudomonadota > Gammaproteobacteria > Enterobacterales > Yersiniaceae > Serratia > Serratia sp. ME47. Next base: position 66,465 of record NZ_CAJCKE010000011.1, on the reverse strand, counting down.
CCAGCGCAGCTTACGGTAGAGCGGGTCTACCTTATCGCTCGGCACACGGGCGATGTGTGCGGCCGGCTTAAAAATACTCAACATGAGCGCCTCCGATGGCTTTATCTGTTATCACATCAATATGACCTTTTACGTTCATTTGATGATTGAGCGGATATCGAATGTGGTGTTTTTGTGTTCCATAACGAGCGCCATTGTCATCAAATACGCCTGGTGTCGCTGTGACGAATGGCGCAATTGTTACACTTTCATGAAACCACGGCGGATTTTGAGCGATTCGTTAACGTTATGAAATAGAAAAACGTCCAAAAATCGTGATTATGATCACATTGATGGTTTTTTGTGGACATTTTTATTTCGTTTTATGTTCGTTATTGTTCCTTATCAAACAAAGACCCTAATAACCGTGGCTCAATAGGCTCATAACTACCGATCCTGAGGGAGCGACATGAGCAGCTATTTTGACGGCGGCGAAACGGATGTGATCATCATCGGCGGCGGCGCCACCGGCGCAGGCATTGCCCGCGACTGTGCGCGGCGCGGCTTGCGATGCATTTTGCTGGAGCGCCACGACATCGCCACCGGCGCCACCGGCCGCAACCACGGTTTGCTGCACAGCGGCGCGCGCTATGCGGTGACCGACGGCGAGTCGGCGCGCGAATGCATAGAAGAGAACCGCATCCTGAAACGCATCGCGCATCACTGTATCGAGCGCACCGACGGGCTGTTCATCACCTTGCCGCAAGACTCGCTGGACTATCAGCAGCAGTTTATCGCCGCCTGTCGCCAGGCCGACATCGACGCCGAAGCGATCGACCCGCAGCTGGCGCTGCGGCTGGAGCCGGCGGCTAACCCGGCGCTGATCGGCGCGGTGCGGGTGCCGGACGGCACCGTCGATCCCTTCCGGCTGACCGCCGCCAATATGCTGGACGCGCGCGAGCACGGCGCGCAGATCCTGACCTACCATCAGGTGGTGGGGTTGCTGCGCAGCGGCGATCGGGTGACGGGCGTGCGCGTTTACGACCATCAGAATCAGCGGCGCTATGAGCTGCACGCGCCGGTGGTGGTCAACGCCGCCGGTATCTGGGGCCAGCAGATCGCCGAATACGCCGATTTGCGCATCCGTATGTTCCCGGCCAAGGGAGCGCTGCTGATCCTCGGCCATCGCATCAACAACATGGTGATCAACCGCTGCCGCAAACCGGCGGACGCCGACATCCTGGTGCCGGGCGACACCATCTCGCTGATCGGCACGACCTCGACCCATATCGACTACGACCAAATTGACAACATGCTGGTGACCCCGCAGGAGGTGGATATTCTGATCCGCGAAGGGGCGCTGTTGGCGCCCACCCTGGCGCAGACCCGCATTTTGCGCGCCTATGCCGGGGTGCGGCCGCTGGTGGCCAGCGACGACGATCCCAGCGGGCGCAACGTCAGCCGCGGCATCGTGCTGCTCGATCACGCCGCCCGCGACGGGCTGGAAGGGTTTATCACCATTACCGGCGGCAAGCTGATGACCTACCGCCTGATGGCGGAGTGGGCCACCGACAAGGTATGCGAAAAGCTCGGCGTAAATAGTCCGTGCACCACCGCGCAGGACGCGCTGCCCGGATCCCGTCAGTCGGCGGAGGAAACGGTGCGCAGCGTGGTTTCTCTGCCCGCCAGCATTCGCGGCTCGGCGATCTATCGGCACGGCGATCGCGCTAGCCAGGTGCCGGCGGCCGATCGGCTCGACACCAGCCTGGTGTGCGAATGCGAGGCGGTGACCGCCGGGGAAGTGCGCTATGCGGTCAACTCGCTGACCGTCAATAACCTGGTGGATCTGCGCCGCCGCACCCGTGTCGGCATGGGCACCTGCCAGGGCGAACTCTGCGCCTGCCGCGCCGCCGGGCTGTTGACGCGCTTTAACGTCAGCACGCCGCAGCAATCCATCGCGCAGCTGTCGCAGTTCCTCAACGAACGCTGGAAAGGCGTACGGCCGATCGCCTGGGGCGATGCGCTGCGCGAGAGCGAATTCACCAGTTGGGTTTACCAGGGATTATGCGGGCTTGAAGCCCAGGCCGACCAGGAGCAGGAGGCGGATGATGCGATTTGACGTTGTGGTGATTGGCGGTGGTCTGGCGGGCCTGAGCTGCGCCATTGCCGTGGCCGAACAGGGCAAGCGCTGCGCGGTGGTTAGTTCTGGCCAGAGCGCGCTCTACTTCTCCTCAGGCTCGCTCGATCTGCTGGCGAGATTGCCGGACGGCACGCCGGTCGAGATGCCGCTGGCGGCGTTGCCGCAGCTGGCGCAACAGGCGCCGCAGCATCCGTACGCCCTGATCGGGCCCGGCCGGGTGGCGGTGCTGTCCGCCGCCGCGCAGCGGCTGCTGGAACGCTGCGGGTTGAATCTGCAGGGCGAGGGGGTGAACAACCATCTGCGCATCACGCCGCTCGGTATGCGTCGCGCCACCTGGCTCAGCCCGCAAGCGATCCCGACGCTGCCGCTGACCGGCCAACTGCCGTGGCGGCGTATTGCGGTGATCGGCATCGAAGGGTTCCTCGACTTCCAACCGCAGATGGCCGCCGACGCCCTGAGCCGCGAGCTCGGCGTGCAGACGGACGTGGCCTATCTGCACATGCCGGCGCTGGACAGATTGCGCAATAATCCCAGCGAGTTTCGTGCGGTGAACATCGCCCGGGTACTGGATTTGATGGAAAGCCTGCCGCCGATGGCCGAAGAACTGCGGCGGCTGGCGGGTGAGGCCGAGGCGCTCTTCCTGCCGGCCTGTCTGGGCCTGGAGGACGACGCGTCGCTGGCGGTGTTGCAGGATGCGGTCGGCAAGCCGATCCGACTGCTGCCGACGTTGCCGCCTTCGGTGCCCGGCATGCGCTTGCATCAGGCGCTGCGGCGGCGTTTCCAGCAGTTGGGCGGCGTTTTCATGCCGGGCGACAGCGTGCTGCGCGCCGAGAGCGAGGCCGGCCGCGTCACCGGTTTGTACACCCGCAACCACGGCGATATTCCGCTGCGGGCGCAGCAGGTGGTGCTGGCCAGCGGCAGCTTCTTCAGCAATGGACTGGTGGCCGATTTCGACGGGGTGCGCGAACCGATCTTCGGGCTGGACGTACACAGTCGGGCGGATCGCGCCGACTGGAGCCGACGCGAGCTGTTCGCGCCGCAACCTTACCTGCAGTTTGGCGTGCGCACCGACGGCAGACTGCGGGCGATGAAGCAGGGAGTGCCGTTCGACAATCTGTACGCCATCGGCGCGGTCGCCGGCGGCTACGATCCGCTGCAGCAGGGCTGCGGCGCCGGCGTGTCATTGATCGGCGCGCTGCACGTCGCGCAGCAGATCGCCGCGGAGGAGAACGTATGAGCCTGCATCGGGACCACAGCTTTGAAAGCTGCATCAAATGCACCGTCTGCACCACTTACTGCCCGGTGGCCAAAGTGAACCCGCTCTATCCGGGGCCGAAACAGGCGGGGCCGGACGGCGAGCGGCTGCGGCTGAAAGACCCGGCGCTGTACGACGAAGCGCTGAAATACTGCACTAACTGCAAGCGTTGTGAAGTGGCCTGCCCGTCCGACGTCAAAATCGGCGACATCATTCAGCGCGCCCGCGCCGACTTCGCCCAGAGCAAGCCGACGCTGCGCGATGCCATCCTCAGCCATACCGATATCATGGGATCGCTGTCGACGCCGTTTGCGCCGATCGTCAACGCCGCCACCGGGTTGAAACCGGTGCGCAAGCTGCTGGACAAGGCGCTGAAGATCGATCACCGGCGCGAACTGCCGAAATATTCCTTCGGCACCTTCCGCCGCTGGTACCGGCAACAGGCGCAGGCTCAGCAGCGTTACGCCGAGCAGGTGGCATTCTTCCACGGTTGCTTCGTCAACTATAACCACCCGCAGCTGGGCAAGGATTTGGTCCGGGTGTTCAACGCGCTGGATATCGGCGTGCAACTGCTGAAACGCGAGAAATGCTGCGGCGTGCCGCTGATCGCCAACGGGTTTATCGACCAGGCTAAAAAGCAGGCCAGGGTCAATGCCGAATCGCTGCATGAAACGGTGTTGGAGCGCGGCATTCCGGTGGTGGCGACCTCATCGAGCTGCACCTTCACCCTGCGTGACGAATACCCTCATCTGCTGGATGTAGACACCACCGCGGTGCGCGATCGGGTGGAGCTGGCGACGCGCTATCTTTATCGCCTGATCAATCAGGGGCGCAGCCTGCCGCTCAAGCGCACGCCGCTGCGGGTGGCTTATCACACGCCTTGCCATATGGAGAAGATGGGCTGGACCGCCTATACCCTGGAGCTGCTGCGGCAGATACCGGGACTGGAGCTGGTGGTGCTGGATTCGCAGTGCTGCGGCATCGCCGGCACTTACGGGTTCAAATCGGAGAACTACGCCACGTCGCAAGGCATTGGCGCGCCGCTGTTCCGGCAGATAGAAGAGAGCGGAGTGGATCTGGTGGTGACCGACTGCGAGACCTGCAAATGGCAGATCGAAATGTCCACCAGCAAACGCTGCGAACATCCGATCACCCTGCTGGCGCAGGCGTTGGCATAAAGACTCAGGGGCCGGCAAACCGGCCCCTGCGGGATTACTGCTTCAGCTTCAGGGTGGAGATGATGCCTTCGGCTTCAGTCTGCGCCTGCTGCTGGTTGTCCGCCGGCAGCGTCACCTGAATGGTCAGCATGTTGTTGTTCAGCGAACCGATCAGGACGGAAGAATAGGCTTTCTCGCCGCCGCTGGTGATGATGCTGTCCAGCTGACGCAGCGGCACACCGTTGACGTCGAGCGCTTTGTTGGTGATCACCTGCAGGTTGGCGTCACGCGCGCGCTGGGTGTTCTCCAGGCGCTTGGCCAGGGTCTCCAGGCTGTCGGCGGTCTTGTCGCCCAAGATGACGATCACTGCGCGCTGACCGGTGCTGTCTGCGTAAACATGCATGTTGTTGGCCTGGTTGCCCAGCTTGCCGCTCTGATCCGCCATGCCGACCGGCAGGGTGAACGCCAGTTTACCGTCCAGCAGGCTGACTTGCTGCCCGGCCGGCGCGCTGGCCGCCGCGCCGTCTGGCGCTGCCTTGGTGTCTTTGGTGTTGCCGTCGCAGGCCGCGAGGCCAAGCGCCAGCAGGCTGATACCCATCAATTTCGCTACTTTACGCATCGGGCTTCCTTCTTCCTTTCCGGTAGGGATTCACTGTCGTATCGCAACCTATTCCAGGTTGAAATGCAAGGCAGATGTTGTCACAAGTTTTTTTCCAGTAATAGCCGATAATCAGCCACTTCGCCTTTCTTTTCCAGATGAACAATCTGATAGTGATGGGCGAGCAGCATCGTCAGCATGGCGCGGAACCGGTTACGGGTTTTGACCGTCAGTTGGCGATAGCCTTGCGCCCGCGCCCAGCGCTCTTGTTCGGCCAACAAGGCCTGCGCCACGCCGTGGCGACGGAATGCCGGCAGCACGCCGCCCAGCCAGCTGTAAAACACCGTTTCCTGCCGTTGATAACCGAGTTTGAAACCGGCCGGCTGTCCGTCTATCTCGGCGATCAACAGGCTGGTGGGGGCGGCGCCGATACGTTGCTGCAGATCGGCCAGGCTGTGCAGGCCGCCGAATTCGGGGATGCGTTGGTAAAGGCGGTGGATTTCTTCGAGCGTGGCGGTGCGGATGATTGGGGTCATGAGCGGCCTCCAAAGGATAAGGCCGCCCAGAATAACACGACTCAGCCCGGCTGCAGGCTGCCGCTGCGCGCCGCGATGCGTTTGAGCAGCATGTTCAGCAACACGCCGTACATCGGCAGGAAGAACAGCAGGCAGATCATCACCTTGAAGCTGTAATCCACCAGCGCGATCTCCACCCAGTTGTTGGCCATGAAGGGATCGCTGCTCTTATAGAAGGCGATGAAGAAGAACGCCAGCGTATCGCTGATGTTGCCGAGGAACATCGCCGCCGCCGGCGCCACCCACCAGGCGCTGCGTTGACGCAGGCGGTTGAAGACGTGTACGTCGAGGATCTGGCCGAGCACATAGGCCATAAAGCTGGCCACCGCGATGCGCGCCACGAACAGGTTAAAACTGCTCAGCGCGGCGAAGCCCTGCCATTCTCCCTGATAGGTGACGGTGGAGATCACGTAGGAGATGAACAGCGCCGGCACCATCACCGCCAGGATGATGCGCCGCGCCAGCGGCGCGCCGAAGATGCGCACGGTCAGATCGGTCGCCAGGAAGATAAACGGGAAGGTAAAGGCGCCCCAGGTGGTATGGAAGCCGAAAACGCTGATCGGCAGCTGCACCAGGTAGTTGCTGGAGGTAATGATGGCGATATGAAACAGCGAAAGCCAGACCAACGCCGTGAAGCGCTGCTGTGCGGTAAACGAATACATACTTGTAGCCTTTTTAGCAGTGGGGTGAGGGAACCCAGTGTGTCTTGTCAAAACAGCAAAAAACGCTGCGCGGCGGCATGATACGCGTTTGCGCAACCAATGCAATGGTTAAATTTAACGCAAACGTTAACGCATCTTGCGCAGAAAAACTACCGGCGTAAACTAGGCGCTAATGAGATGCGGCGAGCGTTCGCCGATCGTTTTTGAACGAGAAAAATTGCATGACTGACTTATTTGCCCAGGCAGACCAGACGCTCGACGCGCTGGGGCTGCGTTGCCCGGAACCGGTGATGATGGTGCGCAAAACCGTGCGCCATATGGACAACGGCGAAACGCTGCTGATTATCGCCGACGATCCGGCCACTACCCGCGATATCCCGGGGTTTTGCCGCTTTATGGAGCACACGCTGGTGGCGCAGGAGACCGAGCAGGCGCCATACCGTTATCTGTTACGTAAAGGTGTATAGTTTTTAATCGTCTCGTAAGATAAGCTCCCTGCGATTGGGGAGCGTTCGAAAGGGACAAACGATGATGAGTATTTTACTACTGCCTACGGTTGCCAAGATGGAAAATGAGGAACACACACAGGGCTATGAGCGCTGGTTTCTTGAAAGAGTTCAGGAAGCCATGGATGAGCCGTGGCCCGGTATTCCTCATGATGACGTGATGGCTGAAATGGATGCTGTTATCGCTGCTGCAGAAGCCAGGATCAACGCGAAGCAGGCATAATGCTCAACATCGAATGGACTCGAGCCGCACGTCAGGATCTGACGGAGATTGTGGGATTCATCGCCAACGATAACCCTCTGGCGGCCAGAAAAATGAAGGTTCTCATCATGGAGGCCGTCACTCCCGCCGCCAGGCATCCTCGAATTTTCCGGCGTGGCAGAGTGGACGGCACGCATGAAATCCCCTTGCATCCCCATTATCTCCTGATTTACCAGGTGCTGGAAACTCACATCCGGGTGTTGCGGGTATTACATACGCGCCGACAATATCCTTAGTATCTTCGCTGCAATCGATAATGGCGGGTTCCCATTGAGGAACCCGGTCTGGCGTCACGTTATTGGCGCTTTCTCAACAGCCGCAGCGCGTTGGCGGTGACCAGCGCGGTGGCGCCGGAGTCCGCCAGCACCGCCAGCCACAGCCCGGTTAACCCCAGCAGGCTGGTGATCAGAAAGACCCCTTTCAATCCCAGCGCGATGGTGATGTTTTGCCGGATATTGGCGTGGGTGGCGCGCGAGATGCGGATCATTTCCGCGACGCCCACCAGCCGGTTGTGGGTCAGGGCGGCGTCGGCGGTTTCCAATGCCACGTCGGTGCCGCTGCCCATGGCGATGCCGATGTTGGAGGCTTTCATCGCCGGGGCGTCGTTGATGCCGTCGCCGATCATTGCCGTCGGGCGCAGTTCGCTCAGTTCGGTAACCGCGGCGACCTTATCTTCCGGCAACAGACCGGCGCGATAGTCGAGGCCCAGCTCGCCGGCTATCGCCGCGGCGGCGCGCGGGTTGTCCCCGGTCAGCATCACGCCGCGAATACCGAGCGCGTTCAGTTCGGCTATCGCCTGTTTGGCGTCGCTGCGCAGCGTATCACGCAGCGCCAGTAAGCCGATGGGCGCGCCGTCTTCCAACACCACCACCGCCGTTTTACCGGCGTTTTCCAGCTTGTCTACCTGGCTCTGCCATTGTGTGGCGAGCAGGCCCGGCGCCAGCTTGCCCGGCGCGCTGATCAGCACGGTCTTGCCGTCCACGATCCCTTCCACGCCGACGCCGGCCAGCGCGCGGCGCGCCTGCGCCAGCGGCTGCTCGGCCCCGCTGGCGGCGGCGCGGTTGATGATCGCTTGCGCCAGCGGGTGATGTGAACCGGCCTCTACCGCGGCGGCAAGCTGCAACAGCCGTTGTTCGGTGAGCGCGCTGATGGGCAGCACGTCGGTGACCGTCGGCTTGCCTTCGGTCAGGGTGCCGGTTTTATCGAAGGCGATGGTTTGAATCTGGCCCAGTTGCTCCAGCGCCGCACCGCCTTTAATCAGCGCGCCGCGCCGCGTGGCGGCCGCCAGCCCGGATGTGATGGCCGCCGGCGTCGAGATCACCAGCGCGCATGGACAGCCGATCAGCAGCAGCGTCAGGCCGCGATAGATCCAGGTCTCCCACGGCTGCGAGAACAGCAGCGGCGGCACCAGGATCACCGCGACGGCCAGCAGCATAATGGCCGGGGTGTAGTAGCGGCTGAAGCGATCGAGGAAGCGTTCGATCGGCGCGCGGCGCTCTTCGGCCTCTTCAATCAATTGCAGAATGCGGTCGATGGCGTTTTTGCCGGGCTCTGAGATCACCTTCATCTGTGCCGCCTGATCGACGGACAGGCTGCCGGCGGCCACTTTTTCCCCCCGTTGGCGCTCGACCGGCACCGATTCGCCGGTCAGGGCGCTTTCGTCGAAGCTGGCGAACGGATTGAGCAGCTCGGCGTCGGCCGGCAGGCGCCCGCCGGGCGCGATTTCAATCACATCGCCAGGGCGCAGGCTGGCGACCGGCACGCGTTTGCGTTCCGTGCCTTGCAGCAGCAGCGCATCTTCCGGCACCAGCTCCATCAGCGCCTTCACCCCGCGCCGCGCACGGTTGGCGGCGTAGGATTCCAGCAGCTCGCCAACCATAAACAGCAGCAGCACCATCGCCGCCTCGGCGGTGGCGCCAATGAACAGCGCGCCGATGGCCGCCACGCTCATCAGCGTTTCGATGGCGAACGGCGTGCCGGAGCGAATCAGACGCAGCGCCTTGGCGGCGACCGGCGCCAACCCGACCAGCGTGGTGGCGATAAAGGCGATGCGACCCAGCTCCGGGTTAATCCGATCCAGCACCCAGCTGACCACCATCAGGGTGGTTAACAACAGCAGCGGCGCAAATTCGCCGAAGCGTGAGGTTTTCGGCGCGGCGGCTTTGGCGGTCTGAGCGCCGAGCAGGGTAAAACCGGCCTGGGCGACCGCGTCCTGGATCCGCAGGCTGATATCGGACTGTGCGTCGACCACCAGTTTTTCGGTGGCGAACAATACGCGTGCGCTGTCAACGCCGGGGAGCGCGGTGACGGCATTTTCGATTTTCTTGGCGCAGCTGGGGCAGTCCATACCGGTGACTTTCCAGCTGAAACGTTGGCTGCCGGAAGGGGGAGCGGCGGCCAGCCTGTCGCTTTCCTCGTCCGGATCGTCGTGTGCGGCGGCGCAGCAGCCGCTCTCGCCATGATCGTGATGGTGATGGGCGTGTTCGGTCTGCGCAGCGGCGTTTTTCGGCTCGCTGCTGCAGCCATGCTGGGTTTTGCTGTGGCTGTGGTTGCAGCCGCATCCGCCTTCGGCGTGGTGATGTTCCTGATGATTATGATTTTGCTGATTGTGCATAACGTCCCCCTTCGGGCAGTTAACCGGGTTTGCTCAGCTGACTCTACACCCTGGAGTCCACTCCAGAGTCAAGCGCCGGATGAGAATTATTGCTAACGGCGTACGGGCGTTATGGGGGGATTCATTCAATAATGAATGATGCGAATTTTAATCTATTGCTTTTTCTTATTACCTATTTCGAGAAAAAGTCTCGCCGCCGTTAGTTTAAATAAGAAAATAATATTCCTATAGAAACTAAAAAGTCGCCCGGTCTAATAATAAAGAGTTATTTATCTATAACGCGTTAGCAAAATTTATCTTTTTGCGCCTGATTAGCCAGCATGATTCGCTTGTGTCTGCAAGCCGCATTGCTATTGAAGTTTGGTGCCAACTTCTCCTCTCTAAGTTTCATTTGTTTTGTAAATAAGCGCAAAAAGTAGCATAACAAACTTTCGTTGCGATAATAAATGGTTGATTATTTTATGTGCAGTTTTGCGGTCCTGCCTATAATTGGAATCGATTACCATTTTTAATGGTGATCTTATTTGCTGATATATATGCATTAATTCTACCAAACACACTGCCGGCAACGGCGCATAAGCCCCTTCCAGCAAGCTTAAGGTTCATTAACCGTGGCTTACGGGGAGGTTATGTCTATCTGTCTGATTGATATCAATCAGGTAATGAGTGGAATCGAACCAATGCAATCTACTAAAAAGGCAATTGAAATTACTGAATCCAACTTCGCGGCCGCCACAACCGGCTACGATGCTGTAGACGACCTGTTGCATTATCATGAGCGGGGCAACGGGATTCAGATTAATGGCAAGGATTCATTTTCTAACGAGCAAGCTGGGCTGTTTATTACCCGTGAGAACCAAACCTGGAACGGTTACAAGGTATTTGGCCAGCCGGTCAAATTAACCTTCTCCTTCCCGGACTATAAGTTCTCTTCCACCAACGTCGCCGGCGACACCGGGCTGAGCAAGTTCAGCGCGGAACAGCAGCAGCAGGCTAAGCTGTCGCTGCAGTCCTGGGCCGACGTCGCCAATATCACTTTTACCGAAGTGGCGGCCGGACAAAAGGCCAACATCACCTTCGGTAACTACAGCCAGGATCGTCCCGGCCACTATGATTACGGCACCCAGGCCTACGCCTTCCTGCCGAACACCATTTGGCAGGGGCAGGATCTGGGGGGCCAAACCTGGTACAACGTCAACCAGTCCAACGTGAAGCATCCGGCGACCGAAGACTACGGCCGCCAGACGTTCACCCATGAGATTGGCCATGCGCTGGGCCTGAGCCACCCGGGCGATTACAACGCCGGTGAGGGCAACCCGACCTATCGCGACGTCACTTATGCGGAAGACACCCGCCAGTTCAGCCTGATGAGCTACTGGAGCGAAACCAACACCGGTGGCGATAACGGCGGTCATTACGCCGCAGCTCCGCTGCTGGATGACATTGCCGCCATTCAACATCTGTATGGCGCCAACCTGTCGACCCGCACCGGCGACACCGTGTACGGTTTTAACTCCAACACCGGTCGTGACTTCCTCAGCACCACCAGCAACGCGCAAAAACTGATCTTTGCGGTGTGGGATGCGGGCGGCAACGATACCTTCGACTTCTCCGGTTATACCGCTAACCAGCGCATCAACCTGAACGAGAAGTCGTTCTCCGACGTGGGCGGCCTGAAAGGCAACGTCTCGATCGCCGCCGGTGTGACCATCGAGAACGCCATTGGCGGTTCCGGCAACGACGTGATCGTCGGCAACGCGGCCAATAACGTGCTGAAAGGCGGCGCGGGTAACGACGTGCTGTTCGGCGGCGGCGGGGCGGATGAGCTGTGGGGCGGTGCCGGTAAAGACATCTTCGTGTTCTCTGCCGCCAGCGATTCCGCGCCGGGCGCTTCAGACTGGATCCGCGACTTCCAGAAAGGGATCGACAAGATTGATCTGTCGTTCTTCAACAAAGAGGCGCAGAGCAGCGATTTCATTCACTTCGTCGATCACTTCAGCGGCGCGGCGGGTGAAGCGCTGCTGAGCTACAACGCGTCCAACAACGTGACCGATTTGTCGGTGAACATCGGTGGTCATCAGGCGCCGGACTTCCTGGTGAAAATCGTCGGTCAGGTAGACGTCGCCACTGACTTTATCGTGTAACGCAGCAACGGAGCGCCCGGCGCAGTCTCGGCCGGGCGTGATGTGGGAGCCGGTATGAAAGGTACTTTAACGCGCGCCGCCCTGGCGGCGGGAGGCATGATGGTGACGAGTGCGGTGATGGCCGGCAGTCTGGCGCTGCCGACCGCGCAGTCGCTGGCGGGGCAATGGCAGGTAGCCGACAGCGAACGGCAATGCCAAATCGAGTTTCTGGCCAATGAGCAAAGCGAGACCAACGGCTACCAGCTGGTGGATCGGCAGCGTTGTCTGCAAAGCGTATTTGCGGCCGAGGTGGTGGGCTGGCGCCCGGCGCCGGACGGCATCGCCCTGCTGCAGGCGGATGGCAGCACGCTGGCGTTCTTCTCGCGCGACGGCGATCTGTACCGCAATCAACTGGGTGCGGGTGATGCCCTGACGTTGAAAGCGCTGGCTTGATGAAGAAACGGGTTCGGCGCGCCGAACCCGCGGCAGGTCTCTACAGGTAGAGCGAACGCACGATCAGGAAGTGGCCGGAGAAGTAACAGAAAGCGACGATGGCGTCCGCTGCGCGGAAGGTGAAGCGGTAGCGGTTGAGCAGCCAAACCACGTTGGCCAGCAGCAGCAGCGAGGTGCCGGTCAGCAGCGAGAAGCCGAAATCGGTGCTGCGCAGGAAATATTGCTCGCCCGCCAGCCAGACCATCAGCAGCGTCATCGCCACATAGGTGACGATCGGCCAACGCATCTCTTCCAGCCGGGTCCAAAGGGCGGCCAGCAGCAATGCGCCTATCGCCAGCAGCGCCAGCGGCAGCGGCCAGAACAGACTGAACGTCATCTGGCTGGCGAAACTCAGGGTGTACAGCAAGTGGGACAGGAAAAAGGCGCCGATGGCGTACAGCACCCGCTCGCGCGGCAACAGAAGCAGCGCATCGCCGATCAGCGTTGCCAGCAGGCCGAGTACGATCAGATAGCCCGCGGCGCTGAGCACCGGCGCCTGCCAGGCCAACAGCAACAGCAGCAGCAGCGTGACGGGTTTGAACACCCAACGCTGCCAGCGCGGCCCACGGTAAGAGGCGTCGACGAACAGCCAACCGGAAAAGAATACGGCAAGGAACGGCCAACTCATTTATGTCTTCCTTATGTAGGAGGGAGCCGCAACCACCGGCTCCAAACTGTCACCCATGTCACTTCTTCATTTCAGTGTAGGTAGCCTGCCGACGATCGACAATGCTTTCTTGCGTGTGTGCGTGCGGCGGCCAGTCTGATGGGCAGTTTCTCTTGTGAGTGGCATTCTGGCAAGGGGGAGTATGCGCTATCGCATTTTGAATTAAAAAAACAGCGAGGGAGATATTCCCCCTCGCTTTATTATTAGCTGCGGTGTCACGGCACTATTTCTGCGTGGCGATTTTTGCGATGACTTTTCCAAACTCCTCCTGCTGATGCTTTCTTTTTAGGATGGTGCTGGTTCTATCAACGCCGCCAGATTTGATTTGCAACTTAAATGATTGAGGCTTGTCTTGTATCAGCGTGACATCGCTTATTGGAATGATGAATGTTTCGGCATATAGCGCCGGCGTGATAATCAATTTATCCTGTGAGAGGCCGATCATTATGCGGTTTTCCAAGCGGGATGAATTGATCAGTGCTACCACCCCGACGGCAACTATCAGCCAACCGACGTTGATACCGATCAGGCCGATAACGATGCCGAGGACGATACATAATATCCCGGATAATGAAAATTGCTTCAAATTGAACCCCAGGCTGACATCAAGCGGAGGGGGAACATCGGCGTTGAAGGGCGTCAATCCTCGGTTGTAACGCCATTCATAGCTGAACAAATAGCCGATGAAGAAGATCATGCTCAACGGCAACATCAGGACAGTGCTGATAAAGGCGAGCACGCGGCCCGCTTTTGGCGCTTTAGATAAGAGCAGCAGGCTGATACCTTGCATAGGTATTGATATTGCAAATATAATAAGCAGTATTGAAATGAATTCGTCGAGAAGTTCTTCTTCGTAGCTCTCAACCAACCCATCCTGAGATAAATAAAGAACGATGACCGTCGCCACAGCGATATTAATCGCCAGGCCGGCCCAAGCCAGCTTGCTGATTTTCATTATGTCAAATTCCATTTTTAAGTTTGATTGTTTAGCTGGCTTTTATATTCTTCGTTTTAGGAAATTAAATATGCCGCTGATTTCAGGTTAGCATAATAAATCCATCACTTTCAAATGGAGGCGTATCCTGAGCGCCGTTCTTATTTTGGGAGGCCAACATTCGTGGATTAACGCTCCGGGATAAAAGGGAAGGGCACACCAGGCATACGGGAGTGTGCTATGTTTACGCCGATTTGACCGTGAAGGAAATGGGAAACCGATGAGTAAGCCACCGCTATTTTTTGTCGCCGTCATTGCGTTGATCGCCGTGCTGGCCACGCAACGTTACTTCAAACAGCGCCAGCAGGAGGCGGAAAACGATCGCGCGCCGATGCGCAGTCTGCAGGTGACGGTGAGCGACAAACGCGCGGTGCCGGTCGCCAAGACCCGTGCGCCGCAGCGCGAGCCGTTGGTCAACGAGCCGATGTATTACGAGGTGGTGTTCAGCCCGAACCAGGGCGGTGAAGACATTACGCTGCGGCTGAAGCAATGGCAGTACAACCCGATAGAAAAAGGCGCGCAGGGCACGTTAAACATGCAGGGCACGCGCTTCGTCTCGTTCACCGTTCAGCCGTAGCGGTCACTTTTTCTTGATGGGCGGCTGTTTCTTTTGCCAGGCCAGCAGCTCGAACACGCCAAAGATAAAGATCTTGGCCTCTTGCCAGTAGCTGATCGGCTGATCCTTCGGCTGGGTGGATTTCAACAGCACCAGCTGCAGGCCGTGCATCACCACCATAAAGAACAGCGCCACGTCGATGAAATACTTCAGCGGCTTGGGAAACGGATGGAACAGGTTAGAGAGCAGGAAGCCCCATACGCACAGCATCAGCAGGCGGCCCAGATTAATCAGCATGGTCGGTTTTCTCTTGCGAACGAAGATAAAGGCGATAAGCCACCTGGCCGGCGACCTTCTCCCGGTGCAACTGCCAGCTGGCAGGCACGTCCGCCGCGGCGCTTTCCGCCTCGGCTTCTACATAGATCCAGGCCTCGTCGGCCAGCCAGCCCCGCTGCTCCAGCAACAAGACGGTTTCCGCCAGCAGGCCTTTGCGAAACGGCGGATCGAGGAACACCACGTCGAACGGTTGACCGTCGCCCGCCAGCCAGCTCAGCGCGTTGGTGTTGATAACCACCCCTTTGCCCTGCAGCAGCGCCAGATTTTTTTCCAGCTGCTGCGCCACCGGCCGCTCGAATTCCAACAGCGTGGCGCTGCCGGCATAGCGTGACAGCGCTTCCAGCCCTAATGCGCCGCTGCCGGCGAAGCAGTCCAGGCAGCGCGCGCCCTGAATCACCGGCGCCAGCCAGTTGAACAGGGTTTCGCGTACCCGATCGGTCGTGGGGCGCAGCCCCGGGCTGTTCGGCACCGGGAGCTTACGGCCGCGCCATTGGCCGCCGATGATGCGGATCTGTCCGGCTGCGGCCTGGGGCGGTTTTTTGGCCGCCGCCCGTGGCGAGAGTCTTGTCATAAGCGTTGTTTGATTTCTTTTGCGGCGCGGTGCCGCAGAGGTTAACGAAAAGTTGTCCCTATTCTACCGGTGACGGGCGTCGGGGGGAACGGTAAAACTTTGTTGTCTGCTTTCACACCGGAAAGCATGCCGGATGCGTGTTGCTGCGCGAGGGAAAGTGATAGACTCGGCGGATTATTGTCAGCATATATCCTTCAGGTATGTAGGGTAAGCGAGCCTTCGGTACGGAGTAGAGTCATAACATGGCAAAAGATAAGAAACGTGGGTTTTTCTCCTGGCTGGGCTTTGGCCAGAAGGAAAAGGAAGAAGAGCAACAGCAACCTGAGCAGCCGGTAGAGCAGGCGGAAGCTCAGGCCGCGGAGACGCCGGCTGCACCGGCCGCCGCCAAGCTGGACGACAAGCTCCCCGCCCAGGAATCTGAACCTGCCGCCTCCGTCGACACCCCGGGAGAGTGGGATAACGGTCAGGCCGGCGAGCAAATCGCGGAAAATTTGCCGGCGGCGGCTGAACAGCCGGCGGCGCAAGCGCTGGCCGAAGAGATCGTCAGCGTCACCGAACAGGCGGCGGTGCAACAGCAACCGGTCGTTGAGCCTGAGCCGGTCGTTGAGCCTGAGCCGGTCGTTGAACCTGAGCCGGTCGTCGAGCCTGAGCCGGTCGTCGAGCCTGAGCCGGTCGTCGAGCCTGAGCCGGTCGTCGAGCCTGAGCCGGTCGTTGAGCCTGAGCCGGTCGTTGAACCTGAGCCGGTCGTCGAGCCTGAGCCGGTCGTTGAGCCTGAGCCGGTGGTTGAACCCGAGCCGGTCGTCGAGCCTGAGCCGGTTGTTGAGCCTGAGCCGGTCGTCGAGCCTGAGCCGGTCGTCGAGCCTGAGCCGGTCGTTGAACCTGAATCCGTGCCGGAAGTGGAAGAAGAACCGCTTGAGCCGGTGGTGCCGGCCGCGGCGCAAGAACAGGAAAGGCCGACCAAAGAAGGCTTCTTCGCCCGCCTGAAACGCAGCCTGCTGAAGACCAAACAAAACCTCGGCTCCGGCTTTATGGGGCTGTTCCGCGGTAAAAAGATCGACGACGATCTGTTCGACGAGCTGGAAGAACAGCTGCTGATCGCTGACGTCGGCGTGGATACCACGCGCAAAATCATCACCTCCCTGACCCAGCACGCCAGCCGCAAGCAGCTGAAAGATGCCGAAGCGCTGTACGGCAAGCTGAAGGAGGAAATGTCCGAAATTCTGGCCAAGGTCGATCAGCCGCTGGATGTCAGCGGGAAAACCCCGTATGTCATCTTGATGGTCGGCGTGAACGGCGTGGGTAAAACCACCACCATCGGCAAGCTGGCGCGTCAATTCCAGGCGGAAGGCAAGTCGGTGATGCTGGCGGCGGGGGATACCTTCCGCGCCGCCGCGGTGGAGCAGCTGCAGGTGTGGGGTGAACGCAACCGCATTCCGGTGGTGGCGCAGCATACCGGCGCGGATTCCGCTTCGGTGATCTTCGATGCGGTGCAGGCCGCCAAGGCGCGCGGCATTGATGTGTTGATCGCCGATACCGCCGGCCGTCTGCAGAACAAATCGCACCTGATGGAAGAGCTGAAGAAGATCGTCCGCGTCATGAAAAAACTGGACGACCAGGCCCCCCATGAGGTTATGCTGACGCTCGATGCCAGCACCGGCCAGAATGCGGTCAGTCAGGCGAAATTATTTAATGAGGCCGTGGGCTTAACCGGCATCACGCTGACTAAACTGGACGGTACCGCCAAGGGCGGGGTGATCTTCGCCATCGCCGATCAGTTCGGTATCCCGATCCGCTATATCGGCGTCGGGGAAGGCATCGAAGATTTGCGGCCGTTTAAGGCTGACGATTTTATTGAGGCACTTTTTGCCCGAGAGGATTAATACGGATGATTCGCTTTGAACAGGTCAGTAAAGCTTATCTGGGCGGACGGCAAGCGCTGCAGGGGGTTGATTTCCATCTGCGCCCGGCGGAGATGGCGTTTCTGACCGGCCATTCCGGCGCGGGGAAAAGTACCCTGCTGAAACTGATTTGCGGTATCGAACGGCCCAGCGCCGGCCACATCTGGTTTGGCGGTCACGACATCAGTCGCTTGAAAAACCGCGAGGTGCCGTTCCTGCGTCGGCAGATCGGCATGATCTTCCAGGATCACCACCTGCTGCTGGATCGCACGGTGTATGACAACGTGGCGATGCCGCTGATCATCGCCGGCGCCAGCACCGAAGATATCCGCCGCCGCGTTTCCGCCGCGCTGGACAAGGTCGGTTTGCTGGATAAAGCGAAAAACTTCCCGATTCAGCTGTCCGGCGGTGAGCAGCAGCGCGTGGGCATCGCCCGTGCGGTGGTGAACAAGCCGGCGGTGCTGCTGGCGGATGAACCGACCGGTAACCTGGATGATGCGCTGTCGGAAGGCATTCTGCGCCTGTTTGAAGAATTCAACCGCGTCGGCGTGACCGTACTGATGGCGACGCACGACACCGGGCTTATCGCCCGCCGCAATTACCGCATCCTGACGCTGAGCCAGGGCCGCATGCAAGGGGGCGCTCACCATGGCCAATAACGCAAAAACCGCCAAGAGCAAGGCGCTGCGCGGCGGCTGGCGCGAACAGTGGCGTTACGCCTGGATGAACGCCATCAAAGACATGCTGCGTCAGCCGTTGGCGACGCTGCTGACGGTGATGGTGATCGCCATTTCCCTGACGCTGCCGAGCGTGTGCTACATCGTGTGGAAAAACGTCAGCACCGCGGCCAGCCAGTGGTATCCAACGCCGCAGCTGACCGTTTATCTGGATAAATCGCTCGATGACGACGCCGCGCTGAAAGTGCTCGACGCCATCAAGGCGGAAGCCGGCGTGGAGAAGGTCAATTACCTGTCGCGTGAAGAAGCGCGCGGCGAGTTCCGCAACTGGTCGGGCTTTGGCGGCGCGCTGGACATGCTGGAAGAGAACCCGCTGCCGGCGGTGGCGATCGTCACGCCGAAGATGAGCTTCCAGAGTTCGGATACCCTCAACACCCTGCGCGATCGCGTAGCGGCGGTGCAGGGCGTGGAAGAAGTGCGTATGGATGACAGCTGGTTTGCCCGCCTGGCGGCGCTGACCGGGCTGGCGGGTCAGATCGCGGCGATCATCGGCGTGCTGATGATCGTGGCGGTGTTCCTGGTGATCGGCAACAGCGTGCGTCTGAGCATCTTCAGCCGCCGCGACACCATTAACGTGATGAAGCTGATCGGCGCCACCGACGGCTTTATTCTGCGGCCGTTCCTCAACGGCGGGGCGATGCTGGGTTTTGCCGGCGCGCTGCTGTCGCTGGTGTTGTCCGGCGCGCTGGTGTGGCAGCTGGAGTCGGTGGTCGCCGGGGTGGCCAAGGTATTCGGCACCACCTTCACCTTGCACGGGCTGGGCTGGGATGAGGCGCTGCTGCTGCTGATCATCTCCGCGATGATCGGCTGGATCGCCGCCTGGCTGGCGACGGTGCAACATTTACGCCGATTTACACCACAGTAAGATTTTTTTGGTATACTCTTCTCCTGCTGCTTTTGATCGCGTTGCGGGAGAAGAGTGACCTCAAGCGAAGTCAGCACCATCCCTCTCTTCTTAGCGCACAAATTCCCTATCGGCCTGCACCCTCGTCACGTATTGTCAGCAACAATGCTTGCAAAAAAGGGTGAACTTTTAGGGCGGAGTACGGTCAAAAATTGCAGCAAATGTTAAGGTGCCCGGCGTGTGGAACCGCTTTTGCTTCAGCAACTGCCGTAGAATCAATCATTTCCCCGCTGTAATAATCACCTGCATGATTTTGTATTCTCATAGAGAGGGTTTGAATGACCAAAGAAATGCAAACTTTAGCCTTAGTACCCCAAGGTAGCTTGGAAGCCTATATCCGGGCAGCCAACGCCTATCCGATGCTGACGGCAGAGGAAGAGCGGGAGCTGGCTGAACGGCTGCATTATCAGGGCGATCTGGATGCCGCTAAGCAGCTCATCCTGTCTCACCTGCGCTTTGTCGCTCATATTGCCCGCAACTATTCAGGCTATGGTCTGCCGCAGGCGGATCTGATTCAGGAAGGCAACATCGGCCTGATGAAAGCCGTTCGCCGCTTCAACCCGGAAGTCGGCGTGCGTCTGGTTTCCTTTGCGGTGCATTGGATTAAGGCGGAAATCCACGAGTACGTATTGCGCAACTGGCGCATTGTGAAAGTGGCGACCACCAAAGCGCAGCGCAAGCTGTTCTTTAACCTGCGCAAAACCAAACAGCGTTTGGGCTGGTTCAACCAGGACGAAGTGGAACTGGTGGCCCGTGAGCTGGGTGTAACCAGCAAAGACGTGCGCGAGATGGAATCGCGCATGGCGGCGCAGGACATGACGTTCGATCCGACTCCGGACGACGAGGCCCGCGATGGCCAGTCGATGGCGCCGGTGCTGTACCTGCAGGACAAGAGCTCGGACTTCGCCGAAGGCATCGAGGAAGATAACTGGGAAAGCAACGCCGCAGACAAACTGGCCTATGCGCTGGAAGGTCTGGACGAGCGCAGCCAGCATATCATCCGCGCCCGTTGGCTGGATGACGACAATAAGTCGACGCTGCAGGAGCTGGCCGATCAGTACGGCGTTTCCGCCGAACGCGTGCGCCAGCTCGAAAAGAACGCCATGAAGAAACTCAAAATGGCGATCGAAGCCTGAGTCGATGCGAGATTCGATAAAAAAAGCCCGGCAAGCCGGGCTTTTTAGTGCCTGAAATTCGGCGTTATGGCGCCACGGTGGCGAAGTCCGGCGCCGGGCAGTCGTAGCCGAATTTCGCCGCCCACGGATAACGGGTGCCGGTGTTGATATAGCGCTGATAAAGCGCCCGGCCGGTTTTGGCATCGCGTTTGATAACCCAGCTGGCGGCGTTACACAGCACGGCGGCATAGGCCTGGCTCTTCGGCGGCAGCAGATCGGCCGCCTGTTGCGCCAGCCCCACCGCCTGCCAGCGATAGTGCAGGAAACGGTTGTCTTCCTCCGGTAGCGCCGCCTTGGCGCGCGCCGCTTCGGCGCTGTCGATCCAGCTTTTATGCTTCAGCTCGCGGGTATCGAACGCATCCCCCAGATAGGAATAGCCGGCGCCATAGATGGCGTAATCCGGCGTCATCTCATAGCCGGTAAACTCCAGCCCCTGGGCGCGCAGCAGGTTGGCGGCGCGATAGTAAGCCTGCGCGCGCGTCAGCGGCGCAGCGGATTTGTCCTTGGCGGCCTTCAGCTCGTCGGCGAACTGCTGCGCCGCTTGCCGATAGTTGGGGATATCGAAGTAGGCCAGCGCCTCCGGCGATCGCCCGGCGCGCATCAGCCGCCGCGCCAGCAGTTCGCGCAGCTGCACCTCCGGCGTGATCTGCTGGCCGCCGTAATCGTCCGGATTAATCGGCTTGAGCGGCGTCGTCGGCGCCGGGGCGTGCTTATCGACAAAGCCTTTCAACTCATCGACGGTCAGCACCCGTTCCGCCACGTCGGCCACGTCGGCCCAGTAGAGCGCTTTGCCGCGATACAGCAGGTCCATCGCCTGCAGATAGTCGCCTCGGTTCAGCGCCAGGATGGCCTGTTCGCCGGCCACCCGGCACTCGGGCACGATGGTTTCCGCGACGAAGTCGGCGTTGCGCTGTTCACCCCAGCTTTCGTCGGCGGGGAACGCGCTTGCCGCCTTGGCGTAGGCGGCGGTGGCGGCTTTCACGTCACCGTCGCGCAGCGCCATTTTGGCGCGCAGCCACCATGCGAGGCCGCTGTCGCCGGCGTTTTTCAGCAGGCTCGCCGCCATCGGGTACTGCCCCGAACGGTAAGCCAGCGCCGCCAGCCGATCGCTGCCGGCGAAGCCGCTTTTCACTGAGCCGTCCAGCAGCGTCAGGATCTGGTTGATGATTTGCGCGGAGCGGCCGTTGCCGTCGGTATCCGCCATTTGCAGGTTGCCGCTGCGGGCGAACAGTTCAATGGTCACCAGCTGCTGGATCAACGGATCGCCGATAATCTGTTTCAGCGTGTCCAAATGGTCGGGGTTGACCAGGAAGCTGGAGACGTACTGCAGCGACTGCCCGCCGCTCGGATCGCCCTGCGCCGCCTGTTGCGCGTACAGATGGGCGGCGGGGGCGACGTCACCCAGCCACAGGTGGATGCGCGCCTGCTGCCCAAGGCTGCTCAGCGCCAACTGATCGGGATCGGCGGCGCCGCT
The DNA here is from genome assembly GCF_903970925.1 of Serratia sp. ME47. NCBI lineage: Bacteria > Pseudomonadati > Pseudomonadota > Gammaproteobacteria > Enterobacterales > Yersiniaceae > Serratia > Serratia sp. ME47. The sequence continues at coordinate 44,790 of NZ_CAJCKE010000011.1, read as the reverse complement.
TTTCACCCGGTCGATCACCTGCTGGAATGCCGTCAGCGCCTGTTCAAGCGCGGCTTTTGGCGGGTGCTCGGCGGCGGGGGCCGCTTCACCGGATTCGTTTACCGGCGTCCCGTGGTCAGCCATCAGTACGCGGCCAAGCGAATACTGCGCCCGCAGTCCCCAGTCGCCCTGCTCGGCGGCCGGTAGCTTCAGCACCTGTTGGAAATAGTCTGCGGCGCGCGGATCGTGGCTGGCGAAAGCCACGGCGCCCAGTTGATAGAGACGCGCGGCGTTGGACAACCCCTGCGTATTGACGGCGTCAGCCTCTTCCACCGTTTTGGCGGCGCGCATTTTGCCTATCGCTATCGTTTCCGGCGATTGCGGCATCGGTTTCGGCGGCATCGGCGGCGGCGGGGCTTGCCAGTGCGGCAACTGTTTATCCATCGGCACCAGCCGGCCGGCTTCGAAGGCGAAATTGCCCTCCGGCATATACAGCAGAGTGCCGTTGCGATCGATCAGCAGCCGGTTAGGAAAATCCGGGCCGCAGGCATAGCCGCCCAGCGGCAGTGCGGCGCCGATCAGCATGGCCAGCGGAAGAAGGCGGCGGGTGTTCCGTGCCGCGCGCGAATCAAGGTGTGACAAGGGTGCCTCCTGGCGTCAGTTGTTGGCAGCGCAGCCAGCCCAGCGGCCGGGATTGCCCGGCTCGCAGCTGGTCGCTGCTGATGCGAATAAAGCGTTGCCGTTGCGGTGCGGATTCCAGCCGGTAGTTGCCGACCGCGTCCGCCGCCAGGCAGTCGTCGGCGCGGATGACCACCTCTTGCGGCAGCGGGGCGTCCACCGGCCCGTTGTTATGAATTATCAGATCATACAGCCCGTTTTGCTGCGGCTGAGGCCTAAATTTTACCTGCCAGTCGACATTCAGCGGCCGCCGTTCGATCACCGCTCGCAGCGTGGCGAGCGACCAGGCGCGCCGATCGTCCGCCAGCGGCAGTCGGAACCAAATCACGCCGCGCAGTCGGGGCGGCGTTTGCTGCGCCAGCGTTTGCAGAAAATCGGCGATCTGCTGCGGCGCGACCGTCAGTTTGCGGCCGTTGCCGGCCACGCGCAGCGAGGATTCGCTCTCCACCTGCGCGCCTTGCGCATCAAACCCCAGCAGCGCCATGCCATAGGCCGGCAGCGCGACGCGAAACGGTTTCGGTGTGACGGCGGCGTACTGCCGCACCCAGCGCAGCGCCAAGGGGCCGTCAAACAGCCCCTGCTGCGGTGAGAGCACCGCATGCACTTGCAGAACGGAACTGTCGGCCTGTTGCAGTACGCCGGGCAAGTTGGGCGAGCCGATCCAGGCCGGCAGGGCGGTGATGCCGAGTTGCAAAGCGGCGGGCAGCCGTTGGCGCAGCCGCTGTAGAAAGCGTTGGTAGTCCGGCAGGCGGGCGGTGGCGGCATCATGATCGATCTCGACGCCGGTGACGGGCAGCCCGGCCGCCTGCCAGCGCTGGGTGATCGCCAGCAGACGCTGGATAATGGCTTCTTGGTCCAGCTGCGGCAGCTGGCCGTCGAGGCGCGCTACCAGCCAGAGCGGGCGGCCGTCCCGCTTCAGCAGGCTGAGATCGGCCGGGATTTCCCGCCAGCCTTCGCGTGGATGCACCTGCAGCGCCAGCACCCGCAGCGCGCCGAACAGATCGCGGCTGCGCGCCAGCGCATCGGCGTGTTGCGGCGTCCAAACCCGCTGCCAAACGTAAACCTGCTGATCCCAGCCTGAGGCCTGGCGCAGCGCCTGCTGACGCCCGGCGAACCAGGCCGCCAACCCCAGCGCAATCAAGACCAGCGCCGCCAGCCGGCGTTTCATTTTTGCCAGAGATCGCCCTGCGGCGCGAAGCCGCAGGCGCGCATGAAGTTATCGACTTCCCCACGTTCGCGCGGCGCCAGACCGGCGGTCGACAGCTGCCAATGGGCGACCTGCGGCAGCTGACGCTGTGCATCTTGCACCAGGTAAAGACCGACGCCGCGGCGGCGCGTCACTTCGCGTACCAGCAGATCCAGCAGTTCGGCGCGGTCGTCCTGCAGCGCAATTTTCACCGCGCCCAGCAGACGCTCGTTGAAGCGGGCGGCGAACAGCGCCTTGCCGCCGCTCAGCCAGCTCTGCCACTGTTCCGGCTGCTGGTGCGGCCAAATTTTACCGAGGTCGATAAGGTCTTGCGGGGACAGCGCGGTCAGGCGCTCGATGGTCAGTTTCATGCAGAATTTCCGCGCAGCTAAATGATGCCGACAGTGTAATAGATCTTGTGCAGAGCGTTGTGTAAGTTTTTCTGTACGATTACTGTGCAATATGTTTTTTGCACGGGGCATTTTCCGAGTAAATAGTTAGTAAACGGATTGTTAACCAGCACAACGCGCTACGCCTCAAGGTAAACAGCGCAGATTTAATTCGAATTTTATCCTGTTTACACCGCTTGTTTCTGCCGGATGAAGTTGATTTGCAGCAGAAAATTCCTGTTTAATGGTATGAAAAATAAAGTCTTATTAGAAAACAATGCCAAAAAAACGCCTAAATCATTATTACTTATAACAAAAGCGGTCAATAACGATCGGGCGCAGGCAAACACAACAGGTACGTTCACAACGACAGATGGGGATTTGCGGATGAAATTAACAACAGGTAAGGCACTGCTGGCGGGTTGTATTGCGATGGCCATGAGCCAGGCGGCCATGGCGAAAGACATCAAGGTGGCGATCGTCGGGGCAATGTCCGGCCCGGTCGCGCAGTATGGCGACATGGAATTTACCGGCGCGCGCCAGGCGATTGCCGACATTAATGCCAAGGGCGGCATCAAGGGCGACAAGCTGGTCGGCGTGGAATACGACGACGCCTGCGACCCGAAACAGGCGGTTGCGGTCGCCAACAAGGTGATCAACGACGGCATTCGCTACGTGATCGGCCACCTGTGCTCCTCTTCCACCCAGCCGGCGTCCGATATCTATGAAGACGAAGGCGTGATCATGATTACCCCGGCGGCCACCAACGCCGATCTGACCACCCGCGGCTACAAGATGATCCTGCGCACCACCGGTCTGGATTCGGATCAGGGCCCGACCGCCGCCAAATACATCCTCAGCGACATCAAGCCGAAGCGCATCGCCGTGGTGCACGACAAGCAACAATACGGCGAAGGCCTGGCGCGCTCGGTGCGCGACAGCCTGAAAAAACAGGGCACCGAAGTGGCGATGTTCGAAGGCATCACCGCCGGCGACAAAGACTTCTCCACCCTGGTGGCGCGCCTGAAGAAAGAGAATATCGACTTCGTGTACTTCGGCGGTTACTACCCGGAAATGGGCCAGATCCTGCGTCAGGCCAAGCAGGCCGGGTTGACTACCCGCTTCATGGGGCCGGAAGGCGTGGGCAACTCCTCACTGTCCAACATCGCCGGCGCCGCTTCGGAAGGCATGCTGGTGACGCTGCCGAAACGCTACGATCAGGTGCCTGCCAACCAGCCGATCGTCGATGCGTTGAAAGCCAAGAAGCTGGATCCGACCGGCCCGTTCGTCTGGACCACCTATGCCGCGCTGCAGTCGCTGACCACCGGCATGGAGCGCAGCGGCAGTCAGGAACCGGCGGACATCGTCAAGGATCTGAAAACCGGCAAGCCGGTGGAGACCGTGATGGGGCCGCTGACCTGGGATGACAAGGGCGATCTGAAAGGCTTCGAGTTCGGCGTGTTCGAATGGCATGCCAACGGCACGTCCACACCGATCAAATAGGCCATAATGATTAGGGTGGGGCGCAGCCCGCTGCGCCCGGCGGGTCGGCTTGTCGGCCCCGTCTCCCTTTACCCGCCGGTTCTCCGCCGGCGGGTTTCGCAGCCAAGGGTTCAGAGTATGTCAGAGCAGCTCCTCTATTTTCTGCAGCAGATGTTCAACGGCTTAACGTTGGGCAGCACCTATGCATTGATCGCCATCGGTTACACCATGGTTTACGGCATCATCGGCATGATCAACTTCGCCCACGGCGAGGTGTACATGATCGGCAGCTATGTCTCCTTTATCGTTATCGCCGCCCTGATGATGCTCGGCATCGACGTCGGCTGGCTGCTGATCGGCGCCGCGTTCCTGGTCTCGATCGTCATCGCCAGCGCCTACGGCTGGAGCATCGAGCGGGTGGCCTACAAGCCGGTGCGCAACTCCAAGCGCCTGATTGCGCTGATCTCGGCCATCGGCATGTCGATATTCCTGCAAAACTACGTCAGCCTGACGCAGGGCTCACGCGATCTGGCGCTGCCCAGCCTGGTGACCGGCCAGTGGGTGCTGGGGGAAAGCAACGGCTTCGCCGCCACCATCAGCACCATGCAGCTGACCATCTGGCTCGTGACCTTCCTGGCGATGCTGGCGCTGACGCTGTTTATCCGCTATTCGCGCATGGGCCGTGCCTGCCGCGCCTGTGCGGAAGATCTGAAGATGGCTAGCCTGCTGGGCATCAACACGGACCGGGTGATCTCGCTGACCTTCGTCATCGGTGCGGTGATGGCGGCGGTGGCCGGGGTGTTGCTCGGCCAGTTCTACGGCGTCATCAACCCTTACATCGGCTTTATGGCCGGTATGAAAGCCTTCACCGCCGCGGTTCTGGGCGGCATCGGCAGCATTCCGGGCGCGATGATCGGCGGCCTGGTGCTGGGCGTGGCGGAAGCGCTGACCTCCGCCTACCTGAGCACCGAATACAAAGACGTGGTGTCGTTCGCGCTGCTGATCGTGGTGCTGCTGATCATGCCGACCGGCATCCTCGGGCGTCCGGAGGTTGAGAAAGTATGAAACTCAATCTGCTCAATGCGCTGATCGCCACGGCGGTGCTGTTCGTGATGGCGTCGTTCCTGATGGGCATGCAGCTGAGCCTGGACGGCACCAAACTGGTGGTGCACGGCGCGGCGGAAGTGCGCTGGATGTGGATCGGCATCGGCTGCGTCATCGTCTTTTTCTTCCAGCTGTTGCGCCCGCTGCTGCTGCAGGGCCTGAAAAAGGTCTCCGGCCCGGCGTTCGTGCTGCCGAGCTTCGACGGCACCACGCTGCGGCAAAAGCTGCTGGCGGCTCTGCTGCTCGTCGCGGCGGTCGCCTGGCCGTTCCTGGTGTCGCGCGGCACGGTGGATATCGCCACCCTGACGCTGATCTACGTGATGCTGGGCCTCGGCCTCAACGTGGTGGTGGGCCTGTCCGGTCTGCTGGTGCTCGGCTACGGCGGTTTCTACGCCATCGGCGCCTACACTTATGCGCTGCTGAATCATTATTACGGCCTCGGCTTTTGGGAGAGCCTGCCGCTGGCGGGCATCGTCACCGCCGCCTTCGGCTTCCTGCTCGGTTTCCCGGTGCTGCGGCTGCGCGGCGACTATCTGGCGATCGTGACGCTCGGCTTCGGTGAGATCGTGCGCATCCTGCTGCTGAACAATACCGAGATCACCGGCGGGCCGAACGGCATCAGCCAGATCCCGAAACCGACCTTCTTCGGCCTGGAGTTTAACCGCAGCGTGCGCGACGGCGGCTGGGATACCTTCCATAACGTCTTCGGCCTGAAATATGATCCGAGCGATCGCATCGTATTTCTGTACCTGGTGGCGTTGCTGCTGGTAGTGCTGACGCTGTTCGTCATCAACCGCCTGCTGCGCATGCCGCTCGGGCGCGCCTGGGAAGCGTTGCGCGAAGATGAGATCGCCTGCCGCTCGCTGGGCCTCAGCCCGACGCGCATCAAGCTGACCGCCTTTACCATCAGCGCCGCGTTCGCCGGGTTTGCCGGCACGCTGTTTGCCGCGCGCCAGGGTTTCGTCAGCCCGGAATCCTTCACCTTCGTCGAGTCGGCCTTCGTGTTGGCGATCGTCGTACTGGGGGGCATGGGATCGCAGTTCGCGGTCATTCTGGCGGCGATCCTGCTGGTGGTGTCGCGCGAGCTGATGCGCGATCTGAATGAATACAGCATGCTGCTGCTGGGGGCGCTGATGGTGCTGATGATGATTTGGCGGCCGCAGGGGCTGTTGCCGATGAAGCGGCCGCAGCTGAAGCTGCAGGCGGCGGAAATTCACGCGGGCAAGGGGGAACAGGCATGAGCGTTCAACCTTTACTGCAGGTGGAAGGCCTGTCAATGCGTTTTGGCGGGCTGCTGGCGGTCAACAATGTCGCGTTGACGCTCAATGAAGGCGAAATCGTGTCGCTGATCGGCCCCAACGGCGCCGGTAAAACCACGGTGTTTAACTGCCTGACCGGTTTCTACCGCCCGAGCGGCGGCACCATCAAATTGCGCGATCGCCATCTGGAAGGGCTGGCGGGGCAGGCCATCGCCCGTATGGGCGTAGTGCGCACCTTCCAGCATGTGCGGCTGTTCCGTGAAATGACGGTGATTGAGAACCTGTTGGTGGCGCAGCATCAGCACCTGAAAAGCGGCGTGTTCGCCGGGCTGCTGAAAACCCCGGCCTTCCGCCGCGCCGAAGCCGAGGCACTGGCGCACGCAGCGGAGTGGCTGGAGCGCGTCGGCCTGCTATCGATGGCCAACCGTTCGGCGGGCAATCTGGCCTACGGGCAGCAGCGTCGGCTGGAGATCGCCCGCTGCATGGTGACCCGGCCGGAGTTGCTGATGCTGGACGAACCGGCCGCCGGTCTGAACCCGAAAGAGACCGACGAGCTGGATCATCTGATCGTCGAGCTGCGCGATCGGCATAAGGTCTCGGTGTTGCTGATCGAGCACGACATGAAGCTGGTGATGGGCATCTCCGATCGCATTTACGTGGTGAATCAGGGCACGCCGCTGGCGCAGGGCACACCGGCGGAGATCCGCAACAATCCGGACGTGATCCGGGCTTATTTGGGCGAATAATAATATGTTGTCATTCAATCAGGTATCCGCCCATTACGGCAAAATCCAGGCGCTGCATCAGGTCAGTCTCACGATTAGTCAGGGCGAAATCGTGACGTTAATCGGCGCCAACGGCGCCGGTAAAACCACGCTGCTCGGCACCCTGTGCGGCGAACCGCGCGCCAGCGAAGGCAGCATCGTCTTCCAGGGGCAGGACATCACCCAGTGGCAAACCTCGCGTATCATGCGCGAAGCGGTGGCGATCGTGCCGGAAGGGCGGCGAGTCTTCTCGCGCATGACGGTGGAAGAAAACCTGGCGATGGGCGGCTTCTTCGCCGATCGCCAGCAGTATCAACAGCGCATTGAACGGGTGTTCACGCTGTTCCCGCGCCTGCTGGAGCGCCGAAGCCAGCGCGCCGGCACCATGTCCGGCGGCGAACAGCAGATGTTGGCCATCGGCCGTGCGCTGATGAGCCAGCCGAAGCTGCTGCTGCTCGATGAACCTTCGCTTGGGCTGGCGCCCATCATCATTCAGCAGATCTTCGACATCATTCAGCAGCTGCGGGAAGAGGGCATGACCATCTTCCTGGTGGAGCAAAACGCCAATCAGGCGCTGAAATTGGCGGACCGCGGTTATGTGCTGGAAAACGGCCGCGTGGTGTTGGAAGATACGGGGGCTGCATTGTTAGCCAACGAAGCAGTGAGGTCGGCGTATTTGGGCGGTTAATCCGCCCCCCTACGAATTAAAATAATCAGGTACGAGAAGAAGAAATGAAGACAGAAGGGTTACTCGCGCAGCGCATCGTTAACGTAAAAAGTTCGGCCATCCGTGAATTGCTTAAGCACAGCAAGATGGAACACGTCATTTCGCTGGCGGGCGGCATCCCCTCTGATGCGCTGTTCGATTTCGAAGGATTGAGCATCGCCACCCAGCAGGCGATCACCGAACAGCCGAAAAGCGCATTCCAGTATGGCCTGACCGAGGGCAGCCCGCTGCTGCGTGAGCGCATTTGCACGCTGTGCGCCGAGCGCGGCGTCACCGCGCGCGCAGAAGAGGTGATGGTCACCGCCGGCTCTCAGCAGGCCCTGGATTTGGTGATGCGCGCCATCGTCAACCCGGGCGACGTGTTCGTGGTGGAGCGCCCGACCTACCTGGCGGCGCTGCAAACGCTGGAACTGGCGGAGGCCAACATCATGTCGGTCTCGTCCGACAGCGACGGCATGGTGGTGGAAGAGCTGGCCGAGCTGCTGAAAACCCAGCGCATCAAGGGCGTGTACGTGGTGCCGAACTTCGGCAACCCGAGCGGCATCACCCTCAGCGCCGCGCGCCGCGAACTGCTGGTGAAGCTGGCCGCCGAACATAACTTCCTGATCATCGAAGACGATCCGTACGGCGAGCTGCGTTTCACCGAAGAGCGCCACCCGACGCTGCATCAGGTGTCGCAGCGGGTGCTGGGCAATACCGACCACATCATCTATACCTCGACCTTCTCCAAGATCCTGGCGCCGGGCCTGCGCCTGGGATGGGCGATCCTGCCGCCGTTCCTGCTGCATAAAGTGGCGATCATCAAACAGGCGGCGGATCTGCACGCCAGCGCCCTGTCGCAGAGCATCGTCGAATGCTACCTCGGCCTGGATCGCCTGCCGGCCCAGATCGACAAGATCCGCGCCGCCTACAAACAGAAGGGTGAGATCCTGGCCGGTTTGGTGGAGCAGGAGCTGGGCGACTACATCACCTTCGATAAACCGAAGGGTGGCATGTTCCTGTGGGCGCGTTTCCGCCAGCCGTTCAACGCCACCGAATGGCTGAACACCACGCTGCAGCAGGGCGTAGTGTTCGTGCCGGGGGAATACTTCTTCTCCGACAACCCGGATCGTTCGACCTTCCGCCTGTCGTTCGCCACCGCCACCGAGCAGCAGATGCAAGAAGCGGTCGCGCGCCTGCGCCGTTCGCTATAAGCCTCGCGGCGGCGGAGCTGATGCCCGCCGCCGACATCAAACCGCCATCTTCACTTCACCTTGCCGTCATGTGGATGTCATCTAACGGTTATTTTTCTGTCATCCGCGCATGGCATGTTAGCTTCCGAACAAAAAACTGATTCTTTTCGCTCACGCGCTTTTACACCAGCTTTTTCAGGAGTTAGGCATGCTCACCTACGCTATTCGCAAAACCACGCTGTGCGTCGCATTGACCCTGGCGGTCAGCGCCCAGGCGTTGGCGGCGACAGAAATCCCGTTCTGGCATTCGATGGAAGGCGAACTGGGTAAAGAAGTGGACTCTCTGGCGGATCGCTTCAACCAGTCGCACAGCGACGTCAAGATTGTGCCGGTTTATAAAGGCAACTACGAGCAGAGCCTGGCGGCGGGTATCGCCGCTTACCGCTCCGGCAAGGCGCCGGCGATCCTGCAGGTTTACGAAGTGGGCACCGCCACCATGATGGCCAGCAAAGCCATCAAGCCGGTCTACGAAGTGTTTAAAGAGGCCGGCATCAACTTCGACGAATCGGTGTTCGTGCCGACGGTGGCCGGCTATTACACCGACAACAAGAGCGGCCATCTGCTGTCGCAGCCGTTCAACAGCTCCACGCCGGTGCTGTACTACAACAAAGACGCCTTCAAAAAGGCCGGCCTGAACCCGGATCAACCGCCGAAAACCTGGCAGGAACTGGCGGCGGATACCGCCAAACTGCGCGAAGCCGGCATGAAGTGCGGTTACGCCAGCGGCTGGCAGGGCTGGATCCAACTGGAGAACTTCAGCGCCTGGCATGGCGTGCCGTTCGCCAGTGAAAACAACGGCTTTGGCGGCACCAGCGCCAAGCTGGAGTTCAACCAACCGCTGCAGGTCAAACATATTACGCTGCTCGAAGCGATGAACAAGAAGGGCGACTTCACCTATTTCGGCCGCAAAGACGAATCCACCGAGAAGTTCTATAACGGCGACTGCGCCATCACCACCGCCTCATCCGGTTCGCTGGCGGACATCAAGCACTACGCCAAATTCAACTACGGCGTCGGCATGATGCCGTACGACGCCGACGCGAAAAATGCGCCGCAAAACGCCATCATCGGCGGGGCCAGCCTGTGGGTGATGAACGGCAAAGACGCCGCCACCTACAAGGGCGTGGCCGAATTCCTGCAGTACCTGGCGCAGCCGGAAATCGCCGCCGAATGGCACCAGAAGACCGGCTATCTGCCGATCACCACCGCGGCTTACGATCTGACCAAGCAGCAGGGCTTCTACGACAAGAACCCGGGGGCCGACGTCGCCACTCGTCAGATGCTGAACAAGCCGCCGTTGCCGTTCACCAAGGGCCTGCGCCTGGGCAACATGCCGCAGATCCGCAGCGTGGTGGATGAGGAGCTGGAAGGCGTGTGGACCGGCAAGAAAACGCCTCAGCAGGCGTTGGACGCCGCCGTGCAGCGCGGTGACGTGCTGCTGCGCCGCTTCGAAGCATCGACCAAGTAATCCCGCGTCGCGGGCCCGTCTGATCGGGCTCGCGTCTTCACGCCGATCCTTCCGTACCCGATTAATGGTTTAACTGCTATGTCATCTTCCCGTCCCGGTTTCGGCTGCAGCTGGTTGCCCTATGCGCTGGTGCTGCCGCAGCTGCTGATTACCGCTGTCTTCTTTTTATGGCCCGCCGGCGAAGCGCTGTGGTATTCGGTGCAGAGCCTCGATCCGTTCGGCCTGTCCAGCCAGTTTGTCGGGCTGGATAACTTTAAACAGCTGTTCCAGGATCCTTACTATCTCGACTCGTTCTACACCACGCTGATCTTCAGCTTCCTGGTGGCGGGCATCGGGCTGGCGGTTTCGCTGTTCTTCGCTGCGCTGGTGGACTACGTGCTGCGCGGCAGCCGCCTCTATCGCACGCTGATGATCCTGCCCTACGCGGTGGCGCCAGCGGTGGCGGCGGTGCTGTGGATCTTTCTGTTCAACCCCGGTCTGGGGTTGATCACCCATTTCCTCAATGGTCTGGGCTATAACTGGAATCATGCGCAAAACAGCGGCCAGGCGATGTTCCTGGTGGTGCTGGCCTCGGTATGGCAGCAGATAAGCTATAACTTCCTGTTTTTCCTCGCGGCGCTGCAGTCGATCCCGCGTTCGCTGGTGGAAGCGGCGGCCATCGACGGCGCCGGCCCGGTGCGGCGTTTCTTCCATCTGGTGCTGCCGCTGATCGCGCCGGTGAGCTTCTTCCTGCTGGTGGTCAATCTGGTGTACGCCTTCTTCGATACCTTCCCGGTGATCGACGCCGCCACCGGCGGCGGGCCGGTGCAGTCCACCACCACGTTGATCTACAAGATCTACCGCGAAGGCTTCGCCGGGCTGGATCTCTCCAGTTCCGCCGCGCAGTCGGTGATCCTGATGTTGCTGGTGATCGGCCTGACGGTGATCCAGTTCCGCTTCGTTGAACGTAAGGTGCGCTACCAATGATTGAGAATCGACGCGGGCTGGATGTCTTCAGCCATGTGATGCTGATTATCGGCGTGCTGGTGGTGCTGTTCCCGCTGTACGTGGCCTTTGTCGCCGCCACGCTGGACGACAAGCAGGTGTTTCAGGTGCCGATGACGCTGGTGCCCGGCGGGCACCTGTGGGAGAACATCCGCAATATCTGGCAGGGCGGCGTGGGCAACCTCAAGGTGCCGTTCTCGCTGCTGCTGCTCAACAGCGTGATCATGGCGCTGGCGATCACCTGCGGCAAGATCGCGGTGTCAGTGCTGTCGGCTTACGCCATCGTGTATTTCCGTTTCCCGCTGCGCAGCCTGTTTTTTTGGCTGATTTTCCTCACCCTGATGCTGCCGGTGGAAGTGCGCATTTTCCCGACGGTGGAGGTGATCTCCAACCTCAACCTGCTGGACAGCTATACCGGCCTGACGCTACCGCTGATGGCCTCGGCCACCGCCACCTTCCTGCTGCGCCAGTTCTTCATGACGCTGCCGGATGAGCTGCTGGAGGCGGCGCGCATCGACGGCGCCGGGCCGATGCGTTTCTTCTGGGACATCGTGTTGCCGCTGTCGAAAACCAATCTGGCGGCGCTGTTCGTCATCACCTTTATTTACGGCTGGAACCAATACCTGTGGCCGATCCTGATCACCAGCGACGTTTCGATGGGCACCGCGGTGGCGGGCATCAAGAGCATGATCTCCACTTCCGGCGCGCCGACCCAGTGGAACCAGGTGATGGCGGCGATGATTCTGACTTTATTGCCACCGCTGGCGGTGGTGCTTCTGATGCAGCGCTGGTTTGTGCGCGGTCTGGTTGATAGCGAGAAATAACGACGATGGCAGGATTAAAACTACAGGCGGTCACCAAGTCTTACGACGGTAAAACGCCGGTGATCAAACAGATCGACCTCGACGTGGCGGACGGTGAATTCATCGTGATGGTCGGCCCGTCCGGCTGCGGCAAATCCACGCTGCTGCGGATGGTGGCCGGACTGGAGCGCACCACCAGCGGCGATATCTATATCGATACCCGGCGCGTGACCGATCTGGAGCCCAAGGATCGCGGCATCGCGATGGTGTTCCAGAACTACGCGCTCTATCCGCACATGAGCGTGTACGACAACATGGCTTACGGCCTCAAGATCCGCGGTTTCGGCAAGGAGCATATCCGCCAGCGAGTGGAGGAAGCGGCGCGCATCCTGGAGCTGGAGCCGCTGCTCAAACGTAAACCGCGCGAACTTTCCGGCGGCCAGCGCCAGCGCGTGGCGATGGGGCGCGCCATCGTGCGCGAACCGGCGGTGTTCCTGTTCGATGAACCGCTGTCCAACCTGGACGCCAAGCTGCGGGTGCAGATGCGCCTGGAGCTGCAACAGCTGCACCGACGCCTGAAAACCACCAGCCTGTACGTGACTCACGACCAGGTGGAGGCGATGACGCTGGCGCAGCGGGTGATCGTAATGAACAAGGGCGTGGCGGAGCAGATCGGCACCCCGAGCGAAGTGTACCAACGGCCGGCTTCGCTGTTCGTCGCCGGCTTTATCGGCTCGCCGGCGATGAACCTGTTGCCAGGCACCCTGAGCGCCGACGGCGGCCAGCTGCTGCTGGCGGACGGCATGACGCTGCCGTTGCCGGCGGCCAAGCCGCAGTGGGCGGGGCGGCCGTTGACGCTGGGCATTCGGCCGGAGCATATTCAGCTGGTGGCGCAAGGCCAGGGCGTGCCGCTGCAGCTGCAGACGCTGGAACTGCTGGGGGCCGACAATCTGGCGCACGGCCAGTGGGGCGGTCACGGGGTGATCGCGCGGCTGTCGCATGAAACCTTGCCGACGGCGGGCAGTACGCTATATTTGCAGCTGCCTGCTCAGGCGCTGCACTTCTTTGACACCCACAGCGGATTACGGATGGATTGATGACGAGACCCTGGCCTTACCCTCATATTGTCGCCCACCGCGGCGGCGGTTCTCTGGCGCCGGAAAACACTCTGGCGGCGATCGACGTCGGCGCGCGCCACGGCCACAAGATGATCGAGTTCGACGCCAAGCTGGCGCAGGACGGGCAAATTTTCCTGCTGCACGACGACACGCTGGATCGCACCAGCAACGGTTGGGGCGTGGCGGGCGAGCTGCCGTGGGACAAACTGGTGCAGCTGGACGCCGGCAACTGGTACAGCTCGGCCTTCAAGGGCGAGCGGCTGCCGCTGCTGTCGGAGGTGGCGGAACGCTGCCGGGAACACGGCCTGATGGCCAATATCGAGATCAAACCGACCACCGGCAGCGACGATGAAACCGGGCGGGTGGTGGCGCTGGCGGCGCGGTTGCTGTGGCAAGGGCAGACCGACCCGCTGCTCTCCTCCTTCTCGGTGGAAGCGTTGGCGGCGGCGCAACGCACCGTGCCGGACTTGCCGCGCGGCCTGCTGCTGGAGGCCTGGGACGACAACTGGCGCGAGCTGACGGAGCGTCTGGATTGCGTCTCGCTGCATATCGACCACAAAGCGCTGACCGCTGAGCGGGTGAAAGCGTTGAAAGACGCCGGTCTACGCATTCTGGTGTATACCGTCAACCAACCGGATCGCGCGCGTCTGCTGCTCGACTGGGGCGTTGACTGCATTTGCACCGACCGGATAGATTTGATTGGCCCGGATTTTTAATCCGGCGCCGATGAATCCCGCGACGACAAGCCTTGCCGCCGCGCCACCGGAAGGAATGCGATGCCAGGCTTTATGATGTCACTGTGGCACCAGATCGTGCTGTCTTTACCGCTGTTCGTCCTGATCGCGTTGGGTTATGGGCTGATTCGCTGGGGGAAATGGCCTTCCAGCATCACCGATGGCCTGACGCGCTTCGTGTTTTCCCTCGCTTTGCCCGCCATGCTGTTTCGCATGATGTGCGATTTCTCGCAGCGCCCGGCGGTCGACGCCCGGCTGCTGATCGCGTTCTTCGGCAGTTGCCTGCTGGTGTTCGTGCTCGGCCGCCTGGTCGCCCGGCACCTCTTCCGGCTGGATGGGGTCGCTGGTTCGGTGTTTGCGCTGGGCGGTATTTTCTCCAATAACGTGATGCTCGGTTTACCGATCGCCAGTGTGATGCTGGGGCAGGCGGCGATCCCGTCGGTGGCGCTGGTGCTGGTGTTCAACGGCCTGATCCTGTGGACGCTGGTGACGGTGTCGATCGAATGGGCGCGCAACGGCTCGCCGACGCTGAGCGGCTTTGCCAAAACCGCCCGCAGCGTGCTGACCAACCCGTTGATCGTCGGCATCCTGTCCGGCACCCTGTTCAGCCTGACCGGCCTGCCGCTGCCGGCCTTCGTCGATCGGCCGGTCAGCATGCTCGGCCAGGTGGCGGCACCGCTGTCGCTGGTGGTGCTCGGCATGGGCCTGGCGGAGTATCGCATCAGCGAAGGCTGGCAGCTGAGCAGCGCCATCTGCGTGCTGAAGTTGCTGGTGCAGCCGTTGGTGATTTGGCTGCTGGCCTGGATGATGGATCTGCCGCCGATGGAGACCCGCGTGGTGGTGCTGTTGGGCTCAATGGCGGTGGGGGTGAACGTCTACCTGATGTCGCGCCAGTTCAATACGCTCACCGGCCCGGCCGCCACCAGCCTGGTGATGTCCACCGTGCTGGCGGCGATCACCACGCCGCTGATCCTCACCGTTATGGGCGTGCGGGCGTAGCCGGCATCGGCGCCTGCGGCACCGCCGGCGCGGTGCGATTGAACGGATCGCGCGGCTGGTTGCCGTTAGGCAGCAGTTGCCCGCCGTTCGGCGCGGTTTGCAACAGCTGTTGCCGTTGATTGTCGAACTGTCGCTGCTGCTGGAGGCGGCGTTGATCCATCTGCCGGTTGTTCAACAAGCGCTGTTGTTGCGCCTGCTGGCTGTTTTGGTTGAGTAACTGCTGCTGTGAGCGCAGGTCGGTTACGCCGTTGGCCGCCGCCGCCAACCCAGGCAGCAACAGTAGAGCGAACAGAATGTGAGAAGTTTTCATGATGGTTACCTCGCCTTTTTATTAAGCCTAACTCAGCGGTGAAATTTTGCCGGTAGTTTGTATTTTGTTCAGATGTAAACCGCCTTTCATCCCCTTATGCGTCCATCTTCCGTTACAATCGCGGTTTATGAATTGTTAGGATGAACCCATCGTGCTGCTCTTGGTTATCACCACCATTCTGTGGGCGTTCTCTTTCAGCCTGATCGGCGAATATTTGGCGGGCCATGTCGACAGCTGGTTCTCGGTGCTGATGCGCATCGGGCTGGCGGCGCTGGTGTTCCTGCCGTTCCTGCGCTGGCGCAACATCAAACTCAAGGTGATCCTGCTGTATATGCTGGTGGGCGCCTTCCAGCTGGGCATCATGTACCTCATCAGCTTCCGCGCCTATCTCTATCTGACGGTGCCGGAGTTCCTGTTGTTCACCGTGCTGACGCCATTGTACATCACGCTGATCTACGACTTGCTGAGCGGCCGTCGCCTGCGCTGGGGCTACGCCTTCAGCGCGCTGCTGGCGGTGCTGGGCGCGGCGATCATTCGCTATCACCAACTGAGCGAACACTTCTGGTGGGGGCTGTTGCTGGTGCAGGCGGCGAACATCAGCTTCGCCATCGGCATGGTCGGCTATAAGCGCCTGATGGAAGTGCACCCCTTGCCGCAGCACACCGCCTTTTCCTGGTTCTACCTGGGGGCGGCGGCGGTGGCGGTGGTGGCTTGGTTCCTGTGGGGCAATCCGCAGCAGCTGCCAACCACCAATCTGCAGTGGGGCGTGCTGATCTGGCTGGGCGTGGTGGCGTCGGGGTTGGGTTACTTCATGTGGAACTACGGCGCGACGCAGGTCGATGCCGGCACGCTCGGCATCATGAACAACATGCATGTGCCGGCCGGCTTGTTGGTCAACCTGGCCATTTGGCAGCAGCAGCCGCACTGGCCGAGCTTTATCCTCGGTGGGGCGGTGATCGTCGCTTCGCTGTGGGTGCACCGCCGCTGGGTGGCGCCGAAACAGCTCGGCTAAACGGGGGCCGGCAGTTTATACGCCGGCCGCCAACGCTTTGGCGCCGGTCGCGCCAGGGCGTGCGGCGTCGCGCACGAACGGCAGATGATCGCAGGCGTGCTGGCGGGCCGAGCGGATAAAGGCTTCGGTCACCGCCTGGCGCTGTTCACCGTCGCGCACGGCGGCGTACAGGCGGCTCCACAGGCCGTCACCCAGGGTTTTGGTCACCACCAGCCCCTGCCGTTCGAAACTTTCCACCACCCAATGCGGCAGCGCCGCAATCCCCATCCGCGCCGAGACCATCTGGATCAGCAGCAGCGTGTTATCGACGTTCTTCAACGCCGGGTTGACGCCCGCCGGCTGCAGGAAATGCCGCCAGATATCCAGCCGCTGGCGCTGCACCGGGTAAATCAACAGCGTTTCATCGCTCAAGTCTTCCGGCTCGATGTGCGGCTTGCCGGCGAGCGGATGATCCGGCGCCAGCACCAGACGCACCTCAAAATCGAACATCGGCGAATAGTGCAGGCCGCTGCGCGGCAGGATATCCGACGTCATCACCAGATCCAGCTCGCCTTGTTGCAGGGCCGGCTGCGGATCGAAAGTGACGCCGGAGGTGAAGTCCATCACTACCTGCGGGAAACGCTGGCGGAAGTTGTCCAGCGCCGGCGTCAACCACTGAATGCAGCTGTGGCATTCGATGGCGATGCGCAGCGTGGTTTGATGCGGCTCGTGGCAGGCCTGCAGCGCCTGCTGGATCTGCGGCAGCACCTGTTCCGCCAGCTGCAGCAGGATCTCGCCCTGGGCGGTGAAGCGCAGGGGCTGGCTCTTGCGCACGAACAGCTTGAAGCCCAGACGTTGCTCAAGATCGCTGAACTGGTGCGACAGGGCAGACTGCGTCTGATGAAGTTGGGCCGCCGCCCCCGCCAACGAACCGCTGTTGCGCAGAGCCTGCAGCGTCCGTAAATGTTTCAGTTCGATCATGAGAGTCCTTCACATTGACAGTGAATAAATTGCGCTTGTGGTTAATACAGTACCTGCTGATTATGGATGTGTAAACATCTGGACGGCTAAATGGGGAATATGACGATGGCAATCTTGAATCACACACTGGGTTTTCCTCGCGTTGGGCTACGACGTGAGCTGAAAAAAGCTCAGGAAAGCTACTGGGCTGGCAACTCAACGCAGGAAGAGCTGTTGGCGGTTGGCCGCGAGCTGCGCGCTCGTCATTGGCAGCAGCAACGGCAGGCCGGGGTGGATTTGGTGCCGGTCGGCGATTTCGCCTGGTACGATCATGTGTTGACCACCAGCCTGCTGCTGGGCAACGTGCCGGCGCGCCATCAGAATGCGGATGGCTCTATTGATCTGGACACGCTGTTCCGCATCGGCCGTGGCCGCGCACCGACCGGCGAGCCGGCGGCCGCGGCGGAAATGACCAAATGGTTTAACACCAACTATCACTACATGGTGCCCGAATTCCAGCAAGGCCAGCAGTTCAAGCTGGGCTGGACCCAACTGCTGGACGAAGTGGACGAAGCGCTGGCGCTGGGGCATCACATCAAGCCGGTGCTGCTTGGCCCGGTGACTTATCTGTGGTTGGGTAAAGTGAAGGGCGAGCCGTTCGACCGCCTGTCGCTGCTGAAAGAGATCCTGCCGGTTTACCAGCAGGTGCTGGCGGAACTGGCGAAGCGCGGCGTCGAGTGGGTGCAAATCGACGAACCTGCGCTGGTGCTGGAGCTGCCGCAAGCCTGGCTGGACGCCTTCAAACCGGCGTATGACGCGTTGCAGGGGCAGGTTAAGTTGCTGTTGACCACGTATTTCGACAGCGTCGGCCACAACCTCGACACCATTCGCACGCTGCCGGTGCAGGGGCTGCACGTCGATCTGGTCGCCGGCCATGACGATATCGCCGCGCTGAGCGCCGTATTGCCGCAAGACTGGCTGCTGTCGCTGGGCGTGATCAACGGCCGCAACGTTTGGCGCGCCGATCTGAGCCGCTGGTTCGAACGTCTGCAGCCGCTGGTGGGACAGCGCCCGCTATGGATCGGCACCTCCTGTTCACTGCTGCACAGCCCGATCGATCTGAGCGTGGAAAGCCGTCTGGACGAAGAAGTGAAAAGCTGGTTCGCCTTCGCCCTGCAAAAATGCGCCGAGCTGGCGCTGTTGAGCTCGGCGCTGAACGCGCCTGACGCGACGAAACAGGCCGAGCTGGACGCCTACAGCGCGCCGATCCGCGCCCGTCGCCAGTCGAACCGCGTGCATAACCCACAGGTTGAGCGCCGTCTGGCCG
The DNA here is from genome assembly GCF_903970925.1 of Serratia sp. ME47. Classification (NCBI taxonomy): domain Bacteria; kingdom Pseudomonadati; phylum Pseudomonadota; class Gammaproteobacteria; order Enterobacterales; family Yersiniaceae; genus Serratia; species Serratia sp. ME47. The sequence continues at coordinate 26,296 of NZ_CAJCKE010000011.1, read as the reverse complement.
CGATCACCGCGCAGGACTGCGAACGCCGCAGCGCGTACGCCGAGCGCGCCAGGGCGCAGCGCGAGCGTTTCAAGCTGCCGGCCTGGCCGACGACGACCATCGGTTCGTTTCCACAGACCACCGAAATCCGCGGCCTGCGTCTGGACTTCAAACAGGGCCGTTTGGACGGCAGCAACTACCGCACCAGCATCGGTGAGCACATCAAACAGGCGATCGTCGAGCAGGAGCGCCTCGGGTTGGACGTACTGGTGCACGGTGAAGCCGAGCGCAACGACATGGTGGAATATTTCGGTGAGAACCTCGACGGCTTCGTGTTTACCCAGAATGGTTGGGTGCAGAGCTACGGTTCCCGCTGCGTGAAGCCGCCGGTGATCATCGGTGACGTCAGCCGCCCGGAAGCCATTACCGTCGAATGGGCCAAATTCGCCCAGTCGTTGACCGACAAGCCGGTGAAAGGCATGTTGACCGGGCCGGTGACCATCCTGTGCTGGTCGTTCCCGCGTGAAGACGTGACCCGCGAAGTGATCGCCAAGCAGATTGCGCTGGCGCTGCGCGACGAGGTGGAGGATTTGGAAAAAGCCGGCATCGGCATCATTCAGATCGACGAACCTGCGCTGCGCGAGGGGCTGCCGCTGCGACAATCCGACTGGGCCGCCTACCTGAACTGGGCGGTGGACGCCTTCAAATTGAACGCCGCCGTGGCGCAGGATGACACCCAGATCCACACCCACATGTGTTACTGCGAGTTCAACGACATCATGGACTCCATCGCCGCGCTGGACGCCGACGTGATCACCATCGAGACCTCGCGTTCCGATATGGATCTGCTGGAAGCCTTCAAAGAGTTCGAATACCCGAACGAAATCGGGCCGGGCGTCTACGATATCCACTCGCCGAACGTGCCGAGCGTGGAATGGATCGAAGCGCTGCTGCGTAAAGCAGCGCAGAACATCCCGGCGGAACGCCTGTGGGTCAACCCCGATTGCGGCCTGAAAACTCGCGGTTGGCCGGAAACCCGGCAGTCGCTGGCCAACATGGTATTGGCGGCGCAGCGCCTGCGCGAGCACGCGTGATGCCGTGCGGCGGGTAAACCGCCGCAGATAGATTTACTGGTGTGATGATTGGGCGCTTCGGCGCCCTTTTTTATGCGAGGAGGATTACTTGACGCCGTGCTGGGCGAACCACGCCAGCATGCGCTGCCAGCCGTCTTCCGCCGCTTCGGCGTTGTAGCTGGGGCGATAGTCGGCGTTGAATGCATGCCCGACGCCAGGATACACCACGATTTCGGCATCGGCGTTGGCGGCGCGGATCGCCTGACGCATGTTTTCCACCGTATCCAGCGGAATGCCGCTGTCCTGCCCGCCATACAGCCCCAGCACCGGCGTTGACAAGTGTGTGGCGACATCGACCGGATGCTTCGGCGAATTCAGCGTTTTTTCACCCACCAGTTTGCCGTACCAGGCGACGGCCGCTTTTAACTGCGGGTTGTGCGCTGCGTACAGCCAGGTAATGCGGCCGCCCCAGCAAAAACCGGTGATCGCCAGCTTGCCGGCGTCGCCGCCGTGGCGGATAGCCCAGTGCGCGGCGTGATCCAGATCCGACAGCACCTGACGATCCGGCACCTTGGTCACCAGCTGCTGGAACAGCTCGCCGATATCGGTGTAGTCGTTGGCGTCGCCCTGGCGGAAATAGAGCTCGGGGGCAATCGCCAGATAGCCCTGTTTGGCCAGACGACGGCACAGATCCTGAATATGTTCATGGACGCCGAAGATTTCCTGCACCACCAGCACGATGGGGAAGGGGCCGTTGTGGTCGACGGGTTTGGCGACGTAGGCCGGCAGCGCGTCTCCCTGGGAAGGAATAGTCGTTTGCCCGGCGTGAATGCCCTGTTCATCGGTGATAATCGCGGAGGCGGCTACCGGCGCGGCGGCCGGGGCGAATCCTCCCTGAGCCTGTTCTAATGTCATCACATGTTCGGTTTTCATTGCGGTCTCCGTGCAATAGAAAAAAGCGCTGAGATTAACTATAGGAAAGATTACCCATTATTGGCGCTGCGTGGCGCACTTTCGGACAAGTCGATAAAAAACGGCTAATTATCTGGCTTTACGGCATTTTTAAGCGCTTTTTATCATGTTATTACGCGTTTTGGCCCGCGTAAGTGCCATAAGGTGCGTTAGAGGGCTTTTTTGTCCCTAAGCAACCGATAAGATGGGGGTATTTCGAATTGATGAGCTAAATAGTTTCAGCCGGCAATCAACGGGCAGGGAGCGGCAAGGTTTGTCGGCTAGACTGAGGTTTAGCGGTGCGTTCTGGATGCCTTATAGTGCTTTTTTTGTGATAAAAATCACAAAAAATATGTAGCATGTAATTTGTTTCTCTTTTCATAGTGACTATCGTCACGAAATTAAGCGGCGATTTTCAGTAGAGTGCTTTTTTGTTCCTCCCAATAAACATGATCCATGAGGAGTCTCGTATGTCTCAGTCTGATGTTTTTCATCTCGGCCTCACCAAGAACGATTTACAAGGGGCCCAGCTTGCCATCGTGCCGGGCGATCCGCAGCGCGTAGAGAAAATTGCCAAGCTGATGGAAAATCCGGTGCATCTGGCCTCCCATCGTGAATTCACCACCTGGCGCGCAGAGCTGGATGGCAAGGCGGTGATCGTCTGCTCCACCGGCATCGGCGGCCCGTCTACCTCTATCGCGGTGGAAGAGCTGGCGCAGCTGGGCATCCGCACCTTCCTGCGCATCGGCACCACCGGCGCCATTCAGGCGAACATCAACGTCGGCGACGTACTGGTGACTACGGCAGCGGTACGCCTCGACGGCGCCAGCCTGCACTTTGCGCCGATGGAGTTCCCGGCGGTCGCGGACTTCGCCTGCACCACCGCGCTGGTGGAAGCGGCTAAAGCCAGCGGCGCCACCACCCACATTGGCGTGACGGCTTCTTCCGATACCTTCTATCCGGGCCAGGAACGTTACGATACCTACTCTGGCCGCGTGGTCAGCCGTTTCAAAGGCTCGATGGAAGAATGGCAGGCGATGGGCGTGATGAACTATGAAATGGAATCCGCCACGCTGCTGACCATGTGCGCCAGCCAGGGCCTGCGCGCCGGCATGGTGGCCGGGGTGATCGTTAACCGCACCCAGCAAGAGATCCCGAACGCCGAGACCATGAAAAACACCGAAAGCAAAGCGGTGCAGATCGTGGTGGATGCCGCCCGCCGTCTGCTGTAATCACCTTCCCTCAACGGGCCGCCGACGCGGTCCGTTGAGATTGATGACAAACCTCATGCCATTGCCCGGTTTGCAGAAAGCAGCGGATAACAAACAGGGAAAATCAATTTATTGATTTTCGGCGGATAACCACAAAGGAGGAAAAACCGCTTTTTTTCCTCCTTTGTCAACGGACTGAACGGGCCGCCGACGCGGTCCGTTTTTCCATTCGCGGCTAATCTGTTACGGTGATACTCCTCAGCGCTGCGCCGATGGCTGCCGCGCGTTGTCAGAACAAAAACAACGAGGACGTTTATGACCGCCCAGATCCTGCTTCATCCTTCGCTTGCGCCGCTCGACGGCGGCATTAACTTCCGTGACTTCGGCGGCAACGGCGTGGCCGACGGGCGCCGCATCAAACGCGGTCTGCTGTTCCGCTCCGGTTCTCTCGAGCGGCTGACGGAAAACGACTGCACTTTCCTCGCTGGGGTGCCGGTGCGTTCGGTGCTCGACTACCGCGATGCCGACGAAGTGCAGGCCAAACCGGATATTCTGTGGAATGGCGCCGACTATCACCACGTGCCGGCCAACCCGCTGAGCAGCGAAGTCAACGCCAACCTGGAAAAGCTCACCAACGAAACGCTGGCCGCTTTCGACGCCCGGGCGTTCATGCTGGAGCTGTATCGCCGCCTGCCGTTCGGCAATGCGGCCTATCAGCGGTTGGCGCAGCTGTTGAGCAACCCCGGCGGCGGCGCAATCGTGCAACACTGCGCGGTCGGCAAGGATCGCACCGGGGTCGGTTCGGCGCTGGTGCTGTTCGCGCTGGGGGCCGACGAAGCGACGGTGCTGGAAGACTATCTGCTGACCGAAACCACGCTGGCCGCTTTCCGCGAGCAGATGCTGGATCAGCTGTCTATCAAGTTGAATGCGGCGGCGCTGGAGCAATTCGCCTACGTGCTCAGCGCGCGCGAGGAGTTCCTGATGACGGCGCTGGGCTGCATCCGCCAACAATACGGCTCCACTGACCGCTGGCTGGAAGCGGAATACGGCCTGGGCGCGGCCCAGCGCGAAGCGCTGCGGGCGTTCTACCTCGAGTAAATTGCCGCGCGTTTAGCCGGGGTTTAACTCGCCCCGGCTTATCCTAGGCGGCGAACCATCGCGTATCAGGAGCCCCGCATTGAGCCTCAATGACGTTATTAACTGGGTCAGCGACGTCGTGCGTCAGCACGAAGGCTGGGCCATTCCCATTATCTTCTTCCTGGCGTTCGGCGAGTCGCTGGCGTTTTTGTCGCTGCTGCTTCCGGCCACGGTGATCCTGCTGGCGCTGGGCGCGCTGATCGGCGAAAGCGGCATCGCCTTTTGGCCGATTTGGGCCGCCGCCGCCGCCGGGGCGTTTTTCGGCGACTGGCTCTCGTACTGGATCGGCTATCACTATCAGGATCGGGTGGCCCATATGTGGCCGCTGTCGCGCAATCCGCAGCTGCTGGCGCGCGGCCACGCCTTCTTTGAGCGCTGGGGCGTGCTGGGCATTTTCATTGGCCGCTTCTTCGGCCCGCTGCGCGCCGTGGTGCCGCTGGTGGGGGGCATTTGCGGCATGCCGCAGCGCTACTTCCAGTTGGCCAACGTCACGTCGGCGATGATCTGGGCGTTCGGCATTCTGGCGCCGGGGGCGTTCGGCATCAAGTGGCTCAGCCAGTGGCTGGGCTGATTTCTCGCTAAATTGCGCAGCGCCGCGCAATATTGTGCGCGGCGGGCAAAATCAGGCTGGACATCCATACAGCCTCCCCTTAACGTGACGGGCAATGGGCGTGCGAAACGCCGGAACGGCAAGGTGCAACAGGAGGCGGGGTGGATACCAGTCTGATTTATGGGATTGGCGGCGTCGCGATCGGCATGCTGTTGGGGTGGCTGATCGCCAGTCTGCGAGTGCAGCAGACGAACGCGCAACATGAAACCGAACTGCGGTTGCTGGAGCAAGCGTTGCAGCAGGCGCAGCAGGAGACGGCCGTGCGGCAGGAGGCCCTGCAGCGCCACGAACAGCAGTCGCGCCAGAACGAGCTGGAGCTGCGCAACCTGCACAGCCAGCTGGCGGCCGGACATGAAAAACTGCAACAGCTCAACCATTGGCGCAACGAATGCGAGCTGCTCAACCAAGAGCTGCGCGCCCAGCGCGAGGTGAACAGCGCGCAGGAGGCCGAGCTGCGCGAAGTCACCATCCGTCTGGAAGAGACGCGCATGGCGGCGGAGGAGAAGCAGCGTCTGCTGATCAACAGCGAACAGCGCCTCACCACCCAGTTTGAAAACCTCGCCAACCGCATTTTTGAACACAGCGGCCGCAAGGTGGACGAGCAAAATAAGCAAAGTTTGGATCGGTTACTGCTGCCGCTGCGCGAACAGCTGGACGGTTTCCGCCGGCAGGTGCAGGACAGCTTTGGCCAGGAGGCGCGTGAGCGCCATACGCTGACGCACGAGATACGCAATCTGCAGCAGTTGAATGCGCAGATGGCGCGGGAGGCCATCAACCTCACCAAGGCGCTGAAAGGCGACAACAAGACCCAGGGCAACTGGGGCGAAGTGGTGCTGAGCCGGGTGCTGGAGGCCTCCGGCCTGCGCGAAGGGCACGAGTATGAAACGCAGGTCAACGTGCGGGTAGATCATCAGAGCCGCATGCAGCCCGATGTGATCGTGCGCCTGCCGCAGGGCAAGGATGTCGTGATCGACGCCAAGATGTCGCTGATCGCCTACGAGCGCTATTTCAACGGTGAAGACGAGGCGGAGCGCGAAGCGGCGCTGAGCGAACATATCGCTTCGCTGCGCGGCCACATTCGCATGCTGGGCCGCAAGGACTACCAGCAGCTGCCGGGGCTGCGTTCGCTGGACTATGTGCTGATGTTCATTCCGGTCGAGCCGGCCTTCCTGCTGGCTATCGATCGCGAGCCGGAGCTGATCAGCGAAGCGCTCAAGCACAACATCATGCTGGTCAGCCCGACCACGTTGCTGGTGGCGCTGCGTACCATAACCAACCTGTGGCGCTATGAGCATCAGAGCCAGAATGCCCAGCGCATCGCCGAGCGCGCGGCGAAACTGTATGACAAGATGCGGCTGTTCGTGGACGATATGTCTGCGCTGGGACAGAGCCTGGACAAGGCGCAGGGCAGTTATCGTCAGGCGATGAACAAACTGAGCGAAGGCCGTGGTAATCTTATCGGCCAAATTGAAGGTTTCCGCGCGCTGGGGGTTGAGGTCAAGCGGCCGATAAACCCGCTGCTGGCGCAGCAAGCCGGCGCGCAACACGATGAAGCGGAAGAGGCGAACGACGACGAGGTCGCCGCGCTGCCGCAGACGAACGACGATGATGATACCACCGGGGAACCGGGCTTCGTTTCGCACGGCTGAGGCCGTGGCGAGGTGGGGTATTCCTCGGGCTTCTGGTACACTCATCCACACAAAATTGACTGAATAGCAGGCAGGACAATGGCAGATCAATCGCAGGAAACCACCGATTTCGGTTTTCGCACCGTCGCTAGAGACGAAAAACAGGCCATGGTGGCGGACGTTTTTCATTCGGTAGCGGCAAAGTATGACGTGATGAACGACCTGATGTCGTTCGGCATCCACCGTATCTGGAAGCGTTTCACCATTGACTGCAGCGGCGTGCGCCGCGGGCAGCGCGTGCTGGATCTGGCCGGTGGCACCGGCGACCTGGCCGCCAAGTTCTCCCGCATGGTTGGCGAGCAGGGGCAGGTGGTGCTGGCGGACATCAACGATTCGATGCTGAAGATGGGGCGCGAGAAGCTGCGCGATCGCGGCATCGTCGGCAACATCAATTACGTGCAGGCCAACGCCGAGGCGCTGCCGTTCCCGGACAATTACTTCGATTGCATCACCATCTCCTTTGGCCTGCGTAACGTCACCGACAAAGACAAAGCGCTGCGTTCGATGTTCCGCGTGCTGAAGCCGGGCGGCCGCCTGTTGGTGCTGGAGTTCTCCAAACCGCTGCTGGCGCCGCTGAGCAAAGCTTACGACGCATACTCTTTCCACGTGCTGCCGAAGATCGGCGAGCTGGTAGTGAAAGATCCGGACAGCTATCGCTATCTGGCGGAATCGATCCGTATGCACCCCGATCAGGAAACCCTGAAGGGCATGATGGGCAACGCCGGTTTTGAAAACGTCACCTATTTCAACCTGACCGGTGGGATTGTCGCCCTGCATCGCGGCTTCAAGTTCTGAGAGGGAGATGCCGATGCTGTTTACCCCTCTGCTGACCGGTGCGCTGGAAACCTCGCTGAATAACCTGCTGTTTCGCGATCGCAGCATGAAAGCCGCTCGCCAACGCCTGGCGGGCAAGGTGCTGCGCATCGAACTGGAAGAGTTGGCTTCACCGCTGGTGCTGGTGTTCAGCGAACTGCGCGTGGATGTGCTGGGGCAGTCTGAAGACAGCGCCGATTGCACGGTGCGCAGCCGCATTCCCTCCTTACTGAAGCTGCGCGATCGCCAGCAGTTGCCGGTGCTGATGCGCAGCGGCGAATTGACGGTGGAAGGGGATATTCAGGTGGTGCAACAGCTGGTTGGCCTGCTCGATCTGGCGGAGTGGGATCCGGCGGAATGGCTGGCGCCCTATATCGGCGATATCGCCGCTCAAGGCATTACTCAGGCGCTGGGCAAAGGTGCTTCGTTACTCAAGGCCGGATTGATGCGTCGGCAGCAAGACATGGCTGAGGCGCTGACGGAAGAGTGGCGTCTGGCGCCGGGGCCGCTGGAAGTGGTGTGGTTCAATGAAGAAGTGGATGCGCTCGCCCGCAGCGCGGAAGCGCTGATTGCCCGCATGGATAAGTTGGAGGGCAAGCGATGACCCCAGGCGAACTGCGTCGTTTGTATTTTATCGTCCGCGTTTTTCTCAGCTATGGGCTGGACGAGCTGATCCCGACAATGCGTTTGACGCTGCCGCTGCGCTTCGGCCGCCGGCTGCTGTTCTGGATGCCTAATCGGCACAAGGACAAACCGCTGGGCGAACGTCTGCGGCTGGCGCTGCAGGAATTGGGGCCGGTCTGGATCAAGTTCGGCCAGATGATGTCGACCCGCCGCGATCTGTTCCCGCCGCACATTGCCGATCAGCTGACGCTGCTGCAGGATCGGGTGGCGCCTTTCGACGGTGCGCTGGCGCGCAAGCATATCGAGCTGGCGATGGGCGGCCCGCTGGAAACCTGGTTCGACGACTTCGAGCAGCAGCCGCTGGCGTCCGCTTCGATCGCGCAGGTGCATACCGCGCGGCTGAAAACCACCGGCCAGGAAGTGGTGCTGAAGGTGATCCGGCCGGATATCGGGCCGATTATCAAAGCCGACGTGCGCTTGATGTACCGGCTGGCAGGCTGGGTGCCGAAGCTGTTGCCGGACGGCCGCCGCCTGCGTCCGCGCGAAGTGGTGCGCGAGTACGAAAAAACCCTGCTGGACGAATTGAACCTGCTGCGCGAAGCGGCCAACGCCATTCAGCTGCGTCGCAATTTCGACGGCAGCCCGATGCTGTACGTGCCGGAAGTTTACTCCGACTACTGCCGCGAAAGCGTGTTGGTGATGGAGCGTATCTACGGCATTCCGGTCTCGGACATCGCCACGCTGGAGCAGCAGGGCACCAACATGAAACTGTTGGCGGAACGCGGCGTTCAGGTGTTCTTTACCCAGGTATTCCGCGACAGCTTCTTCCATGCGGACATGCATCCCGGTAATATTTTCGTCAGCTACGAACATCCGGAAGATCCTTGCTACATCGGCATCGACTGCGGCATCGTCGGTTCGTTGAACAAGGATGACAAACGCTATCTGGCGGAAAACTTCATCGCCTTCTTCAACCGCGATTACCGCAAGGTGGCGGAACTGCACGTCGACTCCGGCTGGGTGCCGCGCGACACCAACGTGGAAGACTTCGAATTCGCCATCCGTACCGTGTGCGAACCGATTTTCGAGAAGCCGTTGGCGGAGATCTCCTTCGGCAACGTGCTGCTGAACCTGTTCAACACCGCGCGCCGCTTCAATATGGAAGTGCAGCCGCAGCTGGTGTTATTGCAGAAGACCTTGCTGTATGTTGAAGGGCTGGGGCGTCAGCTTTACCCGCAGTTGGATCTGTGGACCACCGCCAAGCCGTTCCTCGAGAGTTGGCTGCGCGATCAGGTCGGCATTCCCGCCGTGGTGCGCGCGCTGAAAGAGAAGGCGCCGTTCTGGGCGGAGAAACTGCCCGAGCTGCCCGAGCTGTTTTACGACAGCCTGCAGCAGCATAAACTGTTGCAACAAAGCGTTGATAAGCTGACCAACCAGATGCAGGCTCAGCGGGTTCGTCAGGGGCAGTCACGTTATTTGTTCGGCGTTGGCGCTACACTGTTGGTAAGCGGCACGCTGTTGCTGCTGGGGCAAATCGAGGTGTTCCCCGCCTGGATGATGGCCGCCGGCATCGTATGCTGGGTGATTGGCTGGAAGCGAACCACCTGATTTAATTCGTTACTCTGGTGAAGTCGGCTCTATAATGCGGGCTGGCTTTAAAAGACCCCTTAAAATTAGAGGTAATTAAAATGGGCGGTATTAGTATTACGCAATTGTTGATCATCGCAGTGATCGTGGTGCTGCTGTTCGGCACCAAAAAACTGCGCACGCTGGGTTCCGATCTCGGCGCCTCGATCAAGGGCTTCAAAAAAGCGATCGGTGACGATACGCCGTCGACCCCCAACACGGCTGAAAAAAGCAGCCTGGATGACGCTGATTTCTCGGCCAAGCCTATTACCGATAAGCAGCCGGAAGTGAAACCGGAAGAGTCGAAGAACAAAGAGCAGGTATAAACCGTGTTTGACATTGGGTTTAGTGAGCTGCTGCTGGTGCTGGTGATCGGCCTGGTTGTTCTGGGGCCGGAACGCTTGCCGGTTGCGGTCAGAACGGTATCGGGCTGGATCCGCGCGCTGCGCTCGCTGGCGGCCTCGGTGCAGCACGAACTGTCTCAGGAGCTGAAGCTGCAGGAGCTGCAGGACAGCCTGAAGAAAGCCGAACAGGCCGGCCTGCAGAACCTGACGCCGGAGTTGAAGGCGTCGATGGATGAGCTGAAAGACGCGGCGGAATCCTTGAAACGCACCTACCGGGGCGAGAAAGAAGAGCTGGCGAACACCATCCATAACCCGCAGGCCATCGATCCGGAAGCCTTGCATGACGGCGTGACGCCGGCGGAAGCGGCAACCAGCGCCAGCGCGCCCGCCGCCGTGCCAAAACCGGCAGTGGAACCTGAAGCCGTCGTGGCTGCGCCAGTGGCGGCGCAACCGGCTAAAGCGCCGGTGGAAACCGCGCCTGCTCCTGTCGAACCTGTTGCGGATAAAACCCCAGCGTCTCACCAACCTAGTGGCGATCGTTAATACATGGCTGTTGAAGATACCCAACCCCTTATCAGTCATCTGATAGAGCTGCGCAAGCGGCTGTTGAACTCGATTATTTGCGTACTGGCGGTGTTCGTGGTGCTGGTGTTTTTCGCCAACGACATCTACCAGCTGGTTTCTGCGCCGCTGCTCAAGCAGTTGCCGGCCGGCGCGAGCATGATCGCCACCGACGTGGCGTCACCGTTTTTCACCCCGATCAAGCTGACCATGATCGTTTCGGTGTTCGTCTCCGCGCCGATGATCCTGTATCAGGTATGGGCGTTTATCGCGCCTGCGCTGTACAAGCATGAACGCCGCCTGATGATGCCGTTGCTGGTGTCCAGCAGCCTGTTGTTTTACCTCGGCATGGCCTTCGCCTACTTCATCGTGTTCCCGCTGGCCTTCGGCTTCTTCGCCAAGACCGCGCCGATGGGGGTGACCATTGCGACCGACATTAAAAACTACCTCGATTTCGTCATGGCGCTGTTTATGGCGTTTGGCGTCGCCTTCGAAGTGCCGGTCGCCATCATTCTGCTGTGCTGGAGCGGCGTCACTTCGCCGGAAGACCTGAAGAAGAAACGGCCGTATGTGTTGGTCGGCGCGTTTGTGGTCGGCATGTTGTTGACGCCGCCGGACGTGTTCTCGCAAACCCTGCTGGCGATACCGATGTATCTGCTGTTTGAAGTGGGGGTATTCTTCGCTCGCTTCTATACCGGCAAACGCCGTCCGCAGGCGGAAGACGACGACGAGGGTGACGAACCCCCAGCGCCCTGATCCACATTGATTGCGAAGCCGCCCATAGGGCGGCTTTTGCTTTGGAAAAAACCATGTTTGATATCGGCGTTAACCTCACCAGCAGCCAATTCGCCAAAGACCGCGAGACCGTGGTGGAGCGCGCCCGCGCGGCGGGCGTTACCGGGATGCTGATTACCGGCACCGATCTGCCTGAGAGCCGCGAGGCCGCCAAACTGGCGCAGCAGCATGCGGGCTATTGCTGGTCCACCGCCGGTGTGCATCCGCATAACGCCGGCAGCTGGGATGAACGCAGCGCTGAGCAGATTTATGCCCTGGCCGCCGGCCCAGAAGTGGTGGCGATCGGTGAATGCGGTCTGGATTTCAACCGCAACTTCTCAACGCCGGAGCAGCAGGAAGCGGCGTTCAGCGCGCAACTGGCGCTGGCGGCGGAGTTGGCGCTGCCGGTGTTTCTTCACTGTCGCGACGCACACGCACGTTTTGCCGAGCTACTGACGCCGTGGTTGGATAAACTGCCCGCGGCCGTGGTGCACTGCTTCACCGGCACCGCCGAAGAATTAGCAAGCTGCCTGTCGCTGGGCCTGTCGATCGGGATTACCGGTTGGGTATGCGACGAGCGGCGCGGTCTGGAATTGCGCGCCCTGCTGCCGCAGATCCCGGCCGAGCGTCTGCTGCTGGAAACTGACGCCCCTTATCTGTTGCCCCGGGATTTACAGCCTAAACCCGCATCTCGCCGCAACGAACCCTGTTTCCTGCCCCACATCGTGCATCAGGTCGCCGTCTGGCGGCAGGAAGAGCCGCAATGGCTGGGGCAAAAAACCGATGAGAACGCCCGCCGGCTATTCCGGCTGGTTTGAGCTAGGAGAAAACTATGAGCTATGCATTTCCGGGCACCTTTCCTGGTCGCCGTATGCGCCGCGTGCGCCGTCATGACTTCAGCCGCCGTCTGGTCGCCGAAAACCAACTGACGGTCAATGACCTGATTTATCCGGTGTTCGTCATGGAAGGCAGCAACCGCCAGGAAGAAGTGGCCTCGATGCCGGGCGTATCGCGCATGACGATCGATCTGCTGGTCAAGGAAGCGGAAACCATCGCCAAACTCGGCGTGCCGGTGATCTCCCTGTTCCCGGTGATTGAACCGGGCTTGAAGTCGCTGCATGCGGAAGAAGCCTACAACCCGGAAGGGCTGGTGCAGCGCACGGTGCGCGCGCTGAAAGACGCGGTGCCTGAGTTGGGCATTCTGACCGACGTAGCGCTCGATCCCTACACCACCCACGGTCAGGACGGGGTGATCGATGAGCAGGGCTACGTGATTAACGACGTGACCAAAGACATTCTGGTGCGTCAGGCGCTGTCTCATGCCGAAGCGGGCGCGGAAATCGTGGCGCCGAGCGACATGATGGACGGCCGTATCGGGGCGATCCGCGATCGTCTGGAACTGCAGGGCTTGGTGAACACCCAGATCATGGCCTACTCCGCCAAGTACGCTTCCTGCTATTACGGTCCGTTCCGCGATGCGCTGGGTTCCAGCGGCAACCTGAAAGGCGGCAACAAAAAGACCTATCAGATGGATCCGGCCAACAGCGATGAAGCGCTGCAAGAGATTGCGCAGGATCTGCAGGAAGGCGCGGACATGGTGATGGTGAAACCGGGCATGCCTTACCTGGATGTGGTGCGCCGGGTGAAGGATACCTTCGGCGTGCCGACTTTCGCTTATCAGGTGTCCGGCGAGTACGCCATGCACATGGCGGCGATTCAGAACGGCTGGCTGCAGGAGCAGCCTGCGGTGATGGAGTCGTTGATGTGCTTTAAACGCGCCGGCGCCGACGGCGTGCTGACCTACTTCGCCAAGCGTGTCGCCCAATGGCTGCATGAAGAAGCGCTGCGCCGCTAAGCGCGATACCGTAAAAAAGGCGCCTGAGGGCGCCTTTTTGCATTACATTTTCTGGAATTGCCGATTGTCGATGCTTTGACTGACCTGTTTGTTGATCAGGTTGAGCAACAGCATCGAGCGGGCCTCGCCGTCCGGCTCGGTGTAGATCGCCTGCAGCCCTTCGAATACGCCATCGACGATCAGAACGGTATCGCCCGGCTGCGGGGTTTCCGGATCGACGTAGGTCTCGCTGGTGTGCGTGCGCAGTTCATCGATCACCTTGCTCGGGATGACGCTCGGCAGCGCGCCGAAACGCACGAAGTGGCTGACGCCGCGGGTGGCGCTGATGGTGGTGGTGTGAATGCGCTCCGGGTCGAATTCCACAAACAGATAATTGGGAAACAGGGGTTCGCTGACCGCGATGCGCTTGCCACGCACGATTTTTTCCAGCGTGATGATCGGGCTGAGGCAGTTTACCTGCTGCCGCTCCAGATGTTCCTGCGCTCGCAACAGCTGACCGCGTTTGCAATAAAGTAGATACCAGGATTCCATAATTTCACATGCCTTTCTGCCAGCCGGTAAGCATATCAAAAGCTATTCCGGATACATAGTGATGCAAGTTTCAGCATGTAACATCGCCTATCTTTCTGAATCTACGGCTATTAGCGAGGGGTCACACACTTATCGATACGGCGCTGGTATAACAGAGGGCTAAAAATTTGTTACCGTCACAGTATGGCAAGGCGTTGCGCCGCCGGCTGTGACGCTATTCATCGTTTTTGACCGAGGGGAGAAAAATGGAGCTGTTTCTGTTGAGCAACGGCAAGCTGTCTGGCGAAGCCGAGCTGCTGGGGTACGCCAAAAGCCAACTGCTGGCGATGATTGCGCGCCGCGGCATCAAATCCGCCGTCTTTATCCCTTACGCGCTGATCCGTTACGACTACGATCGGCGCGCGCAGGAGCTGGCGCAAACATTGGGCATTGAAGTCACCAGCATTCACCACGCCGCTTCACCGGCGGCGGCGATCGCGCAGGCCGAATGCATTTTGGTCAGCGGCGGCAACACCTGGTTGCTGAACCAGATGCTGCACGAACAAAGCCTGATCGTGCCTATCCAGCGCGCGGTGCGCGAGCGTGAAGTGCCTTACGTCGGCTGGAGCGCAGGTTGCAACGTGGCGACGCCGAGCATTCGCACCACCAATGACATGCCGGTGCGCTGCAGCGTGGTATTGCCGGCGCTGGGGTTGTTCCCGGTGCAGATTAACCCGCATTACATCGATGCGCACATCAGCGGCCACATGGGCGAAACCCGTGACGAGCGTCTCGCGGAGTTCTGCGCGATCAACCCGAGCGAATCGGTAGTGGCGTTGCGTGAAGGCAGTCTGTTGCACGTTGAAGGCAATGCGCTGCGTTATTTCAGCACCAACGGGCAGGGCTTTAAGGTGTTCCGCCACGGCGAAGAGACGCGCGAGTATCAGGATACGCGCGCACTGGCTGCGCTGGTGCCGTTCAACTGCGGCTGAGAGCCACCCGACAGCGGGCGGCGTTAACAAAATTGCAGCAACAACCTTGAAGAGGGCTTATAATGCCCTCCCCACTGGCCGCTATAATGATCAGCATGAAATACCGTGACTTACGCGATTTCCTCTCGTTGCTGGAGAAGAGAGGGGAACTAAAACGCATCAGCCAGCCGATCGATCCTTACCTGGAAATGACGGAAATTGCCGATCGCACCTTGCGGGCGGGCGGCCCGGCACTGCTGTTTGAAAACCCGAAAGGGTACGACATGCCGGTGCTGTGCAACCTGTTCGGCACCGCCAATCGCGTGGCGATGGGCATGGGGCAGGAAGACATCAGCGCGCTGCGCGAAGTCGGCAAACTGCTGGCTTTCCTCAAAGAGCCGGAGCCGCCGAAAGGTTTCCGCGATCTGTTCGACAAAATACCGAAGTTCAAGCAGGTGCTGAACATGCCGACCAAGGTACTGGGATCCGCGCCTTGTCAGGAGCAGGTATGGCAGGGCGATGATGTCGATCTGGGCCGCATTCCGGTGATGCACTGCTGGCCGGAAGACGCCGCGCCGCTGATCACCTGGGGGCTGACGGTGACCCGCGGCCCGCATAAGGAACGGCAAAACCTCGGTATCTATCGTCAGCAGGTGCTGGGCAAGAATAAAGTGATTATGCGCTGGCTGTCGCACCGCGGCGGCGCGCTGGATTACCAGGAGTGGTGCCAGGCGCACCCCGGCGAGCGTTTCCCGGTTGCGGTGGCGCTGGGCGCCGATCCCGCCACTATCCTCGGCGCGGTGACGCCGGTGCCGGATACCCTGTCTGAATATGCCTTTGCCGGGCTGCTGCGCGGCAATAAAACCGAAGTGGTCAAGTGCCTTTCCAACGATCTGGAAGTGCCCGCCAGTGCCGAAATCGTGCTGGAAGGCTATATCGAGCAGGGTGAAATGGCGCCGGAAGGCCCCTACGGTGACCACACCGGTTACTACAATGAAATCGACCAGTTCCCGGTATTCACCGTCACGCACATCACCCAGCGTCGCAACGCGATTTACCACTCGACCTACACCGGTCGGCCGCCGGATGAGCCGGCGATCCTGGGAGTGGCGCTGAATGAAGTGTTCGTGCCGATCCTGCAAAAACAGTTCCCGGAAATCGTTGATTTTTATCTGCCGCCGGAAGGGTGCTCGTATCGCCTGGCGGTGGTGGCCATGAAAAAACAGTACGCCGGCCACGCGAAACGCGTGATGATGGGCGTCTGGTCGTTCCTGCGGCAGTTTATGTACACCAAATTTGTTATCGTCTGTGACGATGACGTCAATGCGCGCGACTGGAATGACGTGATTTGGGCGATTACCACACGAATGGATCCGGCAAGGGATACGGTTCTGGTGGAGAATACGCCGATCGACTATCTGGACTTCGCCTCGCCGGTTTCCGGACTGGGTTCGAAGATGGGGCTGGACGCCACCAACAAATGGCCGGGTGAAACCGATCGCGAATGGGGCCGTCCGATTCAGATGGATGAAAAGGTACGTGCGCGCGTCGACGAAATCTGGGATGAGCTCGCAATTTTCAGTGACAGGGAACCGACGTTATAGCGTCAGGCCCTGTTCTCAGCTTTGCATTGATGACCCGACAGAGGGAACGCATGACAATATTGAGCTGTAAAGTGACCTCGGTAGAGGCCATTACCGATACGGTTTATCGGGTACGTCTGGTGCCCGAGCAGCCGTTTTCTTTCAAGGCAGGGCAATATCTGATGGTGGTGATGGACGAGCGCGACAAACGTCCGTTCTCGCTGGCATCAACCCCGACGCAGCAAGATTACATCGAGCTGCATATCGGTGCTTCGGAGCTGAATCTGTACGCCATGGCGGTGATGGATCGCATTCTGAAAGAGCAGGCGATCACCGTCGATATGCCGCACGGCGACGCCTGGCTGCGGGAAGAGGGCAGCCGTCCGCTGGTGCTGATTGCCGGCGGCACCGGCTTCTCCTATGCGCGCTCAATCCTGTTGACCGCGTTGGAGCAGCAGCCCGATCGCGACATTTCCATCTACTGGGGCGGGCGTGAGCTGAAGCACCTGTACGATCTGAGCGAGCTGGAAGCGCTGTCGGTGCAACACCCGAACCTGAAGGTGATCCCGGTGGTCGAGCAGCCGGAGGCGGAATGGCGTGGCCGCAGCGGCACCGTGCTCAGCGCGGTGTTGCAGGATTTCGGCACGTTGGCGGAGCATGACATCTACATCGCCGGGCGTTTCGAGATGGCGAAAATCGCCCGCGAGCGTTTCTGCGCCGAGCGCGGCGCGCAGGAAGCGCATATGTTTGGCGACGCGTTTTCGTTTATCTGACAGAGGCGATGCGCAGTGAACGGGGTGGCCGAGGGTCGCCCCGTTTTTATTTGGGCGTCGGCAAATTTCAGGCATAAAAAACCCGCCCCTGACAGGCGGGAAGAACGGCAACTAAACTTGGCGGGATGCCGCGATTTGAAGTGGTGACGCGGTCATCCCAAGATAGACACAGCTAAACGCGTTCAAACACGGTGGCGATACCCTGGCCCAGGCCGATGCACATGGTTGCCAGGCCGAACTGCGCGTCGCGACGTTCCATGTTGTTCAACAAGGTGGTCGAGATGCGGGAGCCGGAACAGCCCAGCGGGTGGCCGAGCGCGATGGCGCCGCCGTTCAGGTTAATCTTGTCGTCGATGCTGTCCATCAGCCCCAGATCCTTGATGCACGGCAGCGACTGGGCGGCGAACGCTTCGTTCAGCTCGAACAGATCGATGTCCTGCACGCTCAGACCGGCGCGTTTCAGCGCCAGCTTGCTGGCCGGCACCGGGCCGTAGCCCATGATGGAAGGATCGCAGCCGACGACCGCCATCGAGCGGATGCGGGCGCGGGCTTTCAAACCGAGCGCTTTGGCGCGTGATTCGCTCATCAGCAGCATGGCGGAAGCGCCGTCCGACAGGGCAGAAGAACTGCCGGCGGTGACGGTGCCGTTCACCGGATCGAACGCCGGACGCAGGGCCGACAGGCTTTCGACGGTGGTTTCCGGGCGGATGACTTCATCAAAATCGTAACGGGTCAGCACGCCGTCGGCGTCGTGGCCGTTGGTCGGAATGATCTCGTTTTTGAAGTAACCCGCCAGCGTCGCCGCATGTGCGCGTTGGTGGGAGCGCGCGGCGAACTCATCCTGCATCTGGCGGCTGATGTTGTGCATCTTGGCCAGCATTTCAGCGGTCAGCCCCATCATCCCGGCGGCCTTGGCTACGCTGCGGCTCAGGCCCGGATGGAAATCCACGCCGTGGTTCATCGGCACATGGCCCATGTGTTCCACGCCGCCGATCAGGCTGATGTGCGCGTCGCCAACCATGATGGCGCGCGCCGCGTCGTGCAGCGCCTGCATCGAAGAGCCGCACAGGCGGTTGACGGTCACCGCCGGCACACGGTGCGGGATCTCGGCCAGCAGCGCGGCGTTGCGGGCGATGTTGAAGCCTTGTTCCAGCGTCTGCTGCACGCAGCCCCAGTAAATGTCATCGATCTCGTCGGCGTTCAGCGCCGGGTTGCGGCTCAGCACTTCACGCATCAGATGAGCGGAGAGATCTTCGGCGCGCACCTGGCGGAAGGCGCCGCCCTTGGAGCGGCCCATCGGCGTGCGTACGGCATCAACAATAACTACGTTTTCCATCTTTATGACCTCATGCCGGTTGGCGGGTTGCGACGTCGGACAGCGGTGTCGCCACCGGGTAGTAGCTTTCATTGCGTTCGGCCTTGGCGCGCAGACCGGCCGGCACCTGATACAGGGCGCCGAGGTGTGCGTAACGCTGGGCCAGCTCAACGTAGTTGGCGGTGCCGAGCGTATCCAGGTAGCGGAACGCGCCACCGTGGAACGGAGGGAAACCGATGCCGTAGACCAACGCCATATCGGCTTCGGCCGGGCTGGCGACGATCTTCTCTTCCAGGCAACGCACCACTTCGTTGATCATCGGGATCATCATGCGCGCAACGATCTCTTCGTCGCTGATGGTCTGGCGCGGTTGGCTCACTTCGGCCAGCAGCGCATCGGTCTGCTCGTCGTTGTCCTTGCGCGGTTTGCCTTTGCTATCCTGGCTGTAGCGGTAGAAGCCCAGCTGGTTTTTCTGACCGAAGCGCTGGTTGTCGAACATCACGTCAATGGCGTCGCGATAGTCTTTGCTCATGCGCTCCGGGAAGCCGGCCGCCATTACCGCTTGCGCGTGGTGTGCGGTGTCGATGCCCACCACGTCGAGCAGGTAGGCCGGGCCCATCGGCCAACCAAACTGTTTTTCCATCACTTTATCGATCTGACGGAAGTCGGCGCCGTCGCGCAGCAGCAGGCTGAAGCCGGCGAAGTATGGGAACAGCACGCGGTTGACGAAGAAGCCCGGGCAGTCGTTCACCACGATCGGCGTTTTGCCCATGCGGCTGGCGTAGGCCACCACTTTGGCAATGGTCTCGTCGCTGGTTTGTTCGCCGCGGATGATTTCGACCAGCGGCATACGGTGTACCGGGTTAAAGAAGTGCATGCCGCAGAAGTTTTGCGGACGCTTCAACGATTTTGCCAGATGATTAATCGGAATGGTCGAGGTGTTCGACGCCAGAACGGTGTCTTCGCCGATCAGGTTTTCCACTTCCGACAGCACGGCGGCTTTGACCTTCGGGTTCTCCACGACCGCTTCGACGATCACCTGCGCGCGCTCGATGCCGGCGTAGTCCAGCGTCGGCTGAATGGTCGACAGCACCTGCGCCATTTTCAGGCCGTCCAGCTTGCCGCGTTCCAACTGCTTATTGAGCAGCTTGGCCGCTTCGTTCATGCCCAACGTCAGCGATTTGTCGCTGATGTCCTTCATGATCACCGGCACGCCTTTCAACGCCGATTGGTAAGCAATGCCGCCGCCCATGATGCCGGCGCCCAACACCGCCGCCTGTTTCGGCGCGTCCACATTCTTGGCCAGCTTTTTCGCCTGGCCCTTCACGAACTGATCGTTAAGGAAGATGCCGACCAGCGCACGCGCTTCGTTGGAGCGCGCCAACGGCACGAAGCTGGCGGTTTCCAGTTTCAGTGCTTCATCGCGGCCCAGCTTGGCGGCGGCTTCAATGGTTTTCACCGCGGTCATCGGTGCCGGGTAATGTTTGCCGGCGGTCTGCAGCACCATGCCTTTGGCGGTGGTGAAGCTCATTGCCGCCTCGATCGGGCTGAGCTTCAGCGGCTCCAGCTTCGGTTGACGCGCGGCGCGCCAGTTCAGCTTGCCGTCGATCGCCTGTTGCAGCATGTTGAGCGCGGCTTCGGCCAGTTTTTCCGGCGCCACTACCGCATCGACCAGGCCGACTTTCAACGCGTCTTTGGCGCTGACGTCTTTGCCGGCGGCGATGATTTCCAGCGCGCTGTCGTTACCCAGCAGGCGCGGCAGGCGGACGGAGCCGCCGAAGCCCGGCATGATGCCCAATTTGGTTTCAGGCAGGCCGATGCGCGCGTCCGGTGAGGCGACGCGGAAATCGGTCGCCAAAATGCATTCGCAACCGCCGCCGAGCGCATAGCCGTTAATGGCAGAAATGGTCGGCACCGGCAAATCTTCCAGCCGGTTAAAGACGTTGTTGGCGAATACCAGCCACTCCTGCAGCTTTTCAGCCGGCGCGGCGAACAGAGAAAGGAATTCGGTGATATCGGCGCCGACGATAAATGCGGCTTTGGTGGAGCGCAGCAGCAGCCCCTTGAGCTCTGGCTGGTTTTCCAGCACGGTGAGCGCTTCGCCCAGGCTGGCGACGGTGCGGGTGTCCAGCTTGTTGACCGAGCCCGGTGCGTTGAACACCAGCTCGGCGATGCCGTTATCGAGCCAGTGCAGTTGTAATGTTTCGCCTTGGTAGAGCATGTCTATCTCCTGAATCAGCGTATGATCTGGTATGACCAGATGAAGAGGAGTGTGGTTTTTATGTTAACAATATGCAAATGAGAGATTGCATTTTTGCTGGTCTGATCACATGTCGCCAAGTTAGTTTTTTGATTTGAAACGAAGTTATATTTTATGTGCTATCGGCATTTGCCGGAGCTTGTCGGCCCTCATACACTTGCTCGCAGCGAATGAACATTCAGACGAGGTTACGCATGACTAAGGCGGCTTGTGTTAAACGCAGCGGCTTATGGAGCATTCCCGCCAGAACCATGACGCTGGCGTGTCTGTTGGTGTTTATGGCGCAAATGGCGACGACCGTGTACTTGCCTTCGCTGCCGACGGTGATGCGGGAGCTGGCGATGAGCCGGCGCGCTACCGAGCTGTCCATTTCAATCTTCGTCATCGGCGCCGCCTTGCCGGTGCTGTTCTGGGGCGCGGCCGCCGATCGCTTTGGCCGCCGCGCGCCCCTGACGCTGTCTTTATTTCTTTTCATTGGCTGCAGCGGGCTGTTGGCGCTGTGCAGCAACGGCGCCCAATTGCTGACGCTGCGTGCGCTGCAGGGCGTGGGTGCCGGCGGTGCGGCGATCATCGCGCGCATCATCGTGCGGGATAACTGGAGCGGGGACGAACTGGCGCGGCGTCTGTCGGTGCTCTCCATCGCCTTTATCACCGCGCTGGGCGGCGGTCAGTTTATCGGTGGCCTGCTGAGCCAATATGCGCACTGGCAGATGGGCTTCGTCCTGATGGGCGCCACCGGTTTGATCATTCTGGCGCTGATGGCGACGCTGCCGCTGGAGGCGGGACGGGCAGGGGGCGTGCGCCCGGCGATGGCGGCAACCTACTTTGCCATTCTGCGGCGGCCTGGGTTCTTTTGGCCGGCCTGCGTCGGCGGGCTGGGGTTTGCCACCACGGTGACACTGCAGGAAGTGAGTCCGTTCGTCATGCAGCAGGAGTTTGGTCTCAACGTCACGGCGTTCGGCGCCCTGGGGCTGGTGATCGGCGTCGCCTACTTCAGCGGGGCGCTGACGGTGAACCGTACGGTGGCGCGTCTTGGCGGGAAAAAACTGATGCAGGCCGGCAGCGGCATCGTGGCGCTGGCGACGGCGGCGATCCTGCTGCTGTGGTGGAGCGGCGTTCTGGCCGGCCTTTCCGGCATGGCGCTGTTCATCGCGCTGTATTGCCTGACCATTTTTGGCCAGGCGGTGCTGTTTCCCAACAGCATGGCGATGGCGGTCAGCGATGCCAAAGAGTACGGCGCTTATGCGATGGCGCTGTGTGGCTTTCTGCAGCAGTGTCTGGCGGGCGTCGCCGCGGCCGGCGCGGTGTTGTTGGAACACCATGGCCTGTGGGCGCTGGCGATAGCGCTGCTCGGTTTGGGCGGCTGGTTAATGGTTAAGCTGCGGATGTAACGGCATTTGCAGGGAATTGCGAGCTGCTCCGCATGCCCAACGCGATGAGGTTGGTGCGTCGGAGCGCTGTGTTAAGATGGCTTCTTTCGTGCTAAGGCATAAGGGTACTGTGATGGAAACGCTGGCTTCTTTGTATAACGACCACCTGGCAGAACTGCAAAAACGCGCGCGTGAAGTGCTGGAGCGCAACAAGTTGGATGCGCTGCTGATTCACTCCGGGGAACTGCAAAAGGTATTTTTGGACGACCATAGCTACCCGTTCAAAGTGAACGCGCATTTCAAAGCCTGGGTGCCGGTGACGTCGGTGCCGAACTGCTGGTTGTGGATAGATGGCGTCAACAAGCCGAAGCTGTGGTTCTACTCCCCGGTTGACTACTGGCACAGCGTAGAGCCGCTGCCGAACAGTTTCTGGACCAAGTCCCTCGAATTGATGCCGCTGGCCAACGCCGATGCGATCGCGCAGCAGCTGCCGCCGCAGCGTGAGCGCGTCGGCTATATCGGTTATGCCCAACAGCGCGCCCGCGATCTCGGCATCCCTTCGGAAAACATCAACCCGAAAGCGGTGCTGAACTACCTGGATTTCCACCGTTCGATTAAAACCGGCTATGAGCTGGCCTGCATGCGCGAAGCGCAGAAGACGGCGGTAACCGGCCATCGTGCCGCGCATGAGGCCTTCCTCTCCGGCATGAGCGAGTTCGACATCAATCTGGCCTACCTGACGGCTACCGGCCATCGCGATACCGATGTGCCTTACGACAACATCGTGGCGTTGAACGAGCACGCTTCGGTGCTGCACTACACCAAGCTGGATCATCAGCCGCCGGCCGAGTCCCTGAGTTTTCTGATCGACGCCGGGGCGGAATATAACGGCTACGCCGCCGATCTGACGCGTACCTATGCGGCGCAAAGCGGCAGCGAGTTCGCTCATCTGGTGAAAGATCTCAATAGTGAACAGCTGGCGCTGATCGACACCATTAAAACCGGCGTGCGTTACACCGACTATCATGTGCAGATGCATCAGCGCATCGCCAAGCTGCTCAAGAATCACAAACTGGTGAATGGCCTCAGCGAAGAGGCGATGGTCGAAACGGGTATCACCACGCCGTTCCTGCCGCACGGGTTGGGCCATCCGTTGGGCCTGCAGGTGCACGACGCCGCCGGTTTTATGCAGGATGAGCAAGGCACCCATCTGGCGGCGCCGTCCAAGTACCCATTCCTGCGTTGCACCCGCGTGTTGCAGCCAGGCATGGTGTTGACCATCGAACCGGGTCTGTACTTCATCGAGTCTCTGTTGGCGCCGTGGCGCAGCGGCGAGTTCAAGCAGCACTTCGCCTGGGATCGCATCGATGCGCTGAAACCGTATGGCGGTATTCGCATCGAAGACAACATCGTGATCCATGAAAAGCGCATCGAGAACATGACGCGCGATCTGAACCTGGCTTGATGCGGCCGTACCCGATACCGGCGGAAGCAACCTGCTTTACCGAAGAGATAAAGAAGAGCCGTTTCATCACCCTGCTGGCGCCGACCGGCGGGGTGGAGGCGGCAAAGGCGTTTATTCAGCAGGTGCGGGATGAGCACCCGGCGGCGCGGCACCACTGTTGGGCTTTCGTCGCCGGTAGCCCCGATGATTCGCAGCAGCTGGGGTTCTCCGACGATGGAGAACCGTCGGGCACCGCCGGCAAACCTATCCTCGCTCAGCTGATGGGCAGCGGTATCGGTGAAGTGACCGCCGTAGTCGTTCGGTACTACGGCGGTGTCAAGCTGGGCACCGGCGGGCTGGTGAAAGCTTATGGCAACGGTGTCCAACAGGCATTGAAGCAGCTGGCGCTGGCGCAAAAGGTGCCCGAAGCCGAATATATCTTGCAGTGCGACTATGCGCAGTTGGCGCTGGTGGAGAACTTGTTGCAGCAAACCGCAGGTCGGATCCTGCAGAGTGAATACGGCGCCGCCGTCGTGCTGCATTTGGCGCTGCCGGCGACTGAGGTCGAGCTGTTTGGGAATAAATTGCGTGATCTCAGTCGCGGTAATTTGCAATTAACCCCCATTTCGCAATAATCCTCCCAATTGAATTGCTAAGGATCGTGCTGAAATGCATTTTCGCGCCATAACCCGTATCGTTGGTCTGCTGGTCATCCTGTTCTCCGGGACGATGTTTATTCCCGGCCTGGTGGCATTGATTTATCGCGATGGGGCGGGGCGAGCGTTCAGCCAAACGTTCTTCGTGGCGTTGACCATCGGGCTGATGCTGTGGTGGCCGAACCGTAAGCAGAAACACGAGCTGAAGCCGCGTGAAGGTTTCCTGATCGTCGTGCTGTTCTGGACCGTGCTGGGCAGCGTGGGGGCATTGCCGTTCCTGTTCTCGGAACGTCCTAATTTGTCGCTGACCGACGCCTTCTTTGAATCCTTCTCGGGATTGACGACTACCGGCGCAACGACGCTGGTGGGGCTGGACTCGTTGCCTAAGGCCATCCTGTTCTATCGCCAAATGCTGCAATGGATGGGCGGGATGGGGATCATCGTGTTGGCGGTGGCGATACTGCCGATACTCGGCGTCGGGGGCATGCAGCTGTATCGGGCGGAAATGCCCGGGCCGCTGAAAGATAACAAGATGCGTCCGCGTATTGCCGAAACCGCCAAAACCCTGTGGCTAATCTATGTGTTGCTGACCGTCGCCTGTGCGCTGGCGCTCTGGGGGGCCGGGATGTCGGTGTTCGACGCCATCGGCCACAGTTTCTCGACCATCGCCATTGGCGGATTTTCTACCCACGACGCCAGTATCGGTTATTACGCCAGCCCGACCATCAACACCATCATTGCCGTGTTCCTGCTGATTTCCGGCTGTAACTACGGTCTGCACTTCGCTTTGCTAAGCGGCCGCAGTCTGAAGGTCTATGGGCGCGATCCTGAATTCCGCATGTTTATCTTCGTTCAACTAACGCTGGTGGTGGTGTGCACGTTGGTGCTCTGGGGACATGGCGTCTATAAGAGCGGTATGGAAACGCTCAATCAGGCGTTCTTTCAGGTGGTATCGATGGCGACCACGGCCGGTTTTACGACCGACAGCATCGCCAAGTGGCCGCTGTTCCTGCCGATGCTGTTGCTGTGTTCGGCATTCATCGGCGGTTGCGCCGGTTCGACCGGCGGCGGCCTGAAGGTGATCCGTATTCTGCTGTTGTACCTGCAAGGCTCGCGCGAATTGAAAAGGCTGGTGCACCCCAACGCGGTCTATACCATCAAATTGGGCAATCGCGCACTGCCGGAACGTATTCTGGAAGCAGTGTGGGGATTCTTCTCCGCCTATGCGCTGGTGTTTATCGTCAGCATGCTGGCGATCATTGCGACCGGCGTTGATGATTTCTCCGCGTTTGCGGCAGTGACGGCAACGCTGAATAACCTTGGTCCTGGTCTGGGCGTGGTGGCGGACAACTTCACCACGATGCCAGCGGCGGCCAAGTGGATCCTGGTGGTGACGATGCTGTTCGGGCGCCTGGAAGTGTTTACATTGCTGGTGCTGTTCACGCCAACCTTCTGGCGTGAGTGAGCCTGTTATAAGGAGTACGCCATGAAGGCATTGATACTTTATTCGAGCCGTGACGGGCAAACACGTGCTATCGCTTCTTATATAGCAAGCAAATTGCAGGATACGCTGCGCTGTGAGGTTATCGATCTGTTGCAGGCGGAACAGATCGACCTTAGCCAGTATCAGCAGGTGATGATCGGCGCTTCTATTCGCTACGGGCACTTTAACCCGGTGCTGGATAAATTCGTTAAACGTCATGCCGAACAGTTGAATCGGATGCCCAGCGCATTCTTTGCCGTCAATCTGACCGCGCGCAAACCGGAAAAGCGTTCGCCGCAAACCAACGCCTATACCCGCAAGTTCCTGTTGGCGTCGCCGTGGCAGCCAAAACAGTGTGCGGTGTTTGCCGGGGCATTGCGTTATCCACGTTATCGCTGGTTCGATCGCATCATGATTCAATTTATTATGCGTATGACCGGTGGAGAAACGGATACCAGTAAGGAAGTTGAGTACACAGATTGGCAGCAAGTCGATCGTTTCGCCCAGGAATTTAGCCAGATTCAGTACGAAAAGTGACAAAAATGCGGGTTTGGTCAGCGTTTTGCCGAAAAAATCCGCGCTTGAAAAGTTTTTTGCATTTAGGGGTTGCGGCCTGCCGAGAACTCCCTATAATGCGCCTCCACTGACCGGGAACAACGACTGACAAGCCGCCGGGTCAGCGAGA